>JAITCI010000080.1 GCA_031283155.1 Spirochaetota bacterium | reverse complement strand
CCACACCGTCTAACACACTCTTTCCCTACACGCCGCTCTTCCGCTCTACCACGTATGTATCGCGAACGCTCACGATTGGGCAGATCTACTACATCAAAGTAACGCCCTATGACAACAGTTATACGGGGACCCACCAGATAGGGTTCGATGCCGGCTTTTTGCCGCCCGGCACAGGCACTCCGCTCACCGCTAACACATTTGCCAACGGGAGCCTTGCTTCCGGCGGGGCAGAGTGGTTCAGCTTTACCGCCACGGCAGCGGCGCAATATATCCACGCCGCTTTTGGTATGCTCGATTCAAGCTATGGTGTGTATATGCAGGTGTATGACGCAAGCGGCGCTTTTGTAGGGAGCCAATCGCGCTTATACAGCAGCACCACGTATGTATCGCGAACGCTCACGATTGGGCAGGACTACTACGTCAGAGTAACGCCCTATAACAGCGGCTATACAGGGACATACCAGATAGGATTTACCGCATCATCTTTTGCGCCGGGCGAATTCCCTCCGGCAAGTTATACTCCGCTTACCGCAAATACCTTTGCCAATGGCAGCCTTGCTTCCGGCGGGGCAGAGTGGTTCAGTTTTACCGCCACGGCGGCAACGCAGTACATTCACGCCGCATTTGGTACGCTGGATTCAAGCTATGGCGTGTATGCGCAGGTATATGACGCAAGCGGCGCAACGGTCGGGAGTCAATCGCGTTTATACAACAGCACCATGCGTGTTTCGCGAACGCTCACGATTGGGCAGATCTACTACATCAAAGTAACGCCCTATGACAACAGTTATACAGGGGCGTACCAGATAGGGTTTAATACATTCATTTTGCCGCCCGGCACAAGCGTCATTCCGCTCACCGTGAATACCTTTGCCGATGGCAGCCTTACTTCCGGCGGGGCGCAATGGTTTAGTTTTACAGCAACTGCTGCGGCGCAGTATAGCTATATTGCCTTTGACACACTGAATTCAGCGAGTGGCGTGTATATACAGGTGTATAACAGTGTTGGTGCCGCAATAGGAACGCAATCGCGCCTGTATAGCGGGGCTTTGGCGGTTGCGCACGTGCTCACTGTGAGTCAACAATACTATATCCGTATTTGGGCATATGCGAGCGACGATACCGGCACGTATCAAATAAAATTCGATACATCTTTGCCGCCGTATGCGTTTACCAACATTTTTATTTCGGAATATTGCCTGGGTACAGGCAACAACAAGTACATCGAACTTTACAACCCAAATCCTTACCCCTTTTCTTTAAGCGGATGGAGCCTGGCGTCGCTTGCTCTTACCGCAACTGTAAAACCCGTAAACTATTATAATTATGATCTCACCGGCAGCATCCCTGCCAACGCGACCTATGTCCTTGCAAATTCTGCTGCGTCTGCAACTGTTCGAGCTGTAGCGGATTTGTCTGGTGTGATTCTTGCTTACGAAGTCAACCGTATCACGAGTTTTACAGTCAGCAGTGTGGTCGTACTCTACCAAAGTAATACAGCCATAGACTGTGTGGGGACGATAGGGGGCGGGGTAAATTCCCCTACAGGTACGCTGATACGAAAACCGGGCAAAAGAGCGACCACAAGCTTCAACCTGGCGGCGGATTGGACACAGTACGCTCAAACCCAAAACTATTACGACAATGCAGGGATACATACGCCGTAAAACCGTACCTCAGTCGAAGTATACGTGCAAAGCTGTAGTCTTTGAGTACACAGGGAACCTCCGGTTCCCTGTGCGCTATTTTGGATGACGGCGTATGCATTTGCATTTTCGCGGCGGGACGTTTTCATTCCGTAAGGAGCTTCGGTTCATCCGTGGAACGGCAGAGCGCTTCCCCGCAATGGCGGTTGTACGCGTTTCCCTTCCGTATGCGACAACTGCTCCCCAACAAAAAACCCTATGGTGCCGCTCAGATAAAACGCCGCTCCCGCTGCATACGCTCGCAATACACCCGCCCTGCCGCATTGCGTACATTTTCAGGCATGACAGACTGCACACGAATACGCAATTTTTCGATCATCGCGCATATCGACCACGGGAAATCCACCCTGGCCGACCGTATGCTTGAGGAAACAGGGATACTCGCGAAGACAGGGCACGCCGCGCAGGTGCTCGACGATATGGAGCTTGAGAAGGAGCGCGGGATCACCATTAAGTCGCAGACGGTCTGTATGCCGTACCGCCTGCTGGATGGCGCGGAATATGTCCTCAACCTGATCGATACCCCCGGGCACGTCGATTTTTCGTATGAGGTCTCGCGCGCGCTCGCGAGTTGCGAGGGGGCGGTGCTCCTGATCGACGCCTCGCAGGGGGTGGAGGCGCAAACCCTCGCGAATATGTATCTCGCGATGGAGCATAATCTCGCGATCATTCCGGTTATCAACAAGATCGATCTCGCGAGCGCGAATATCCCGCTCGTGATGCACCAGATCGAGCATGAACTCGGTTTCGATCCCGATGAGGTGCTGCAAATAAGCGCGAAGATGGGTATAAACATCGACGCGCTCCTCGCGGCGATTGTCGCGCGTATCCCGTCTCCGAAAGACGCGACCGCAGAGCCGTTTGCGGCGCTCCTTTTCGATTCGAAGTACGATTCCTACCGCGGCGCGATCATGACTGTGCGGGTATTCTCCGGCGTCGCCCGCGCGGGGGACGCCGTTACGCTCATGCAAACCGGGCAGCGCTACGAGATCAACGATCTCGGGGTGCTGAAGCTCGGCTTTGAGGCGCGCCGCGAACTCGGCGCCGGCGAGGTGGGCTATATCATCGCGGGCGTCAAAACGGTTTCAGATACGCGCATCGGCGACACGTTAACCCACGCCGACCGCCCGATCCCACAGGCGCTCTCCGGCTTTCGCGACGTGAAGCCGATGGTTTTCGCTTCGATCTACCCGATGAAGTCCGAGGACTATGTTTCCTTAAAGAGCGCCATGGAAAAGCTCAAACTGAACGACGCCTCGCTGATCTACGAGCCGGACTCTTCGCAGGCGCTCGGCTTCGGGTTCCGCTGCGGTTTTCTGGGGCTCCTGCATCTTGAGGTCGTGCAGGAGCGGCTCGAGCGCGAATTCGATCAGGATATCATCATCACCTCGCCGACGGTGGAATACGAGGTGTATTTAACCAATGGCACAAAACTGATTGTGGATAACCCCGTCAAATATCCCGAACCGCAGTACGTCGAGCGCGCCGCCGAGCCCTTTGTCAAGGCGGTCATCATCACGCCTGCGGAGTATATGGGCGCGATCATCCCCCTCTGCCTCGAGAAGCGCGGCGCGCAGCGCGGCATGGAGTATCTCGACGAGCGCCGGATCCAGCTCAGCTTTGATCTGCCGCTCGCGGAGATAGTCTACGATTTTTACGACCGCCTCAAATCGGTCAGCCGGGGCTACGCCTCGTTTGACTATGAGATCGCGAGTTACGAGGCGGTTGACCTCGCGCGCGTGGATATCCTTGTCAACGGAAAGCAGGTGGACGCGCTCTCGCAGCTTGTCGTGCACAGCGGCGCGCAGCTTCGCGGCCGCCAGATCGTCGAGCGCCTCAAAAATCTGATCCCGAGGCACCAGTTCAAGATCCCGCTCCAGGCGGCGATTGGCGGGACGATCATCGCGCGCGAGACCATCGGTTCCATGGGCAAAAATGTGACCGCAAAATGCTACGGCGGCGATATCACGCGCAAGCGCAAGCTGCTCGAGAAGCAAAAGGAGGGCAAGAAGCGGATGAAGGTTTTCGGCAGCGTCGAGATACCGCAATCCGCCTTTACCGAGGTGCTGCGTACGCCCGATAAATAGTTGAATTTCTGATTTTTTGTTGTATATAATTTAATAGAGGTATTCAATTATTTGTTTGCGAGGTGAGATTATGTTCCGCAGATGTTTTATGCTTTTTTGTATAGTATTGGTATCCGTTTCTTTTACGTCCGCCGCCGAAATGCAAAAGCCCGATATTGGTGTACTCGGGATCTATCTTGGAATGCCGCATGACGAATTTCTGCAGTTGTGCTCCAATAAAGGTCTGCGCCTTACGTCGATCCATACGCCGGAGGGATGGCAGGTATATGGCGGCGGCGGGATAGATATAGAGGGTGAGGATAGCTGGATATCGGTCTCCATACGGGGCGGCCATGTTTTCAGAATCTATTCTTTGTACCGGTCGCTGAAAAACAATGACACCGCCGAGGATTGCGTCTCGTACTTCAAGACGCTTGTATCTTTGATTATGGGAAAACTGGGCGAACCTGTTTATAACGATCAGGCCTATATCATCTCTTCCGTCTTGGCAAACTGGGAAACCAACGAGTATTCCGTCACCGTTTTTAACCTGCGCTCAGAATCGGTTACGGTTGAGTACAGGCTGAAGCTGTAAAAATCGCCCGAGGCGGCAATGATGAAAATTCGCGTATTTCCGGAGAGAATTCTGGGCTTTGCCACATTCGTTATTCTCTGCGGATCCTTTGCGGCCTGCGGCGATCAGGACGGTTTTAGCTGGGGCAGCGCCGGATCAACCGGCAGCGAATCGAGCGCGGGCAGCCTTGAGGTTCCGCCCGTGGTTATGGTACAAATCCCCCACGGTACTTTCGCGATGGGCAGTCCCTCCGGCGAGGCGGATCGCGAGCCTGCAAAGGAAACGCAGCATTTGGTGACGCTCACCAAGGGCTTGCTTATGGGCAAGTACGAAGTCACCCAGGAATTATATACAGCGGTGATGGGCGGCAACCCGAGTTCTTTCAGGGGTTCTCCGGCTGCGGGTGAAGTCCAGGCAAAGCGTCCGGCGGAACAGGTCAGTTGGTATGACGCGCTGGTGTTCTGCAACAGGCTGAGCATCCATGCCGGGCTCGCGCCTGTATACAGCATACTGGGCAGCGCGGATCCGGCGGACTGGGGAACTATGCCCGATGCGGACGGACACCCCAATTTCGCGGCCTGGGACGCAGCGGCTATGGACGATGAGGCGGATGGGTATCGCCTGCCGACCGAGGCGGAGTGGGAGTATGCCTGCCGCGCCGGAACATCGACCGCGTATCACACCGGCAGTATCATCAACAATACTACCGGATGGTACCGTGACACCAGCATCAATAAAACGCATGAGGTCGGGAAAAAGTCGGCGAACCTCTGGGGGCTTTTTGATATGCACGGGAACGCGCGGGAGTGGTGCTGGGATCGCTACGGCGAAGGCTATTACACGACTATAGGCGCGGGGACTGATCCCACGGGACCTGCCGCAGGCTTGCCCCGGGTTTTTCGCGGCGGGAGTTGGGACGATGAAGCGAAGGCGCTGCGCTCCGCCGCCCGCGAGCGCGCCGCTCCCTGGTCAAGAGATTACCGTATCGGTTTCCGTGTTGTGTGCGCCGCTGTGCTGTAAGCGCGCTTCCAAATGGTGCCTACGCCCCCGAAAGGGGGCTGTAGCTTAGGTCTTTTTTTCGGAATGGATGCGTTTCCGGGAGTCTTTGTGTATACACTGGGTGATTACCCCCGCAAAAAATAAAAAAAGCGAACCCGATATACCCACAGGGCATAAACACGCCTCGCGCTTTTCTATCAGGGAAGCGAAAATACACGGCAGAGCAATCCATGCCGGGGAAATATCTGATTACAGGCGATTACCTCCCGATACAAATTCTTGAGTCTCCGCTTTTGGCCAAGAGCGCGAACCTCTGGCTCAAATCGCTGCGAAGAGGCGAGCGCAGAATTTATTTGACAATTTGTGCGAAACATTACAATATAGACACTATTGGACAATATACGTTCATTTCGTTATATTTCACACAAATTTGAAAGAGTGGAGGCAGTAGATGTTCAGCAACAAAGGTTTCATCAGTTGTATTTTTGCGGTTCTTGTGTTCGCGGTGGGTATTGCGGCGTGCGGGGGCGATCCCGAAGATGCAAGCATAAGCAGTAATGGATACCATGGCGGCAGTTCATCAGCGGGCAATCTGTCTGGCGGGAGCGGTTCTGACAGCAGCGATGCGTCCGGCGGCAGTATATCCGCAAGCAGCATATCGGGCGCGGGCGGCAATTCGTCTGCGGGCAATCTGTCCGGCGGGAGCAGTTCCACTCCGTGGGTTGCCCCGGAGTCGCACGTCATGGTTCCTGTCGTGGCAGGTACTTTTACGATGGGCAGCAGCCGTCCGGTGACGCTTACCAAAGCGTTTTATATGGGTAAGTATCAGGTGACGCAGGAATTGTATCAACTGGTGATGGCAACAAATCCGAGTCAGTTTGCGGATTCTCCGGCGGAGAACGAGGTACAGGAGAAGCGTCCTGTGGAGACAGTAAACTCGTATAGTGCGATTGTATTTTGTAACAGATTGAGCATACTGGAAGGATTGACTCCTGTATATGCTAAAGGCGGCAGCACAGATACTGCAACTTGGGGCGAAGTACCTGATGGGCGCAATGCTGAATGGAGTGGTATTACCGCGAATTGGGACGCGAATGGGTATCGTTTACCGACGGAAGCGGAGTGGGAGTATGCCTGCCGCGCGGGAACCACCACAACGTACAATCTCGGCGATACATGGGATGATGATTGGGGTTGGTACAATGGTAATAGCGACGGTAAAACGCATGAGGTGGGCAAAAAGGCTCCCAATGAATGGGGCTTATACGATATGCACGGTAATGTGTGGGAATGGGTATGGGACTGGTATGTGGCGTCGCTGGGATCAAGCGCAGTAACTGATCCGACCGGCCCTGCGTCGGGCACGGAACGGATCTCTCGCGGCGGCAGTTGGGACAGGAGTAATACCAATGACCTGCGTTCCGCAAATCGGAGCGGCGTCAACCCGGGCTTCAAGGACGACGACGCTCGTGGGTTTCGTCTTGCGCGTAATAACTAGGGCATGGGTAAAATACGCTCTGCGGCGCAGCGAGGATCCATAAAATCGGCACTGCGTTTTTACCCCGACATTCGCAGCCCATCGCCTTCCCTGTCAGGAAGGCGATGGCGCTTGCTTTACACACTTCGTGCAGCTAAAGACGCAGTATAAAATTCGCCTGTCAAAAAAAATCGCAATTCATGTACTTATATATTTTGTTATGTGCAAATATATCCAAAGGAGACAGTAAATGTCCGGCAGTAAATATGCTGTCAAAATTTTTTGCGTCAGTTGTATTTTCGCGGTTCTCGCATTCGCGGCGTGCAGGGAGCATCCGCTTGACGATGCGGACAGCAGTTCAGCGTCTGCCGCATCCGGCGCAAGCACAATGAGCTCAGGTGAGGAGATAAGCACGGCAAATCTTACCATGATATTTATCGCGCCCGGTACTTTTCAGATGGACAGTGCCAGCGTTACGCTCACCAAAGGCTTGCTTATGGGTAAGTACGAAGTCACGCAGGAATTATATACGTCGGTGATGGGGAGCAATCCGAGTTGGTATGAAGACGACGCTGCGTCAGGCGAGGTACAGGCAAAGCGTCCTGTGGAACAGGTAAGCTGGTATAGTGTGCTTGTATTCTGCAATAAGTTGAGCGTACTGGAAGGATTAACGCCTGTATACAGCATAAGCGGGAGTCCAGATCCTTCAGTTTGGGGTTCTGTACCGACGAGCGGTAATAATTCTGCGTGGAATGGCGCCACCGCGAATTGGGATGCGAATGGGTATCGTTTGCCGACGGAGGCGGAGTGGGAGTATGCCTGCCGCGCGGGGACAACGACTGCCTACAATCTCGGGGATACATGGAATGATGCCTGAGGTTGGTACGGGTATATGTCAGGCAACAGCGGTGCCAAAACGCATGAGGTTGGCAAAAAAACGCCCAATGCCTGGGGGTTATATGATATGCACGGGAATGTATGGGAGTGGGTTTGGGACTGGTTCGAACTGTTAGGGTCGGGTGTAGTGAGCGATCCGACCGGCCCCACATCCGGGTTGCGCCGTGTCTTGCGCGGCGGCGGATGGGACAGTGATGTTGAGTACCTGACTTCCACGCATCGGGACGGCGACCCCCCGAACAATGACGAGGGCTTCAATATCGGGTTCCGTCTTGCGCGGAATAACTAGTATATGGCCTGTACCCTGTGGGTAAGGTACTGACCCGAGCGCTCCTCTATATCCAAAGGAGGCAATAGATGTCCGGCAGCAAGTATGTACACAAAAATTTTTCCATCAGTTGTATTTTCATGGTTCTTGTGTTTGTTGCAGCCGCCTGTGTCCTCATGGGTATCGCGGCATGCAGCGGCGATCCCGATGATTCCGGAACCGGCAGTAACGGCTTGACAAGCAATGGTAATGGTTCCAATCAGGGCAATTCGTCCGGCGGGAGCAGTTCCACTCCGTGGGTTGCCCCGGAGTCCCACGTTATGGTATCCATCTCATCAGGTACTTTTACGATGGGCAGTAATCGCCAGGTGACGCTTACCAAAGATTTTTTGATGGGCAAGTACGAGGTCACGCAGGAATTGTATAAACAGGTGATGGGGAGTAATCCGAGTTCCTTTACGACAGGCGTTGCGTCAGGCGAGGTACAGGCGAAGCGTCCTGTGGAACGTGTGCGTTGGTATGAAACGCTTGTGTTCTGCAATAAGCTCAGCATGGCAGAAAACCTGACGCCTGTGTACACCATCGGCAGCAGTACAGACCCATCAACCTGGGGCGAAGTGCCTGCGAGTGATAATGCCGCATGGAATGGCGTCGACGCGAATTGGAACGCCAATGGGTATCGTTTACCGACGGAAGCGGAGTGGGAGTATGCCTGTCGCGCGGGAACCACTACAGTGTACAATCCCGGCGATACATGGGATGATGATTGGGGTTGGTACAGTGGTAATAGCGGCAGTAAAACGCATGAGGTGGGCAAAAAGACTGCGAACGCCTGGGATGTACACGATATGCACGGCAATGTGTGGGAATGGGTCTGGGACTGGTATGGGGCATTGGGAACAAGCGCGGTAAGTGATCCGACCGGCTCCGCATTGGGCTCGGACCGGGTCGAGCGCGGCGGCAGTTGGAGCAATAATGCCGAGCATCTGACTTCCGCGTATCGGCACTTCAACTACCCGTACTCCGGGTTCAACAGTCTTGGTTTTCGTCTTGCGCGTAATATTCCATAAAATCGGATGACTTCTCCCCGCGCTTTTCTATAGTACGCAATACTTTATAGAAAGGCCGCTTATGGCGCATGAGAAAAATCCCGTCAAGTCGGAGAAGCTGCTCTGGCATCAGGCGTTTTACCAAGCTATCCGTAGGTATGCGTTGTCAAAATAGCTAATTTATGCTTGAATATTTTAGCTATTTCGGATATATTACGGATACCATGCGCGTATACGGAGGGTGTTCCATGATTGTGAATTCAACAGATATGCAGAATAACTTCGGAAAATATCTTGATCTGGCTTCAGCGCAGGAGATCATCATTACAAAAAACGGCCAGCCGGTTGCCCGCCTCCTGGGTATGGGGAAAACAGTCTCCTTCCTTTCCGATAGCCTGCTTGGTCTTGTCCCCTGCAATGTTGATGCGAAGAGCGCAAAAGCGGAAAGACTGAAAAAACATGGCGTCAAATAATGGAAAGAGACTTTTTCTCGATACCAATATTATCATAGACGTCATCGCAAAGCGCAAAGGGTATGCAGATTCCCTGCAAATTATGCGGTACTGTGAAACAAATCATGCCGACGGTTTTATTTCCGCAATAAGCGTAACAGACGTTATGTATATACTCCGGAAATATATCACGCCGAATGCGGTTCGCGGCGCTGTGCAAACGCTTTTGGCGATTGTTCATCTCACAGACGTTCGGAAGGGCGACATTCTCACCGCCTTCTCGGGCAATATGAAAGATTTTGAAGACGCGGTACAGGCATCATGCGCCCGGCGTATCCAGGCCGACTATATCGTTACGCATAACATCAGGGATTTTACGGAATCCGCCATACCCGCTATTTTGCCTTCCGATGTGGTGAAACTGCTCCGGGGCTGAAGCCCTTTTCAGCGGAACGCGCACCCCGGAGGCAAGATTCGCCCTGCAAGCACAAAAAAGACACTCTGCCACGAATTACACGAATAAAAACTGAAAAGCCTAAAAAAGATTTGGGGTAAAAGCCAAAACCAAAAACCGCGAGCCTGTAGTGAAGGCTTTCTTGATGCTTTTTGCCTTGTTCGTGCTTGCAGGCCGCAAGCCCAAAACCCTTTTGCTGTTTTGGATTTTTTTCGAGCTTTCATTCGGTTTTGTTCGTGGCCAAATGTCTTGTGATTCGAGGTTTTATTCGGTATTTTTCGTGGCCAAATGTTTTGGTCTTTTTTGCAGCACCTGCGGAGCGCTTTTTCGAAGGTAAGGCGCTTCGGCACATCCGCAGAACGGCAGAGCGCCATGCGCTGTATACCATACTGAATTACTCCCGTATGCGATAACTGTTCCCAAATCTCAAAAAATCATCGGTATCCGCCGCTCCGGCATGGCTTTGACCGCGCTCAATTCATCGGTTTCCCTGTCTTTGTAGTTTTTATCCCCCTCTTCAGCGCGCGCGCTGAATTCATTTGACCTCGAAAGCATATAGCAGGAATATTGTATTCAGGCGAGGGTGTGCATCTTCGTCAGACCGATTTCCGGAGGATACCTATGGCAGTCAAAGTCGCAATCAATGGTTTTGGCCGTATCGGACGGCTTGTTTTCGCCGCTATGGTGGATAAGGGCATGCTGGGCAAGTTGTTTGACGTCGCGGCTGTTGTGGACGTGACCAACGACGCGAAATATTTTGCGTACCAATTAAAATATGATTCCGTTCATGGGCGCTTTGGCGGCAAACTCGCCACCGAAAAAAGTTCCGCTTCGGCCGAACTCGACGACGTTCTGGTCGTGAACGGGCACAAGATCCGCTGCGTGCTTGCGGCGAAGGATCTCTCCACCCTGCCCTGGAAGGATATGGGTATCGAGTATGTTATCGAGTCAACCGGTCTTTTTAACGATTCCGAGAAGGCGCAGGGGCATATCGCCGCAGGCGCCAAAAAGGTTCTTCTGACGGCGCCGGGCAAGGGCGACGTGAAAACCATCGTGATGGGCGTTAACGACGGCGAGTATGACGCCGCGAAGCATACCATCATCTCGAACGCCTCCTGCACCACCAATTGTCTCGCGCCGCTTGTGCATGTTCTCTTAAAAGAGGGCATTGGCGTGGAGACCGGTCTGATGACGACCATCCACTCCTATACCGCCACCCAAAAAACGGTGGACGGCCCTTCCAAAAAGGATTGGCGCGGCGGGCGCGCGGCGGCGATCAACATCATCCCCTCCACCACGGGGGCGGCGAAGGCTGTGGGCGAGGTACTCCCCGCAACCAAGGGCAAGCTCACGGGTATGTCTTTCCGCGTACCGACTCCCGACGTTTCGGTTGTGGATTTAACCTTCCGCGCCGAGCGCGATACTTCTATTGAAGAGATCGACAGCCTCCTGAAAAAGGCCGCCGATTCATACCTGAAGGGGTTCCTGGGCGTTGCAAATGAGGAAATCGTTTCCACCGATTTTATCCATGACGAGCGCTCTTCGATCTACGATTCCCTTGCCACGCTCCAGAATAACCTCAAGGGCGAAAAGCGCTTCTTTAAGCTCGTCTCCTGGTACGATAACGAGTGGGGCTATTCCTGCCGCGTTGTGGATCTCTTAAAGAAGATCTCCGGGGTGTGACGCAAAATAAGGAGGAAGTGCCATGGCGAAAAAAACCATTCGCGACGTGGATATGCGCGGGAAGCGCGTGATCATGCGCGTTGATTTTAATGTTCCGCTGGACGAGAAACTTCAGGTGAGCGACGCTACTCGCATTGACGCCGCGCTTCCGAGCATCCGCGCGATCCTTGACGGCGGCGCTTCGCTGATTCTGATGAGCCATCTCGGGCGGCCCAAGGGCGGTCCGAATCCCAAATATTCGCTCGCGCCGACGGCAGCGGTGCTGAAGGATCGGCTTCCGGGCGTACAGGTCAGCCTTGCCCCCGATTGCGTCGGCGCCGAGGCGGAGAAGCTCGCGAAGGCCTTGCAGCCCGGGGAGATCCTGGTGCTCGAGAATCTTCGCTTCCACGCCGAGGAAGAGGCGAATGATCCGGGGTTCAGCAAGCAGTTGGCGGCGCTCGCGGATATATACGTCAACGACGCCTTTGGCACCGCCCATCGCGCTCACGCCTCAACGGAGGGCATCACAAAATATATGTCCACGGCTGTTTCCGGCTTCTTAATGGAAAAAGAAATTAAGTTCCTGGGCGATGCGGTCGCGAATCCCACGCGCCCGCTTGTGGCGATTCTGGGCGGCTCGAAGGTCAGCTCGAAGATTGGCGTTATCGAAAATCTGATGGACAAGGCCGACAGCATCATCATCGGCGGGGGCATGACCTATACCTTCGCGAAGGCGCTTGGGCGGAATATCGGTAACTCCATATTTACAGCGGAGGATCTTCCGGTGGCCGAGGGAATTCTGAAAAAGGCCAAAGAGAAGGGGATTCAGCTTGTGCTTCCGGTCGACGACGTTATCACGAAGTCAAGTATCGCCGATCTCCTGGCGGATCCCGCAAAGGGCAAATCCGCCGAAACCATGACCATAGAGGGGGATATCCCCGAGGGCTGGGCGGGCGTGGACATTGGACCCAAAACCATTGCGCTCGTCGACGGTATTCTCGACAAGGCGGGCACGGTGGTCTGGAACGGGCCGATGGGTATTTTTGAGGTTGATAAATTTGCCGCCGGAACGAACGCGGTCGCCTCCAAACTCGCCTCGATCAAAGCGACGACCGTTATCGGCGGCGGGGATAGCGTGGCCGCCGTGAACAAGGCCGGGCTTGCCGAGAAAATGACGCACGTTTCGACGGGCGGCGGCGCTTCGATGGAATTTCTGGAGGGATGCGTCCTGCCGGGCGTAGCGGCGCTGAACGACTGATTGGAGAAATATATGAGAAAACCCTTCCTCGCCGGAAACTGGAAAATGAATAAAACCGCAGCGGAGGCGCAGGGGCTTGTAAAGGAATTACTCGCCCTGCTTGCCGATACGCAGGATCGCGACGTCGCGATCTGTCCCGCCTTTCCGTGCCTCGCGGCTGTGGCGCAGCTCATCCAGGGTTCCAAACTGCGTCTGGGCGCGCAAAATATGTACTTTGAGGACAGCGGCGCGTATACCGGCGAAGTCTCCGCCGATATGCTTCTCGCTGTCGGCGCGGAGTATGTCATTCTTGGGCATAGCGAACGGCGCGCTTATTTCGGCGAGAATAACGAGATCGTCAACAAGAAGCTCAAAAAGGCGCTCGCGAAGGGTTTGGGTCCCATAGTGTGCGTAGGGGAAGTTCTGGAGGAGCGCGAAGCGGGCAAGGCCGAATTTGTGGTCGAGGATCATGTTCGCGGCGCGTTCGCCGGTATCTCCGAGGCCGAGGCCGCGCGCGTGACCATAGCGTACGAGCCGGTCTGGGCCATCGGCACGGGAAAAACAGCCACCCCCAATGACGCCGACAGTATGCATGCCCATATCCGCAAGGTTTTGAGCGCCCTTTATTCGCCTGCCCTCGCGGAGAATCTGCGTATTCAGTACGGCGGCTCCGTCAACGACAAGAACATCGACGAATTGATGCGTATGCCCAACATCGACGGCGCTCTGGTGGGCGGCGCGAGCCTGAAGGCGGAGAGCTTCGCGCGCATAGTCAAATTTATCCCCTGAAAGGCGTTGCCCGCCCGCAGCGGTTTCAGTAGCTTTATGCCATTGTGGAGGAAGTCATGCTTACGCTGCTCGCTATACTTTTCGCGATAGTCTGTATTCTTTTGGTTGTTGCGGTTATGATCCAGTCCGGCAAGTCCGGCAGCATGGGGCTCTTTGGCGGCGGCGGAACCTCCAGCATCGGCTCGCAGAGCGGCGATATCATGACCCGCATCACGACCATTCTCGGGATCATATTTTTCATTCTCACTCTTTCTTTTGCCTTTCTTGTCTCGCGTGATACCACGGCTTCGCGTCTCGATAAACTCCAAACCGAAGAAAGCAGAGGAATGCTCGCGCCGGGCGAAAAGGAGGATGAAGTTCTGCCTCCGGTCGGCGCTGCGGAAGGACTGCCGGAAACAGGCATTCCTCAATTTTGATCGAAAAGAGGAAAGGGTATGCACACCCTCACCGGACGCGGCTCGGTCAAGCTCTTCGCGGGAAATTCGCATCCCAGCCTGGCTTCTGAAATAGCAGAGATCCTTGATCTCCCGCTTGCAAAGCGGGAGATTGTGGAATTCAGCAACGGAAATATATTTATCAAGATCAATGAAACCGTCCGCGATCATGACGTCTTTGTGATCCAAACCGCGAATGATCCCGTAAATAACAATCTCATGGAACTGCTTTTCATGATCGATACCCTGCGCTATTCCTCTCCGGCGCGCATTACCGCAGTCATGCCCTATTTTCCGTATGTGCGTTCCGACAAAAAGGATCAGCCCCGCACCTCCATCGGGGCGCGCCTGGTCGCGAATCTGCTGGAGACCGTGGGCGCAGATCGCGTGATCACGCTCAATCTGCATTCCTGGCAGATTCAGGGCTTTTTCAGGATACCGGTTGATCACGTCCTTGCCGATTCGATCATCATCGATCATCTCCGCACCCGCGATCTCTCCAACACGGTAGCGGTCGCGCCCGACGCCGGCGGCGCGAAGCGCGTGGAAAAATATGCCCATATGCTGCACCTGCCCTTTGTGATTATGGACAAGCGGCGGGCTGCGAACGACGATAAATCGCATATACAAAATATAATCGGCGACGCGCGGGGCAAAGACGCCATCATATTTGACGATGAGATATCAACCGGCGGCTCGGTGCTGGGAACGGCGCGTATGTTAAAGGCGCATGGCGCGGAAAAAATTTCCGCCGCTGTGGTGCATGGGGTACTCTGCGGCGATGCTGTTACGCGCATAAATTCCTGCCCGGACATAAGCGAGGTAGTCTGCACCAATTCCGTGGCCACGCCCGACAAGGCCAGCGGCAAGGTCAAGATCCATTCCTGCGCGGGGGTGTTGGCCAAAGCCATTCAGCACATCCATAACGGCGACGCCCTGACGCCCATCTACGAAGAGTATTACTACCACACCACCTAGAATTTTTTCGCCCCTCGCCTGCGACCTGGAGGGGAGCGTCCCTCGCATTCCAGAAGCACGTACTCCTACTTCTGGAAATGGATGGCCATAGGCGAGGGAAAGAGCGTACATTACCCCGAGGGTACTTCGCCATGTACGCGCTTGCCTTGCACGCTTCGCGCGGGACAGCCGCTTTGCGCGCAAGCGACCTCCTGTTCTAGCCCCTCGTCTGCGACCCGGATCAGTAATCAAACGAGCTGTGGCCGATAAATTCCCGCAGGATGGACGTCGGCGGTATGCCGTCGGTATCGATGCCGAGAAAGCTCGTCAGGAAAGTCGCGAGTCGCCGCGCCTCGCCGTACTCGGGCTCGGTATGGGGGATCTGCACCAGCTGCGGCAGCGCGAAATTTTTGAGTACAGCGAGTTCGTAGATCTGCGCGGAGTTGAACATGATGTCCGCCTGCTCCTGATACGGAAAGATGTTTTTTTCCTCCCCCGCGCGGACGACCGGCCAGCGGCGCAGGGTCTCGAGCGCGGAATAATTTCTGAAGAGGCTGTCGCGCACTATCCGGCGCACAAGGCGGTTATCGGTTGTGGGTATGCGGTTGGTGTCGTCGATATTGAGCTGCGTGAGCGCGCTGATGTATATGAGATACTTATTTTCGCGGCGGATCGCGTGGCTCAGTTGATCGTTTAAGCAGTGGATGCCCTCAATGATAACCGGCATTTCCTTGGGGAGTTCAAGCCGATTGGCTTTTTCGGGGCTGGCCCGGCCGGTCGTAAAATTAAATTTGGGAATCATAACGGGTTTGCCGGCGTAGAGTTCTTCGAGGTGCTGATTGAAGAGATCCAGATCGAGCGCCGTTATATCCTCAAAATTATAATCCCCATTGGGGAGCCTGGGGGTTTCTTCGCGCGGGAGAAAATAATCATCCGTGGAGATATTTGCGGTTTTGATGCCGTTCACGCGAAGCTGGATGGCGAGGCGTTTGGAGAAGGTCGTTTTTCCGGCGGTTGAGGGGCCGGCAATAAGGATGAATTTGATCGCCGGCATCCGTTTTGCGATGGCGTCCGCGATCTCGCCGATTTTCTTTTCGTGCAAACCCTCGGCTATCTTGATAACCTCCGATATGGAACGGTTGCCAATCGCGCGGTTCAGTTCGCTGACGTTTGTGATCTCGAGTATCTTTGACCATTGGCTGTCTTCCGTGAGGATTGAAAAGAGCTTGTTTTGCACCTCAAACAGGGGAAGAGAGGATGGATCGGTTGTTTCAGGATACCGGAGGATCAGCCCCTCGCCGTGCAGGACAAGATCCCATGCGTGCAGCCATGAGGTGGAGGGGAGGGGCGGGAAATAGCGGATCTCGCGTATATCGCCCAGCTTTGTGAGCCTGATTGTGTCCAGATTGGTGAGTTTAAGAAGCTCAAGTTTATCCATAAAATTATTTTTGGAAAAATAGTCCAGAGCTTCCTCGCGGGGGAGCAGCTCTTCCTCGAACGGAAGGTCGCCCGCGATTATCTCGGCCATGCGCGTGTGCAAAAGATCGATATCCTCGGGCTGTAACAAGCGGCCGATAAAGACCCTGCAGTATATCCCCTTGGCAATCGAATGCAGAAGCTGGATGCGTTTTCCGGGGAACACGTCATAAAAAGCCTTCACCAGCGCGAGCGATACGCTTTTTTGGTAAATTCGCCGCCCCTCTATGGAGTGCATGGTGACAGGTTCCAGGGTGCAGTCCTCGGTGATGCGCGTGGAAAGCGATATAGCGCGGTTATCCTTATGCGCCGCCACCGTCCAGGGCGGGAGGGCGAGCGCGCCTTCCCGTGCAATATCGAGAATGGTTTTTCCCGGATTGGATTCAACCGTTGTAAGTCCCGTAAAAATTACCTTCATGGATTCCTTCCTAAATAAAGCGATCAGAGTTGAACCTCTATGCTAGCCCAGGTAAGGGTATTTTTGCAATCGCAAATTATACTGACACGATGTCAGTACGCAGCCCGCAACAAGGAGGTTGCGTATTTGGGCTGCGGACTGACAGTACGCAGCCCGCAACAAGGAGGTTGCGTATTTGGGCTGCGGGGGCAAAATGATGGGTACGGAGTTCATCAGGATAATGGCTTGACAGTACTCTCCACTGTCCACTCCTCATCGCCGGCGGTTATCTGAATTTTTCCATGCCGTCCCGTGACAAACACTTCTGTCCCGGCGTTGCGGTACGCGCGGACGACGTCCTCATGGGGAAGCCCATGCCCCTCGCGCGCATCGTCCGGCGCCGCGCTGACGACGGCGTATTTCGCGCCGAGCGCCTTTATAAAGCGCATATCCAGCGATCCGCGGCTTCCGTGATGCGGAACCTTGATCACGTCGCAGCCAAGATCCGGTTTGCGCAGAAGGAGCGTTTCGATGCCGTCCATTTCAATATCGCCCGTAAAGAGCATCCGAAAGCGGCCATAGCGGAGCATACAGACGATGGAGTTATTATTGGGGTCGGAATTCGTTCCCCTGAGGAAGTCCCGCGCGGGCGAGAGTATCTCCAGGCGGACGCCGCCGCCGAGGTCAAGGCTCATTCCCGCCTCCGCGAAGATAAATCGCTTGCCGCGCGCAGCCAGGGCGTAGAGTTCCGCCTGCGCGTGTTCCGGGGACTCAAGTCCGCCGTCAACGATGATATCCGCGCGCGAGGCAGCCAGGGCGCAGTTTCCGATGTGATCCTCATGCGGGTGGCTGGCTATGAAATAACGCAGTCGCGCGGGGAGTGCGCGTACCGCCTGCCGCGCGCTTGGTGAGGATGCGGAGCCGCAGTCGATCAGGCTCGTGTCTCCGTTCGGCGCGCGTATCTCGATCATATCGCCGTGTCCGGCTGCGTGTACGGTAATGACAAGCGCGTTTTCACCGTCTGCGGCAAAGAGCGGGCAGATCAGGAGGAGGGCAGCGAGCAGTGCAAGGATGCGCTGAAAATGTCTTGTATTCATAGTATTCCGCCTTTCTGTATAGAGAAAACAGCGTGAGCGCCCCAAAAATTTCACCGCCCGGCGCGAATTTGCCGATGAACTTGTGTATGGCCGGAAAAAAGAATCAAACGCAGCAAAGAGCGCGGGAAAAGAGCTTTATCCTTGTCACCTCTGCGCTCATTTTGCTTACCCTGGCGGGGCTTGTTGCGCTCGATGGCCAAAATCGCGCGCGTCTCTTCGCGTCCGGCGTCTCAAAACCGCCAAAGCAGCCTATCCAGGAGATTTCTGTGAGCGCGGCACCGCTTGCCGATGAAGCCTTTTCGTATTTCGCGAAGCAGGAGGGGATACAGACGCAGGCTCTGAATAGCATCCATTCGCCGCCTGTACTCTCTCTTGCGACAGCTCTTCCCGAGATCGGGTTCAGCCGCATACTGGAAGGCTTTCTGAAAGATTCCTCCTGCCGTCTCCAAAAATGGGAGGGGGAGACGCCGCGTTACTCCATCACCCTGGGGCGCGGCCAGGAAGGGGTCACGCTCGATCTCCGTTTTGCGGACGCCTCAAAACCGGTGCAAAATGAACCGACGGGGCATAAAAAGCTGTTTCAGGCAAGCGATACTTTACCTGATCTTCCGGCCGCGCAATTCCCGCCCGCGAAGATTGCGCTGATCCTCGATGATGCCGGTAGTGGCGCGCAATCCCAATGGGTCTTTCTGGATCTTCCCGTCAGGCTCAGTTTCGCGGTATTGCCCGGACATCCCAACTCGCGGCGGTTTGCGGAGATGGCGCGCGCGCGCGGGCATGATGTTCTGGTACACCTTCCGATGCAGCCCAATAACAGCGAGCGGCAAGCCCTTGAGAAGGAAATGCTCAAACCCGGAATGGACGAACGCGAGGTTGCGCGCGTCCTGGACGCGGCGCTTCTTACCGTGCCTGGCGCGCGCGGGATCAATAACCACCAGGGTTCGCTTGCCACACAGGATCGCGATCTGATGCGTCGGCTCATGCGGTGTCTTACGCTGCGCGGACTCTTTTTTGTGGATAGCTTCACCCATGCCGCGTCGGTTGGGCTGGAAGAGGCCATTCGAGCCGGAATGCCGGGACGCAGACGGGACTTTTTTCTCGACGATACGGTCGAAGCTGCCGCTATTGAGGAAGCTCTGCATTCTCTCGTCCGGAAAGCGATCCGCAACGGCAAAGCCATTGGCATCGGGCACGTCACCAAGCCGGAAACCCTGCGGGTTTTACAGGAAAAATTACCCCTCTACCGCGCGCGCGGAATAGAGTTTGTCGGCGTCTCGGAGTTTCCCTGATGGTCATTCTCGGCATTGAAACCTCCTGCGACGATACGGCGGCTGCGGTCGTCTGCGATGGCAGAGAGATATTGAGCGGCGTCATTACCTCGCAGGACGCCTTTCACAGCGCTTTCTCCGGGGTCGTTCCCGAGATCGCGAGCCGCCGGCATCTTGAGGTGATCCATCTGGTGATCGAAAAAGCGCTCCGTGACGCCGGGATACAGCCGCCCGATCTGGATCGCGTAGCCGTCACCAACCGGCCCGGACTGATAGGCTCGCTTTTGGTGGGGGTATCGGCGGCGAAGGCGTGCGCCCTTGCCTGGGATACGCCATTGGTCGCGGTCAATCATCTCGCGGCGCATCTCTATGGCGCTGCCTTTCAGGAACCCGCACCATCGTATCCCCATCTGGGACTCATCATTTCCGGAGGGCATAGCCTGCTGGTGGAGGCGGCATCCCCGCTCGATGTAACCATATACGGTTCCACGATTGACGACGCGGTGGGCGAGGTCTACGATAAACTCGCAAAGCATTTTGGGCTTGGATATCCCGGGGGACCGGTGATCGACCGGCTTGCTGCGCAGGGCGACCCCGAAGCCTACGCCTTCCCGCGCACCCTGCTGGATACCGAGCGGCAGCGTTATCATTTTTCCTTTTCAGGGCTGAAGACCGCCGTGATCCACCAGCGCCATCTCTTCCGGCGCGCCGGACAGAACGATGAACGCATTGAGGATATAGCGGCTTCCTTCCAGGCGGCGGCGGCGGATATTCTCATCGAGAAAGCCCGTCGACTTATCCATGATCGCGCGCTGCCCGAGCTTGTGGTCTCCGGCGGCGTCGCGGCCAATGGGTATCTCCGCGAGCGCTTTTCCGCCTGCGGTGATTTCCGCGCATATTTTCCGCCGCGCGCGCTTTGCACCGACAATGCCGCTATGGTTGCGGGCGTTGCGTACCACGCCCGCGATACGCTTACGCGCGACGCGATGCTTTCGCTGGAGGCGCATTCCCGCGTGGTCATACGGGGGCCACGGCAGCAGCAGGCCAGCGGGAGCGCGCTCTTGTGAAGAGGATACTCCATTCGCCTCTGCTCCGGGCAAAGCCGCTCGCCTCGTTTGCGGCTTGCCTGTGTATGGCCGTTGCGATTCTCCTTCCATGCTTTCAGTTGTCCGGCGCGGACGAGAAGGTTTTCGAGTCGAATGCCGGCTATATCTCTCTCAACGCTTTGACTTATGATATGGGACTCGAACTCCATTGGGACGCGCTCTTAGGGCGCATCGATCTCATTCGCTCGGGGAAATGGCTCACGCTCTTTCTGGACAGTCAGATTGTGCTCGGTACCTCGGGTCGCGTGGACTATCTCGAAAAGAAAATCGCGGGTAAAAATGGAGAAATCCACCTGCCGCTCGAGGTATTGCGTTCCCTGTACAGGGAGCTTTCCCTGCCCGGGGAGATGTGGACGTTTCGCGAAAGCGCGCAGCGGGAGATGCGCCTCACAAATCTTGCGCCTGAAAATAAAAAGGAAGATCCCAAAATCACGCCGCCCGCGACGCCGATGAAGGGCATTAACCTGATTGTACTCGACGCCGGACATGGCGGGTCTGATCCGGGCGTCGTGGGGTATCAGGGTGCCTATGAATCCACCCTCGTGCTGGACGTCACAAAGCGCGTGGAAAATAAGCTCAAGGGACTCTCCTGCCGCGTCGAGCTTACGCGCAAAGGCAATGAAACAGTGAGCCTCATAAAGCGCAGCGAAATGGCAAACGGTTTTCTCGCTGCGGGGCATAAGGGCATTTTTGTGAGTATCCACGCGAATGGCTCTCTGGACGCGCGCGCCAGGGGCTATGAAACCTATTTTCTGTCGCCCAGAGCCTCCGACGCCGAAGCGCGCAGGGTGGCGGCTCTCGAGAACGGATCGCTTGCGGCGGATATCCCGCAAAATGACGAAGGCGCGCTCGACGCGATCTTTTCCAATATGCTGGTCGAGGAGCATCGCTGGGAATCGGTAATGCTTTCGGAAGGTATTCAGAAGGCCTTAAAAAAAGAGATTGGCCGCCAATCTCCGGATCGAGGGGTGCGCAAAGCCAATTTTTCCGTGATACGGTATACCTATATGCCTTCCGTGCTTGTCGAGATTGGTTTTATCACCAACCCCGATGAGGCAAAGCTCCTCGCGACGGCCGATTACCGCGAAAAAATCGCAAACGGCATTGCCGAAGGAATCAGGAATTTTTTGACTGCTGCGGAAACGGGGCGGTAGTAATTTTACCGCTGAGCCATCTTCAGGATACGGGATATGCACAAGCTGAATGATCCAAAAGAAGCAGTACAAACGCGCCGCCGGTGGCGGATATCTGTATTCTTTTTTGGTTTGCTTGTTATGCTGGGCGTCGGTTTGCTCGTAAATCGCATGACCTCGCCGGTACTCGGGCATAAAAACGTGCGGCTTTTTTTCGCGAGCTTTGGATACAGCAGTCTTCAGCCGGCGGATCGGGAGATCAACCGCGAATTGTGGCGTCAGGATCCGCTCAGAGCCGTGGTGCGCGCCCTCATGGACGGCCCCATGAATAACGACAGTCTTCCCGTGATCCCGCCGTCCGCAAAGCTGAACGGCTGCTGGCTTGCGGGGGATATCGCCTGGATCGACTTAAGCAGCGAACTTTTCCTCGGTCTTGCGGAAGAAGCGGACGCGGAGTTGCTTGCGGTCTATGGTCTTGTGCATACCGTTGCCGCCAATATACCTGAGGTCAAAAAGGTGCAGATTCTCATTGACGGCGCGCCGCGCGCGACCCTCCGGGGCTTGACGCGCATCTCGCAGGCGCTTCACCCGCGAAAAGACCTGGAAAATTGATTGCTTGCGTATCCGATAAAGTTTAAGTTTTAATGGGTATGCACCGATATACTATTGTGGCACACTGTGTGAATTTTTCCTGTTGACAAGGTTTGCATGAGTGCCTACTATAAAAAAACTAGCTTCGATCATGGAAAGGAGTCCGGTGATGAGAAAAGCCATCATTCTGTCAGGAATTCTGCTTCTTTTGCTCAGTACTCTCCTGATAACGCTGGCATTTGCGCAGACGACGACGGAACCCGGTCGTCTCTTGGCTAATAGGGCCTTTATTCTTGATTTTGGGCAGTACCCAAAGAGGATGCAGGCGCAAATTGAGAAGACCAACAAGCAGATGGAGGAACGAAACAAACAAGTTCCTTCGCGCGGTCTGCCGTCGGAAAATTTTCAAATGAAGTATGAGGATTGGGCGCCGGATAAATGGAGTGTCCAGCTTAACTCCTCGGCAGCGCATATCCTGAATAATGTGCTTTCCTATGCGACCAATTATCCGAGCCTGTACTGGCAGAACAATCACAAGCAGCTCTATAATGGTCAGAAGATTGCGGGTTTTGACGAGGCTGCCACAAGCGACGTGCTTGCCATACGGATTCACTTTCCAAACAATCGTCAAAACTGCTGGGCGAAGATCATGCCTCCGTTTGAATTCAATGCCTATGACGAACTTGGCGAAGTGGCAAATGAGTTTAACGGCGTGATCAATAACGTCGGGCAGATCCAGAGCGTCTCGGTTTGGGTCAAAGGGCGCAATTACGACTTCGGTTTTGCCGCCCGTCTGAAGGATCGTGATGGTATTGAGCGCGAGTATTTCTTTGGGTCTTTGCTCTTTGATAACTGGCGCGAACTTACCTGGATCAACCCCAACTATATTGAGAACCCGCGTGATCGCGTCCTTGAGCGTCTGCCCCTGTATCCGATCCATCCGCCGTATATTCGCTTTACGAGCTTCGTCGTCTATCGCCAGATGGACGCTTTCGGCGGCGACTTTGTTATGTATATCCGCGATCTGAAAATGGCTTTCGACAAGGCCATTCCGGACGAGGATGAGGACATCGACGACGAGAAGGTTTGGGGTATTCTCGCCAAGGCGCGCAGCGAAGAGAAAGAGCGTGAGATACAGAAACTTGCCGAAAAGCGCTATCTCCTTGAACAGGAGCAAGCAAAGCTCCAGCGCGCGCGCGACACCGGCGCTCCGTAAATTTCCGAATATATATAATAAAAGAGCCGTCCATGCTTCTCAGCGTGGCGGTTCTTTTTTTGAGCAATATCTTTAGCTGTAATTTTTGAAGGTTTTGCTTGTCAGTTTCAGTTTTGGTATGTAGATTATCCAGGCATTAAAAGCCGAGATAGCTCAGTAGGTAGAGCAGCGGACTGAAAATCCGCGTGTCGGCGGTTCAATTCCGTCTCTCGGCATACGCCCTGCCATATCTTACCTGTAATATGCCCTCTTAGCTCAGCCGGTAGAGCAACGCACTCGTAATGCGTAGGTCGTCAGTTCAATTCTGACAGAGGGCTTTTTTGCGGGGTATCGTGTGAACCAAACGCCGCTCCCATGACATATATGTTCCGCAGATGAATACATCCCCGCGCGGTGTTTCCGGATCAACTGCCATGCCGTATACTGTACTTTATGGAAAACGAAAAACCATCCCTTGTGCCTTCGGACGCCAGCCGCAGGGAACTGCGCGCGCTCGTTGCTCAATTTGGCGAAAATCACAACGAAGATCGGGTACGCAGCGAGTTTATCGACAAATTTTTCAGGCTCCTCGGCTGGGATATGGGCAATGATACCGGCGCAGGCGAAGTGATACGGCAGGATGACGTAAAAGTTTTTGGCAGAACAAAAAAGCCCGACTATGGATTTTATATTGGCAACAGCCTCAAATTTTTTCTGGAGGCAAAAAAGCCCGCCGTTGATATCAAGGGCGGCACCGATCCGGCGGAACAGATTCGCAGCTATGGGTGGAATAAAAAGCTGCCCATTTCGATCCTGACCGACTTTGAGGAATTTTCGGTATACAATACCCGCATTAAGCCCAAAGCAAGCAAGACGAAAAAGGAAGCGGCCGCCATAGCGCGCGAGCGGTATTACACATTCCGGGAATACGAAGAGAAATTTGACGAGATATATGCCCTCTGCTCGCGCGAAGCCGTCGCGGGCGGAAGCCTGGATACGTATGCCGAAAAAACAAAGGGTACGGACGAGGTTGACGACGATCTCCTGCGGCAGATTGAAGAATGGCGCGAATTGCTCGCAAAAAATATATATAAGCTGAATACAGGGCTTTCGGTTTTTGATCTGAATACGGTTGTACAAAAAATAATCGACCGGTTGATATTTTTGCGCTTTGCGGAGGACAGAGGGAGCGAACGCGAAAATCTTTTATTGGAGGCGAGCGGCGCGCCGGACGTATACGCGGAACTCAAAAAGATTTTTGCCCAGGCAAACACAAAATACAACGCCGGGCTATTCGCGAAAGATACGTTTATTGACAACGCGCGGATTGACGATGGTGTACTTACCAAAATTATTGAAAATCTCTATTACCCCCAGTCGCCGTATCTCTTTGACGTTTTGCCGATAGAGATTCTGGGCAGCATTTATGAGCGCTTTTTGGGGAAAACGATCCGCCTGACCGAAAAGCGGATCAAAATAGAAGAAAAGCCCGAGGTTAAGAAAGCGGGCGGCGTGTATTATACCCCGCAATACATCGTGGATTATATCGTGCAGAATACGGTGAGAGAAAAGATCAAGGGCAAAACCCCGGAAGAGATTGCAAAGATCAAGATCTGCGATCCCGCCTGCGGTTCAGGTTCTTTTTTGATTGGCGCGTATCAGTATTTACTGGATTACCATCTTGCGTATTATACGCAGGCAAAGAATGTGCAGGCCGCGCTGAATAATAAAAGAATATATGCCGCATCCGGCAAACCGCCCACATACAAGCTCACGATAGCGGAAAAGCAGCGCATCCTGACCAGTTCTATCTTTGGCGTAGATATTGACGCGCAGGCGGTCGAGGTCAGCAAGCTCTCGTTATATCTGAAACTGCTGGAGGGCGAAACGCAAGAGGCGGAAGAGCAAAACCGCTTTGCGCACTCCTCTATGGCGCTCCTGCCCTCGCTCGAGGAAAACATCAAATGCGGGAATAGCCTGATTGGGACAGATTATTATGACAGCGAAAGAGATCTCCTGAACGACGCGCGAATGGATATGAATTGTTTTGACTGGAAGACAAAATTCCCAAACATATTTAATACGGAGAAGAGGCCTTCTGTTGGCTTTGACGTGGTGCTTGGAAACCCGCCGTATGTGGAATTCAAGCAGTTGGATGCGGGAATAAAAGTATATCTGGAGAAAAAATATCAAAGCGCGAATGGTAAGTACGATTTGTATATACCCTTTATTGAAAAATCTGTCCGGCTGCTGAATACGGATGGAATAAGTTCATTTATTGTTCCATCCATGTTTACAAAAAGGGATTATGGTAAATCCATCAGAAAGTATATAACGCAGAATATGGCAATACAGGCAATGACTTACTTTGGGGATTTTCAGGTATTCAACGGGGTTACGGTGTTTCCGTTTATTTTCGTTTTCAGGAAAGCAAAGATTAACGCAACAAAAATCACTTTATTCTCCACACAAAAAGGATTGACCCACGAAAACGTGGCAAAATCATTAAACAGCGGGATATCGGATTCCATTTCACTGAAATACTTTATAAATACAGACTCCTTTGGCGAGGGGAGCTGGACAATCACAGATAAAACAATTTCCGGATTACAGAAGAAAATTGAGAATACCCCCAATGCTGCTCAGTTGAAAGACATTACTGAATACATTTTTGTTGGGATACAATCCGGGAAAGACGAAGTGTTTTATATTGATGAAGAGATACGAGCCGAATATGGTATTGAAAAAGAGATTCTCTTCCCGATTTATAAGGGCAGGGATATACAAAAATACCGCGCGAAATGGGGCGGAACGTATTGTATTTATCCTTACGATATAACAAACAATAAGGTTATTCCTGAAAAGGAATTCAAATCAAAATATCCGAATACATATAAATATCTGACAGAAAGAAAAGAGCTGTTACAAGGCCGCGATTATTTTGATAATTCTTCAAAGCTGTGGTATGAATTGTGGTGCGAACGCATATACTCAAAATTTCACCAAACCAAAATTGTCAATGCGGAAATTTCCGATAACAACAGATTTTATCTGGATGAAGAATATTACCTGGGCAACACAAAGGTCTTCAGCACTGTTCTCAATAAGGAATGGAGAGATCATTATTTATATGTACTGGGAATCCTGAACTCCAGGGTGCTGGAATTTTTCCACAAACAAATCTCTGTTCCCAAAGCGGGCGGATTTTTTGAATATAAAACCCAATTTCTGAATGTATATCCCATCCGGGTTATCGATTTTAATAAAAGTGATGAAGCAAAAAGCTATGAAACCATAACGCATTGCGCAAATCAGCTCTTGCAGCTCTATAAGCAGCTTCAGGCGGAAAACCTGCCCGGTAAAACAGCTCCACTGAAAAACAAAATCTCCTATTGCGAAAACCGTATCAACGAAGCGGTGTACGCCCTTTATGGTTTAACGGAAGAAGAGATTAAAATAGTCGAGGGGCGGTAAAGTAAAAAAGTAAATCGGGGCGTTTATATTTCCACGCCTGTACGGATAATTTCATTGATAAAGGGATTGTTCTGCCCGATATCCGCTGTTTCAAAAACAAGCGGTTCAAAAAAGGCGGTATAGCTGCGGCAGAGGTTCAGGAACTGTACGCCTGCGTCAAAGCGCGTTTTGCCATTATAATCGCGTACAAAGAAGGCTATGTCTACGTCGCTCAACTCGGACGCCGTACATCGGGCATACGAACCGAAAAGGTATGCCTTATCGACCGGCAGATGCGCGCGGACGTCGTTGGCATAGCGTTTTGCTTCTTCTTTTTTTTACGGCTTCAAAGTTTGCAGCCATATAAAAACTTCTTCTGCGCATATTTTTCCTGATCATCCATGCCGATTATTCTAGCATAAAAAGACAGAGCCTCCAATGCACTTCTTCGCGAGTTTCTGGTTCTGCTTCGCGGCAGCGGAACGGTTATTTGCAGGAGAGGCGTTGCGGTTATTGCGCGATACCCCGCGCCGGTCGCGACATCGTGTCGCGCGCGGGGCGCAAACATCGTGTTTGCGGCGGTAGAATGTTTACAAATAAGGCAAGTTGCGCCCTATACTCCCGTATGCGGCAACTGTTCCCCCAATAGAAAAATAAAACGCAGCCGCAATTTCTCCCGGCATCGGCTCAGAAATTTTCCCGAAGCGCGGCGCGTGAAGGAAGTATGGACTTCCGGTGTTTTTTGCTTGCCTCTTGCCGCTGATTTTTGTACTTTTGTTTATATACGGATGTATAGCATTTTTAATCCAGACCGCAAAAGAAGAGGTGTATTATGGCGAAGCAGATGATATTCAATGAAGAAGCCCGCCGGTCATTGTTAACCGGCGTCAATAAGCTCGCCGATGCTGTGCGTGTTACCCTTGGCCCCAAGGGGCGCAACGTCGTGCTTGAAAAAAAGTTTGGCGCCCCCGTCATTATCAATGACGGCGTGACCATCGCGAAGGAGATTGAGCTTGAGGACCCCTATGAAAATATGGGCGCGCAGCTCGTCAAGGAAGTCGCCACCAAAACAAACGATATGGCGGGCGACGGCACCACCACCGCAACGATTCTTGCCTCGGCGATTTTTTCCGAGGGTCTCAAAAATGTAACCGCCGGCGCGAATCCCATGAAGCTCCGCCGCGGGATTGAAAAGGCTGTGCATTATTGCGTGGAGTGCATTGCGAAGCTCTCCGAGCCGGTAAAATCCAACAAGAAAAAAATCGCGCAGGTGGCGACGGTCTCCGCCAATAACGACGACGAGATCGGCAACCTCGTTGCCGACGCCATGGAAACAATCAAATACGACAAGGATGGCGTGATTACGGTTGAAGAGGCGAAGGGCATCGAAACCACGCTGCAAACTGTAGAAGGTATGCAGTTTGATCGCGGCTATCTTTCCGCCTATATGGTGAGCGATCCGGAAGCCATGGAGGCGAAGCTCGAAAATTCCTTCATCCTTATCCACGAAAAAAAGATCAGCTCCATGAAGGACCTGCTGCCGCTGCTGGAGCAGATCGTCAAGATGGGCGCTCCCCTGCTTATCATCGCCGAGGATGTGGACGGCGAGGCGCTCGCTACTCTCGTGCTGAACAAATTGCGCGGCACAATCAACTGTGTGGCCGTGAAAGCGCCCGGCTTTGGCGACAGGCGCAAGGCTATGCTTGAGGATATAGCCGTTCTGACCGGCGGGACGCTTATTTCCGATGATCTCGGCATGAAGCTCGAGAATACCACCATTCAGGATCTGGGACGCGCGAAGGTCATTAAGGTCAATAAGGAAAAAACCACCATCATCGAAGGCACAGGAGACGCGAAAGCCATTAAGGAACGCATCAAGCAGATCAAGGCGCAGATCGAAGAGGTCACGTCCGATTATGATCGCGAAAAATTGCAGGAGCGGTTGGCGAAGCTCTCCGGCGGGGTTGCGGTTTTAAGCGTGGGCGCCGCTACCGAGGTGGAACTCAAGGAGCGCAAGGCTCGCGTGGAAGACGCGCTTGCCGCTACGCGCGCTGCGGTCGAAGAGGGAATCGTACCCGGCGGCGGGATGTCGCTCCTCTCCTGCGCCAAATCGCTCGAGAGTTTCAAGCTGAGCGACGAGGAAGAGGCCATTGGCATTCAGATTGTGCGGCGCGCGCTTGAGGCGCCTATCCGCCAGATCGCGACCAATGCCGGCATCGACGGCGCTGTTGTAGCGGAGCGCGCCAAGCAGGAAAAGGCGGGAATTGGCTTTAACGCGGCGACCAATACCTGGGAAAATCTCATCGACGCCGGTATCGTCGATTCTGCCAAAGTTGCGCGCGTCGCCCTCCAAAAGGCGGCTTCTATCGCGGCCATGATGCTGACCACGGAGACTCTTGTCGCGGACAAGCCGGATCCCAAGAAGGGCGGCGGCATGGGCGCCGGCGGCATGGGGGGTATGGGCGGCATGGGCGGAATGGATTATTAACGCTATCTTTGCATCATACAAAGCGAAGAGCCATCCTGCGGGGTGGCTCTTTTGTTTGCGGCGCGAACATTCCTGAGCCTACGACCTGCGCAGCACGCAAAGCGGGATGGGATACCCATTTATGCCCTGTGGGTACAGGGCACAGGTTGTCCCGCGTTGTTCCAGAAGTACGTACTCCTACTTCGGAAGCGCACGGAGTGCTGACATCCTTGTCAGCAGGGCGGAGCTATGTGTTTTTTTATACAAGCGGAGGAAGTTTTTTCCGATGCTGTAGCGCCCGTTGGGCGCGACTGCATGGAAGGATTTTAACGTTGCTATCGCAACGAACAGTATCGTCGCGAAGCGACGCCTATAATTTTCTTCTCAGCCAAGCCCAAAGGGCTTGAACGTCTCCGCGTAGCGTGTAGCGCGAGCGGCACGTTGAGGAAAAAATCTTCCGAAGCGCTTAGCCCATGGTTTTGCGGAGTACGGAAGAGGACGCAGAGGCGTATTGCGATTCCTTCAGCTCTGAAGCGGTGTGCATTTCCTCAATTTTGCGTTTGCGGAGCCATTGGTTCTTGTAGTAGGTGGCTTGCTTATGCAGTTCCTCGAGATCCGTGGCATATATCTTATTGTTGACAAGAATGAATTTTCTGCTCATAAAAAATTCCGCGAGAGCTTTTTTTCCCTTGTCCGGCGCGATGCCTATCATACTCAGAAGTTCGTCGGTGCCAAAGTCGAAGGTGTGCGTCACGCCTTTGGCGGGTTCCACGTGCATCTTGGCTACCTGGGTGAGCAGGGCGTCATATATTTTGGCAAGGGGGTCTTCAATCATCGCGTTTGTGAATTGGCGGTATGATATCCAGATGCGCTCTGACAGGAGGGAAATGATTTTTGTGGCGAGCTGCGGCTGCTGCTGCACCATAACCTGGAAATTATCCTTGTTGATGGCGAGCAGCATGGTTTTTCCATAGGCGACAGCCGTAGCGGAGCGCGGCAGATTTTCCAGGATAGCCATTTCGCCCAGGATATCTCCCTTTTGCAGTATCGCCAGGGTGATCTCGCTGTTCGCGACGACCTTTTTGATTTTTATATTGCCTTGCTGAATGATATAGAGTTCGTTGCCAATTTCATGTTCGAGGAAAACAACGTCCCCGTCATGATACACGCGCGCGAAGGCACCGCCCTGCGTCTGGACGCTTTCGGGACCGGACTTGGCGTATGCGGCGAGCTGCGCCAGGCGCTGCTGCGCCTGCATGGTGTGCGGGCTTTGCGGATTGAGTTCAAGGAATTTTGTATAGGCGTAGGCCGCTATCACCCAGCTTTTCTGGCTGAAGTAGTATTCGCCCAGGGAGAGAAGGTTTATGGGATCTTGTTCAATGGAATTTGAAAAGGAAAGCTGGGTGAGCGCCGTTCCGAAATAACGCAGTTTGCGCGAGAAGGAGCGGATGATCTTCATGGCAATGGGACCATTTTTCTGGATCAAAACCCCGAATTGATCGCGCCGCACGATAATGACGATAACGTCGGTTAATGCCGTGACCGATTCTATGCTGGGGTGCCCGCTCATGGCGGAGATCACTCCAAAGAAATCGCCGGGATTCAATATGTCCGGTTCGCGCTTCACAACACCGGAAACGGGGAGATCCGTTTTTGTTTTAACGTGTACCTGCCCGGATTTAATAATGTAAAAAAAGGGATTGTCTATCTTGTCTTCAACAAGGATATAGGCGCCTTTTTTATACGCAGCCAGGGTAAGCTGAGAAGGATCTGCCTGCATTTTCTCCCCGCATGGGCAATCGGATTCCGCCTCGGCGGCAATACGCAAATATTTTCCGAGTCACTCGAAATATATCGGTACTTGAACTTAATATCTGTATCATCAAGTTAAAAGCCGCTTTTTTACGTACCTGGTTTATCAACCGGGGCTGAAAATAAATTCCCCATCGCGGCAATCGCATAGAAGTGTGCCGCCGTCAACCGGGTTTTGCTCCAAAAGAAAGAGCGCGAGCGGGGATGTCACCTTTTTTTGGATGAGCCTCGCGAGCGGGCGCGCCCCCAGTTCGCTATCCCAGCCCTCGACCGCGAGCCATTGTTTTACGTTTTCGCTGAACTGCATTTCGAGCCGCCGTGCCTGCATCCGTTTGCGGATCTCCGCAAGCTGAATTTCCACGATGGCCGACATATTTTCTGGTTTGAGACCCTCAAAGACCACGATCTCGTCGATGCGGTTCAGGAATTCCGGCCGGAAATACTGCGCGAGGCTTTGATGCAATGCCTTTCGGTTTTTCTGGTTCTCCGGCCAGGCATGGATAAGATTACTTGTCATGATGATCACGGTATTGCAAAAGTCCACGGTTCTGCCCTGCCCATCGGTTAAGCGCCCGTCGTCGAGTACCTGCAGGAGTACTCCCCAAACGTCCTGATGCGCCTTTTCCACCTCGTCAAAGAGGATGACCGAATATGGCCGCTTGCGCACCGCCTCGGTGAGATAACCGCCCTCGTCGTATCCGACGTATCCGGGAGGAGCGCCTATCAGGCGCGCGACGCTGTGCTTTTCCATATATTCGCTCATATCGATTCGGATGAGGGCATTCTCGCTGTCGAAGAGGAAATACGAGAGCGCTTTGGAGAGTTCGGTTTTGCCCACGCCGCTGGGTCCAAGAAACAGAAAGGAACCGAGCGGACGGCTTGCGTCCTGGAGTCCGGCGCGCGCGCGGCGAATGGTTTCCGATACGGCATTAAGCGCGGCCTCCTGCCCGACGACGCGCCGCGCGAGCTTTTCTTCCATGGTGATGAGGCGTTCCTTCTCGCCCTCGAGCATCCGCGTTACCGGAATATGTGTCCAGACGGAGAGTACCTGGGCGATGGACTCGGGCGTGACCTCTTCCGTGAGGAGCGGGGAATTGGCTTGCAAGAGTTTTAACTCCGTATTGCTTTCCTCAATGCCGCGCTCCAGCCCGGTGATGCGGCCATAGCGGATCTCGGCGACCTTGCCGAATTCCCCCGCGCGTTCGGCGGTTTCGGCCTCGCGCCGGAGTGCGTCTATCTCACCCTTGGCATTCCGGATCCTGGAGATGATCTCCTTTTCTTGCAGCCAGCGCGATTTTAAGGTGTTGGCTCTTTCCTCGCCGTTCGCGATCTCTCGCGCGAGTGTTTCGAGCCGGGGCGCTTCCCGCGAGGATGCGTCCGCGCCGAGCGCCTCGCGCTCAATGCGCAGTTGATTGAGCTGCCTCTCAAGGCGGTCGATCTCTTCGGGGAGGGAGTCGATTTCGATGCGCAGCCTGCTCGCGGCTTCGTCCACCAGATCGATTGCTTTATCGGGCAGAAAGCGGTCGCTGATATAGCGGTGCGCGAGCCTCGCGGCTGCGGCCAGAGCTTTGTCCTGAATCCGCACCCCGTGATGCACCTCGTATTTTTCCTTGATCCCGCGAAGGATCGCGATGGTCTCATCCACGGAGGGTTCCTTGACGAGTACCGGCTGAAAGCGCCGCTCAAGAGCCGCGTCCTTCTCGATATATTTGCGGTATTCCTTCGTGGTGGTAGCGCCTATGCAGCGCAGTTCCCCGCGCGCGAGAGCCGGTTTGAGCATATTGGCCGCGTCCATGGAACCCTCGCTCGCGCCCGCACCCGTTAAGGTATGGAGTTCATCGATAAAGAGGATGATCTTCCCCTCGGAGGCGAGTACCTCAGAGAGGACGGCCTTCAGGCGCTCCTCAAATTCGCCCCTGAATTTTGTTCCCGCGACGAGCGCACCCATGTCGAGGGCAAAGAGCCGCCTGCCCTGCAGACTCTCGGGGACATCGCCATTCGCGATGCGCAGGGCGAGCCCTTCGGCTATCGCGGTTTTGCCTACCCCGGGTTCGCCCAGAAGCACGGGGTTATTTTTGGTTCGGCGCGCAAGCACCTGCATGACGCGCCGTATCTCTTCATCGCGCCCGATAACGGGATCGATCTTGCCGCGTTTCGCGCGGTCGGTGAGATCCAGGGTATATTTTTGTAGGGATTGGTAGCGCAGCTCGGGATCCTGCGTCTCCACCCTGTGCGCGCCGCGGATGGTCTGCAGCGCCTGGCGTATACGATGGGGTTCCAGTCCATGCCGTTTGTACAGCGCCGCAAGATTACTCTCCCCCTCCTCGGGGATGGCGAGGATAGCGTGTTCCACGCTGAGGTATTCGTCCTTCATGGCGAGCTTTTCCTGTTCGGCGCGCGCAAGGATTGCGCTTGCCCTTCGGGATAGATTTGGCTGCGCGAGGGTATCGCCATGCGCGCGCGGAAGCTGATCTAAAAGCGCGCCCAGTTCGCGGAGGTGCGTTTGGAGATCAGTGCCGATGGCGGATACGAGGAGCGGAAAGATGCCATCCGTCTGTTCGGCGATAGCCAGGGCAAGATGGATACCGCTTATCTCCGCATGGCCGCGAACCGCCGCCGCCTGCTGCGCCGCCGCCATCGCTTCCTGGAGCTTAATGGTCATTTCCTGTATATTCATGGATCACCGCCTATATGTGAATTAACAAATGTTAAGTAAAAATTCATGGATCTGTCAACAAAAATATTCATGGTAATCGCGCGGGAGCGGCATAGGCAATAAATACCCACCTCGGCTCAAAAAAAGTGTACTTTCACTATGAGATATCCAAACACAGGCAAGGAAGCACGTGAATCTGCAAACCCGTCTTGAGAGTATGCTTCTGGAAGCGGATCACCCTCTTACCCTGAAAAATATGCTTGCCGAAATTGCCTGCGGCGAATCCCGCCCTGTCGACTGCGCCGCTATTCTGAAACTTTTGCAGTCCAGTCCCTTCGCGGCTGAGATCGAAAAGGATCTCTGGTGCAGTGCCTCCGGTTTGATTAACGGGCGTATATTTTTCGCGATACCGGAGACCAGCGACGTTGCGCAGGGGCGAATCTGCTTTATCGGGAGTGATCTCTATTTTCTGATGCGGCTTGCGGTGGCGCAGGGCAAGGCGGAGTTTGTAACCGAGGATGGAAACGTCATTCCCGTAACCATAGGGTTTGAGGATATCGGTTATTTTTACGCAAATGGGCTTGGCAGGTGGTATGCGCAGGAAAATTTTGCTGCGGAGCACGATTTTATGCTCTTCACGGTGCTTGATTACAGCGCCTGCCGCTATGCCATTCGCCGGTTTTCGGAGGATGAACTGGATGGATATATCTCGCGCAATACACGGGTGCGCGTGTGTAATTGGCTTATGGCATTTCTGCAGCGCAAGTCCGCCCGCTTCCCCGATAGCCAGGCAGGCGGTTTTTCGATAAGCGGCGCTCTTTCGTATCTCCTGTACCATAAACCGGCGCTCTTTACCGATTTCCCCTGCAACCTTTCCTTTTGTATGTCGCTGGATGAGCGTTTTTTTATTACCGGGAAGCAGTTTTTTCTGCGCAGCGAAGCGGAGAATCCCGATTTTACGGAGCATTATTTTGGCGGCGATAACGGGATGCTGCTGGAGCCGCAGGACGTCGGCAAGTTTAACCGCGCCCTCGAAGCGCTTTTTGGGATTGGGGACGCTGGGCAGGCCATGACGCTTTTTACCGAGTTGTCGCGCGATTATCCCGAGGAGTGGCTTTTGCATAAGTACATCTATCAGGCCGCCTGGCAAATGGAAGATTTTGAAGCGGTTCGTCTGCACGCCTCCATTTACCGGCGGGTCTATGCCCGCGATCCCGATCCGCTCTGTACTTTGATAGAAGTCGCCCTGATTGACGAGGAGTACGATAAGGCAATGCAGTATCTGATGATTGTGGATGAGCTTGTACATCCCGACGACATACGTACCAAGGCCGATATATCCTCGGCGCGTATGCGGGTATATTGGGAAAGCGGAGATATTGGACTCGCGGTATTTGAGGCCAGGCGTCTGCTTGCGCTCGAGCCGGATAATGAGGATGCTCTCGCATTGCTGGAAGAGACGCCCCTTGGCGAGAGCATCGGCCAAAAGGACAAGCTCGCGCATATTATTACGGCTGATTTTACCAACAAGGCTGGAGAGCGTGATGACAGTTGAATTCGATAAATTTTCGGAGCTGGAACTCTCCGATAAGGTACAGGCGGCGCTGGTTAAATATTCCTTTGTCGTGCCCACGCCGATTCAGCGATTGGTGCTTCCCGACGCGCTCCAGGGGAGGGACGTTTTTGGGCAGGCGCAGACCGGCACGGGAAAAACCCTGGCCTTTGCGATTCCGATAGCGGAGAGGCTGGATCCGCACAAAAAATTCGTGCAGGCCATTGTCCTTGTACCCACCCGCGAACTCGCGAAACAGGTGGCGGCGGAAGTCGAAAAGGTGACGGTACTCATCCCCGAATATCGTGTTGTCGCGATCTATGGCGGGGTAGGGCAGCAGCCACAGGTGGACGCGCTGGCTGCGGGCGCGCAGATCGTCGTTGGTACGCCGGGCAGGGTGGCTGATCTCATGCGCCAGAAGCAGCTCAAGCTGAATCAGGTGCATATCGCCGTTTTGGATGAGGTGGATGAGATGCTCGACATGGGGTTTTACGAAGAGGTGCATACCATCATGTCCGCCGTACCCAGGAGCAGGCAGACCATGTTTTTTTCGGCGACCCTCCCGCCGCGCATCCAGAAAATGGCGCAGAACTATTTACATAAGGAGGTAGTGCATTCCACCTCGCTCGAGAATGTCCTGGTGGACACAACGGAGCATTTTTTCTGCGAAATTCATGGGGCAGACGATGAGGATGCAGCCGCGCCCGCTTCTGCGGAGCGTAGTCGCGGAAGGACAGGCACCCGCGTTTCGGTTCGCGAGGGCAGGAGCCAGGCAAACGAACGTCTGCGGTGTCTCATGCGCATCATCGATTGCGAGAGGATCACCAAGGCCATCATCTTCACCAACACGAAGATCGATACCGATGAGGTTTACCGGAGTTTGATTAAAGAGGGATATCCGGTGGAGAATCTGCACGGCGATCTTCCGCAATCCAAACGCGAGGCGGTGATGGCGCGCTTCCGTTCCGGCGAGACGACCATCATTGTGGCCACCGATGTCGCCGCGCGCGGGCTGGATATCCGCGAGGTCACGCATGTGATCCATTACCATGTTCCGCTTGACCCCGAACTCTTTGTGCATCGCACCGGGCGCACAGGGCGCGCCGGCGCAAGCGGACGGAGCATTCTGCTTATCAGTCCGGCCGAGTATCATGATCTCTTCAAAATTCAGGAAGCAAACCATATTGCCATTCACAAACTCCCCGTCCCGGACGAGGAGCAGGCATATTCAGAAAGGATGAAAAAAATGTTTGATAAAATATTACAGGGGATACAGACAGACGATATCAGGGCTGTTTATAAGGAAATGAAAAAGCATATTCCGTTTACGAAACGCGGCAAGGCTCTGGCGTGGCTCGTCCTGCAGTGCAGCGAAGGCGGTTTTCAGTTACAAGCGTCCGATAAGCCGGACGAAGGCGGATTTCAGCGCAAAATTCACGGTAAACAAAATGCAGGCCAGACCGCGCATCCCCGCGCCGGAGGTTATAGCGACGCTGTATCGCACACGGCGCGAAAACATCCTGTTTCCGACGCAGGAGGAGCCACCGCGCGGTTGTTTATGAATATAGGCCGCAAGCATGGCGCCAATGAGTCTTCGATCCGCAGTTTTATCGCGGCGGAATCGGGCGTAGATGAAAGCCGGATCACGCACGTCCATATCCGTGACGGGTATAGCCATGTCTCGGTGGCGCAGGAAAAAGCGGAAGCGATAATATCGGCGGTCAATGAAAAAAAGTTTGACCGCTATGCGGTCAAGATAGAATCCGCGCGCCCCGAAGGCCGACCTGCGCGCGAGGGCACCGGATCGCGCCGCGAGCGCACCGGACACACGCGGGATAAAAAAAGCGGCGATTTTCACCGTTCACGCCAGACCGGAGTCCATGTCCGCCATCGCGGGCATAACGCGCAGGGCAATAATGATAATCAGGGCGAATAGAGCCGCGCGGGTACAGAGAAACCAAAGAGGAGGGTGTTATGTTATCAAAGAAAAAACCGAATACCACTGCCGCATGGAAGGTTCTCGAACAGGAGTCGAAGAGGCTTGCGGATACCAATATACGTAAACTCTTTGCCGCCGATCCAGGGCGCTTCGGGCGCTTTTCCCTTCATTTTGAAGACATACTCGTGGATTATTCAAAGAACATAATGGATGATAAAGCTCTGGCGGCGCTTGTTTCTTTCGCAAACGAGATGCAGCTTCCCAAAGCTATCCGCGAGTTTTTCGACGGAGAACACATCAACGCAACCGAGAACCGCGCTGTTTTGCATACCGCGCTTCGCAACCGTTCTGATCGGGCCGTCCTTGTTGACGGAAAGGACGTCATGCCCGATGTGCGCGCGGTGCTGGAGAAGATGCGCGGGTTTTCGGAGGCGGTGATCTCGGGTGCGTGGAAGGGCTATACCGGAAAGCGCATAACCGATATAGTGAACATCGGGATCGGCGGATCTGATCTGGGACCTGTTATGGTGTGCGAGGCGTTAAAGCATTACGCGAAGCCGGAACTGAAGGTGCACTTCGTATCCAATGTGGACGGGACGCATATCGCGGAAACCCTGAAAGGCCTGCATCCTGAGAGTACGCTTTTTATGATTGCATCCAAAACATTCACAACCCAGGAAACCATGACCAACGCGCTTTCCGCGAGGGATTGGTTTTTGCAGAGCGCGAAGGACGAAAAATTTGTCGCCGCCCATTTTGTCGCGATCTCCACAAACGAGATCGAGGTCAAAAAGTTCGGGATCGATCCCGCCAATATGTTTGGTTTTTGGGATTGGGTCGGGGGACGGTATTCCCTCTGGTCGGCGATTGGGCTCTCCATAGCCTGCGCGCTTGGCTTTGCCGCCTTTGAGGAACTTCTTGATGGAGCATACGCCATGGACGAGCATTTCCGGACTTCCGGTTTTGAGCAGAACATCCCGGTTATCCTGGCGCTGCTCGGCGTCTGGTACAATAACTTCTTCAATGCGCATTCCCACGCGATTCTGCCCTATGATCAGTATATGCACCGCTTCGCGGCCTATTTCCAGCAGGGCGATATGGAGAGCAACGGCAAATCGGTCGGGCGCGACGGCGAACCCGTCTCGTGGCAAACCGGGCCGATAATCTGGGGCGAGCCCGGCACAAACGGGCAGCACGCCTTTTACCAGCTCATCCACCAGGGGACGAAGCTGATTCCCTGCGATTTTCTCGCCCCCGCGATCAGCCTGAATCCGCTGGGCGAGCATCATAAAATTCTGCTCTCCAATTTTTTTGCGCAGACCGAGGCGCTCATGAACGGGAAATCGCGCGATGCGGTTATGCAGGAGCTGGTACCGCAAAAAAACGCCGAGGTGCTCGCGCCCTTTAAGGTTTTCAGCGGCAATAAGCCAACCAACTCCATCCTGTTTAAGATCATGACCCCGCGCACCCTGGGTTCATTGGTTGCGATGTATGAGCATAAAATTTTCGTACAGGGAATTTTATGGAATGTCTATAGCTTCGATCAGTGGGGGGTGGAACTCGGCAAGGTACTCGCGAAAAAGATTCTTCCGGAACTCGGCAGTGAAACCCCGGTATCGTCGCACGACTCTTCGACCAACGGCCTGATCAACGCCTGGAAGAGAATGCGCAAGTAGGGCGCGTTGTGTTTTTTTTCGGAATGTGCGCGCAAGAGACGTCTCATGGATCCGGTATGTATGTATTTTGATGGGCATGAGTGTATAATGCAGGTAAAATTTACTCCCCTGCGTGGATTGCTTAGGGAAGTTTCACTTCCCTAGCAATGACAAAAAAACACTTCAGGGACACGCCCTAGTACTCGGCGATCTTTTGTAATCGTTCCTCTCTTCCGCCAAAATTGAAGAGCAGAAATTCCTGCCTGTTGGCGGAAGAGGTACCTGTGGTATAGTTGGTATAGGGGATGCCGCTTTGCCAAGCCCCTTTGTCATGGATGTACATCTCGTTACTCACCGAATACGCGGAGAGCGCCGCGCCTTTGGTGAAATTCTTAAACGGAAGCTGATTCGGATCGGGCAATAAATCATATGCCTGGGCTTCGTTATACCCCGAGATGGTAATTGTATCGCGGTCAATCACAAGAGTTCCGCTGATCACGGTCTGGTCATTGGATTTCCAGGTTCCGCGCATATCCCAGGCAAAGCTGTTGCCGGAATCGCTGCCGCTGTATTCGCCGCAGGCGGCGAGCAGAAGTGCCGCCAGAATGACCAAACCATGTAATTTTTCTGATCCGGCAATCATTCGGGACTCCTCCGGCGTTTTTTGCCGCTTTCGCGCGCTTGTACTGTTAAATATAACACCGCTTTGGCAGGCGCGGATTGCCCAATGGCCTGATTTTCTGATTGCATAATGCGGAAATTTTTCTTTTGAATTATGGAGCAAGTGGGTTTATAGTTATCACGGTTGAACTATTGTTCAACCGTGATAAGATTCAGGAAATACTCCCAGGGGGCAACGCCATGGCGAAACGGGATACGGCGCAGAGCAAGAGCAGCAGAACGGCGCAGAGCGAAGATACGTTTTTATGTGATTGTGACGTTATCCATGAGGATGTTGTCAGGCGCGTTCGGTCTGTCATGCCGGATCAAAAGGAATTCCGCGATCTCGCAAACCTCTATAAAATGTTTTCGGATACCACCCGCATCAAAATCCTCTGGGCGATTTCCTGCGAGCCGATGTGTGTCTGTGATCTGGCAGCTCTCCTGGAGACGACAAAATCCGCCGTTTCGCATCAGCTCAAATCCCTGCGCCTCGCAAAACTTGTGAAATACGAAAGGAAAGGCAAGGCCGTGTATTACTCTCTTGAAGACGAAAATGTGCAGGATATTTTTGAAAAAGGGTCTACGCAATTAAAGGATATATTTTTGCACTCCATTTTCTCTCTGGTTCGGGTGAACGATTGAAAATCATCGCACGGGTGAACAGATGGATACGACGATGAAGGAATATTTTTTGCAGGGGCTGGACTGCCCCAACTGCGCCGCGAAGATCGAGGCTGCGGTATTTGCCCTGGAAGGCGTGGTTTCCGCCAGGCTTGTCTTTGCGAGCGCCGCATTGCGGGTGCAGCTCGCGGACGGATATCAGGGGGAAATCACACCGGTAATCGAAGACGCTGTGCGGCTTCATGAACCGGACGTTATCGTCCTCGAAAAAACGCGCGATCCGGCAGCCGCCCGCCCGAAGATGTCTTCCCTCAAATTCGGGGAGCATGGGCGCGAATTTGCGGGGCTGCTTGCCGGAGCTGCCGCGCTTCTTCTCGCTGTTCTGCTTCCGGAAGTTTTGCAAATTCATGCGCAAACACTTGAATATATTACGCTGGGCGTTTTTATCGCGGCATATATAATTCTGGGTGCGGATATCCTCTGGAACGCCGCGAAAAATATTGTCCGAAAGCAGATTCTCGACGAGAACTTCCTGATGGCTTCAGCGACCCTCGGCGCATTCGCCCTCAACCAGCCCGCCGAGGCCGTGAGCGTTATGCTGTTTTATAAAATCGGCGAGTTTTTTCAGGATATCGCGGTTGACCGCTCCAGGAGATCCATCACCGCATTGATGGATCTGCGCCCCGATTACGCAAACCTGAAAAAGGGCGGCGATCTCGTCAGGGTTGCGCCCGATACCCTGCGCGCGGGCGATGTGATTATCGCGAAGCCCGGGGAAAAGATCCCGCTGGATGGAATTGTGCTCGAGGGCGAATCCATGCTGGATACCTCCGCCCTCACGGGAGAATCCATTCCGCGAAGGGCGCGCGCGGGGGACGCGGTACTCTCCGGGTGCCTGAACCAAAGCGGGGTATTGACCATCGAGGTCCAAAAAACCTTCGGCGAATCCACTGTCGCCAAAATCATCAGCCTCATGGAAAACGCCGCGGGCAAAAAGGCCAAAACAGAAAATTTTATTACCAAATTTGCGAAGATATATACCCCCGTCGTTGTTATAAGTGCGGTGCTGCTCGCGGTATTGCCGCTCTTGTTTGGCGGGGACTGGCGGGAATGGCTCCATCGCAGCCTGGTCTTTCTGGTGATCTCCTGCCCATGCGCGCTGGTACTCTCCATTCCCCTCAGCTTTTTCAGCGGTATCGGGCGGGCATCCAAAAGCGGGATACTGGTCAAGGGCGGCAATTATCTTGAGGCCTGTACCCATCTCGACACGGTTGTATTCGATAAAACGGGAACCCTCACAAAGGGCGTTTTCAAACTGACCGCGCTCCATCCCGCATCGGGCGTAACCGAGCAGGAGCTGCTTGCGCTCGCCGCCGCCGCCGAGGCGTTTTCGAATCACCCCATCGCGCTTTCCGTTATGCAGGCTTATCGCACAGGCTTGAACCGCGATGATCTCTCCGAATATACCGAGTATGCCGGCAACGGCGTGTCGGTCATCCGGGGCGGCAAGGTTATTCTGGCGGGCAATCAGGCGCTCATGGAAAAAAATAAAATAGCTTACCAAAAATGCGATGATATCGGAACCCTTGTCTACGTCGCCCATGACGGTCAAAGCGCGGGCTGCCTGGTCATTGCCGACGAGATCAAGCCGGACAGCCGCGTTGCGGTCATGGCGCTCAAAAAAAAGGGAGTCCGCAAAACCGTGATGTTAAGCGGCGACCGCCCGCAGATCGCGGCGGCTATCGCCCAGGTTCTGGGGCTCGACGAGGCTTATGGCGGACTCCTGCCGCACGAAAAGGCCGCGAAGCTCCGGGAGCTGGACGCCGCGAAAGCGCAGCCCGCCGCGAAAATCGCCTTTGTCGGTGATGGGATCAACGACGCGCCCGTGCTCGCCGCGGCGGATGTTGGGATCGCGATGGGCGGACTCGGCAGCGACGCCGCGCTTGAGGCCGCCGATGTGGTTCTGATGACCGACGAGCCATCCAAAATAGGCGAACTCATAAATATATCGCGGCGCACCATGCGGATCGTCCGGCAGAATATCGTCTTTGCGCTGGGGGTAAAGGCCGCATTCCTCGCGCTCGGCGCGCTGGGCATGGCCGCGATGTGGGAGGCCGTTTTTGCCGACGTGGGCGTTACGCTTTTGGTTGTCTTAAACGCGATGCGGCGCGGAGGCTATAATGGATAAGGTGCAGGGCGGCTATGTCGAGGGCATAGTTTCCATTATTATCAATACCATTCTCGCGGCGGCAAAATTCTGGGTGGGCGCTATCACGGGATCACTCGCCATGATAGCGGATGGATGGCACACCCTCTCGGACTCCATCAGCTCCGTTATTCTGGTGATCGCCGCAAAGCTCATGTCCAAAAAAGCCGACAGGGAGCATCCCTTCGGACACGGGCGCTGGGAGCAGATCGCGGCGCTCTTTATGGCTTTTTTGCTGGGCATCATTGGCTATGATTTTCTGAAGCAGGCGGTGGAAAAATTCGGAAAGAGCGAAGGCGAGCCGGTCGTTTTTGGTTCCCTCGCGCTCGCGATTATGATCATCTCGGTGCTGGTCAAGGAGGGTTTGGCGCAATACGCTTTTTATATCGCGCGCGCGACCGATAACGAAGCCGTTAAGGCCGACGGCTGGCACCACAGATCCGACGCCATTGCATCTCTTTTGGTGGTGCTGGGCATTCTGTTCGTGCAGGACTACTGGTGGCTTGACGCTGCTCTGGCCGCGATAGTCGCGCTCTTCCTGTTTTACGCGGCCTGGGAAATCATACAGGAAACTGTTACCAAGATGCTGGGCGAAAAACCGAATGATGAGCTGATCCAAAAGATCACCGCGCGTATCACCTCGACGCATCCCGAAGCCCTGCAGCTGCATCATTTTCACCTGCACGATTACGTCACCCAAAAAGAGCTTACCCTGCATATCCGCCTCCCGCGCGATATGACCATCGAAAAGAGCCACGAGATAGCCAGCGAGATCGAGGATATGATTGCGGGCAATTTCGGCATCAGCGCGACCATCCATGTGGAGCCGCTCCCATAACGATGAGCGCTCTGCTCTGCGTGTGTAGTTTTTTTGGGGGCTGCAACAGGCGAAGTGCCTTTATGCCCTGTGGGTACAGGCATAAATGGGGGGGGGATCGCGCCGCATCCGGCTTCGCAGCCCCGCGTAAAAACGCGCGACATCCGTGTCGCAGCTCGGGGCGCTGACGTCCTGTCAGCAGCCCCGCGTAAAAACGTGCGACATCCGTGTCGCAGCTCGGGGCGCTGACGTCCTGTCAGCGAAAATTTATCTTGCGAAATTTTCAGTTTAGGATATACTATAAGGTTTAGGGGTGTTTTTATGCCCCCGATTGGCAGGGATAAATCCTGCCTGTATGCTCCAGCGCCCGCTTCCTGGCATTTTCACAATTGTATGTTGCATATTTTGTCACGAGCCATTCCTCAAAGCGGAAGAGGAGGGGAAAATGCCGGAAACCAGTAAACTTTCAACAATTGGGAAACTGCTCATATATCCTCTGATCGTTTTTATTTTCTGTGGGATATTTGCGGCTTGCAAGGAAAACGAGATTTTTGAAGAAGATGCGGTGAGCAGCTCTTTGGCTGGCTGGGCGTCCAGTACAGGGAGCGCGGGCAGCGCAAGCGGCGGCTCAAGCGACAGTGCTTCGGGCAGCGAAGAGAGCGCGGGCAGCGTCAGCGGCGGCTCAAGCGACAGTGCTTCGGGTAGCGAAGAGAGCGCGGGCAGCGTAAGCGGCGGCTCAAGCGACAGTGCTTCGGGCAGCGAAGACAGCGTCGGCAGCGTGTCCGGCACCGTCCCTGTTATAACGGATCTGGCGTTTGAGGGTGCGGATTTTAATAAAGGCGGCGTCGGGGGTGCTATCACGCAGCCTGT
>JAITCI010000037.1 GCA_031283155.1 Spirochaetota bacterium | reverse complement strand
CTCGCCGCCCTTGGGCGCCCATACCGTGTCGAGGTTCGGCTCCACCGCGCGGATTGAGGACTCCTCGCTTGAGAAATACACCAGATCGCCCTTTTCCCCAACGACCATGCTGCGCAGCTTGAGCCTGTCGTTCAGAGCCATGAGCCCGCCCTCAAACCCGACCAATATTGAAAAGGGGCCGGTGATGAGCGCGGACGAAAACATGATGCGCAGATACTCATGCACCTCGCGCTCTTCGGGCGGCATTTGCTCGATGGTTTGCCAGAAGGGCGCGGCGATGATCGAGGATATCTCCGTCAGGCTGAGCCCCTTCTTGCGGTGCAAAAAATCAATGATGTAGGTGATCACCTCGGTGTCGGTCTGGAGGGTGCATTTATAACCGTGCATCTCAATCGCGCGCCTGTTCGCGTCGTAGGATGAAATCTCCCCGTTATGCACCACGGAATAATCCAAAAGCGCAAAGGGATGCGCCCCGCCCCACCAGCCCGGGGTGTTGGTGGGATAGCGGCCATGCGCCGTAAAGCACCAGCCCTCATATTCCTCAAGCCGGTAAAAGCGCCCCACGTCCTCCGGGTATCCCACCGCCTTGAATACGCCCATATTTTTTCCGCTTGAGAAAACATGGGCGCCGCTGATGCGCGTGTTGATCCCAAATACGCACTGCGCCGTAAACTCGCGCTCGTCCATCTGGCTCTCCGCGAGTTTGGTGGGCAGCGGCAGCACAAAGTAGCGCCAGATCAGAGGCTCGTCGGTGATCTCCTTAATTTTACGTGTTTGAATTTTCGAGAGGTTGCTGATATCAAAATGCCCCTCCAGAAATTCCTCGCACTCGCGCTTTGCCGAAGTGGAATCATAAAAAATATGCAGGGCGTAATAGTCTTTATACTCGGGATAAATCCCGTAGGCCGCGAAGCCGCCGCCCAGACCGTTTGAGCGGTCGTGCATGATCGAGATCGCCTGGATGCTCGCCTCGCCGCTGGTACGCTTGCCCGACTTGTCCAGTACGCCGAATATCGCGCAGCCGGACGGTATCCTGACCTGCCCCTCTCGCTCCATGATTCCCTCCATAATATTGGGCGCTGTATGTTGATACAAATATACATAGGGGGAGGCGACTGGACGCAATCGTGTAGGACACGCAATGGCGGGATTATGGAAGGAAGAGCCTCCCCTCGCGACCCGGAAGGGAGCACCCGCGCGCAACAGGATGTTGCAACCAGCGTTTATGCCCTGTGGGTACGGGGCAGCGGCGAGCCATCGCTTTGCGAGGTCTCGCCCCACCCCCACTCGTCTCAAAACAAGCGAAAAACCGCCGCAGGAGCGCAGCCCCGCACAATATATTTTCTATTGCTAATTCTGATGCAAAAAATATTCATCCGTCGCCGCCAATATGCCTTCGCCGATGAGTTGTATCATGATATCAGACAGGCCGGGATCAAACTGCGTTCCTTTGTTTTCCTCAAGCTGCTTTATGACATATTCGCGGCTGCGTGAAGTGCGGTATATCCTGTTGCTGTGCATGGCGTCAACGGAATCCGCAACGGCTATAATGCGCGCCGCCAGCGGTAAATCATCACCGCTTAATCCATTGGAATACCCTTTCCCGTCATACCGTTCATGGTGATACAGCGCCCCGATATACAATTCCGGCATGGAGCTGAAATTTTTCAGTATTTCGCACCCAACCACAACATGCGCCTTGATTTTTTCAAATTCGTCGTCCGTCAGTCTGTCGGGCTTATTCAAAATAGCTTCAGGAACGCCGATTTTTCCAATATCGTGGAGCAATCCCAATGTATAAATATGCTCTGTTTCTTTTGATGGTAATTTTAATTTTTCAGCTATCGCTTTTGCGTATTTTGCGACGTTTAATGAATGATATTTTGTATAATTATCCTTCGCTTCCAGAGCCTTCATTATGATCGATATGGTTTCCAGTGAAATTTGTTCCACGCGATCTCTTTCCTCAAGTACGGATTGCCGCAATTCCGCGTTATGATGCAGCTGGCGTATTTGCAGCGATTTTATCTGAAAATTTGCGATAAAGGAAAAAACAAAAGAAAGGGTATACAGCATGGGGAAGCGCGTCAATACTTCTTCCGAATATTCATACAGAAGCAATGATTTCGCGGGACCGTAAAAACACATATAGATCAGTACCAGAAACCAGGTGCTTGTAATCAGGCCTGCCCTTAACCCGAATACCATAAATACGCCGAGGGGGATCAGCAGAACCCACTGAATGCCAAACCCATTGGCGCCGCCTGCGATAACATAAAATGAAAATATCGGACAGATGGTAATACAAAAACACCATGCCACATATTTAAGGGGGGCGTTTTTTAAGGTCATAATATTGACAATGAAAAGGCCGACTGACAGAATCATCGTGCTGTACATGACGTCGGGTGTTGTTGTGCTTGCGTTAATTACAGAAATAACAATAGTAACTATATTTGCCGGTACTATTGCGGCGAGAATTATCCTGCGCTTTGTTTTTGTGGATTCCGGCGTTTCATCGTCTGCATTCAGAATCTCCCAGAAACGCCGTATACTTGACTTCTTTTTCAAAATTTGAATCTCCTTGCGCCGCCGCATATCCCATTAAACATACGTATAGCGACACCATAATTATTATGGATATCACAGTTATGATTTTTTTCTGCTGCAGGAGCGACCGTAGGTTATTCCGCAAAGCAATCACACAAAAACAGCATCAAATTGGCGGCAGACCATCTGTGCCGCCCGCCGTCCTGAGGCCAGCGCGGCAGGATGCCCGCCCGGAGGTATGATCCTGTGCCCGGCGAAATACAAACCGTGTACATCCTGCGCAAAACCCGGGTATGCCTGCGCCATTTTGTGTCCGGGTTCCATAAGGGTCATCCAAGAGCCATGATATGCCCCGGCATACCGCTCGTAGGTCAAGGGCGTGGCAATGTCCATAACCTCAATATTCCCTTCCGCCTGCGGATATTTCCGGCAAAACGCGCGGCTGATCTGTTCCGCCAGCGCGCGTTTTTCTTCATCATAGCGGCCTTCTTCTTTCGCCTTTTTCCAAAAATGCCAGGTATCGCCCATGAGCGCGGTGGTCAGCGCGGCGCAGCCCCCGGGCGCGTACCCCGCATATCTGGCATAAGTGCCAAATCCGATTTCGGTTATTTTTGTATCCGCGTATCTGATCGGCTCGTCAAGCTGCCATTCCGGTATGGTTTCGGGCAATTCCGCGCGGACGCCCATGCTGATATAGGTACACGCGATGAGCTTTGTTGTCTCGCGGAGTTCCCGCAGCCAGGCGTCATGCAAAGGCGTGTCGAATAACCTGTCAAGCGCCGCAATGGTTTCCTGCGTAACGATGACGGCGTTTGCGGGTAAAATTTCATTTTCCAGTTGTACGCCGGTAACGGCACCGTTTTCGATAACAACCTTTTTCACCTCTGTATTCAACAGAAGTTTTCCGCCCAGATTTTTGAAGGTTTCCGCCATTCTTGCGGTCATCGCAAGGGATCCGCCCTCGGGATAACCGCCGTCGCCCATATTCAGCGTGGCGAGCGTGAACAATATGGAGCTTGCGGAAAAATCTCCGGGAATACATGCAAGCAGCTTCCGTATGCCGGGATGTTGAAATCGATTGCAATAGTCCGTGCAGGATAATTTGCCGAGCCGCGCAAGTATTATAATCGCAGGCAGCGCTTTGAGTATGTACCCCAGCGGCATGGGCTTTGGATTCCGCGCCTTTACGCCCTGTATATCCATAACAGGCATTTCCAGCCGCGTGAATGTTTTTACCCTTTTGACCAGTCTGCGGATTTCCTTTTCATCCGCAGGGGAAAGCACAAGGAGATGCTCCGCAGTTGTATCTATGCTGCGGTACAGGTTCAGAATCTTTCCTTCCCATTCGATGGAGCGGAATATATCATGCAGATAAATTTTTACGGTATCGTCCAGCGCGCCTGTTTCCTTCCACATCTGATATACCTGTGTTTTCGGACTGGAACCCGTCAGCCAGTGTATCGCGCCTTCGAACAGATAGCCTTTGCGCCGCCAGCTTGTACACATACCGCCGACGATGCTGTGCTGTTCGCAGAGCGTTACATCAAAGCCGCTCCTCCCGGCATATATTGCGGCGGATAATCCCGCAATGCCGCCGCCGATGACAATAACCTGTTTGCGCATACAAACCCCCGCGATCAGCGCTTGCCGCAGGTGGTTTCTCTCATAACTTCAAAGGCTTCCTTTGTGCGCGGCATTGCCTCTTCTCTATTGACTGAACAGTTATTCAATGATAAAAAAACGAAACTCTTCTGTCAAGCGGTTGTGAAGAATTCATATCCCAGCCATGTCTAACTCAATGCACACTTCTCTGCATCACAGAAATATTGCAATTTGGCGGAATTTCACTTTTGAGGCACACTCCTGTTTCGGCTGGATTGGTTTTGATGCAATGCGCGGAATGAAGTACCTCGGAATTGCCTGCGGGAATCGGAGAGCCTGTATTTTTTCGCTTCCTCAGAACATCAATGCCTGGTCTTTTCCTCATTGCTTTCCTGCATATTCTTCAGAAAAACCTGGTAAAGTTCCGATAGTGGCGTATATTGGGTGGGATCAAATCCTTTACAATTTTCATCCACAACATAGTAGGTATCATTCTCTAAACTTTCTGCAAAATCAATGTATATTCTTTTGAATTTTTCAAAACATGGACGATAAAAATAGTCAAAGATATTATACATACTGGTATCATTATGAATCATTTTTTTCGTGAGAAAAAGTATAAATAGCGGCAAAAGTCTATCCAGATTTTCTAAAGGCTTAATATTTGCTTGAATGAATTTGTCTTCATGATCATAACAAGATATGCTTAAAAAATCTCCATGTGTTTTATATCCACTAAAACTTCTTACATATTTTATTTTGCCTCTCCATGCTTCAGGAATTATGATTTCAAGATCAATCCAGTTTTTATCCTTGCTGAAATATACATCGCCGCAATTACCCAGGTTCAGTATGTCTTTTAGCAGAATTATACTTTCAGCAACGGGCTGCATGATGCGGATATTTTGAATCATCGCTCCATGCGCAAGCCCATAGCAATCCAGTATTTTTTTATCTTCGCGATGATGAGATTTTGCTAATTTCACAAGATGAAACCATCCGCTTGTTTTTTCTTCATTCAATCTGTCAGAAGTACTCTCTCTCCATTTGTTTATATCCGGTAATATTTCATACAAAAAGAAATCTTCAAAATATTTTTTTATTTCTGCTTTATCAGTTGTTGCGCAGTGATATTCCCTGAAATTATTTGCTCTGCTCAATTTTACAAATATTGAATAATATACTGTTGCCTCATCGTTTATATAACTTACCAATCTCAGAGATGTTTCATCGGCTTGCCCTTTAAACGCTTTAAGGGTAAACCTAGAATTTGTATTCTCAGCATCCAGTGAATCAATCGCAATATTTATATCGCGCAATGTGGGATGCGAATTTACAATGTCCGTCATGCCATCGTGTAGTTCCATTTAATTTACCTTAAGCAGCCCTGCGTCTATTTATATATATTTCTTTCTTTCTCGCTGCACATTCTCTCGAAAATTCTGGAGGAGACCTGATAATGGCGTGTATCGGCTGAAATCAAATTCATCACAATTTTTGTATGCAACGTAAAAGGTTTCAGTTCTCATATTTTTCATAAAATCAATATAGATATTTTTGAATTTCTCAAAACCAGGGTTGACAAAATAGTCAAAAGAATTGCTTATGCTTGTATCATCTCGAAGCATTTTTTTCGTAAAAAAAAGTATAAATAGTGGTAAAAGCTTTTCTGTGTCTTCTAAAGGCTTAATATCTGCCTGAATAAACATATTGCCATGGTCATAGCAAGATATTTTCAGAATGTCATTTTTTGTTATATATCCACTGAATCTTTTTATATGTAGTATTGTCCCTCTCCATTTTTCTGGAATTGTGATATTGATATAAATCCAATTTTTATCCCCATTAAAATACACATCGCCGCAGTTACCCAGATTCAGCACATCTTTTAGCAGCAATATACTTTCAGCGACTGGCTGCACAATACGTATATTTTGAATCATCGCTCCATGCGCAAGACCGTAACAATTCAGTATTTTTTTGTCTTCCCGATAATGAGATCTTGCTATATTCAGAGGGTCAAACTCACCGCACCTGTTTTCCTCCATTAATATATCAGTGGTAATATCCGTCCATGTGCTTATATCTGGAAATTTTCCGAATAAAAAATACTCTTCAAAATATTTTTTCAGTTTTGTCTTATCTTCTACATGGAGCCCATATTGCCTGTACCCATTTTCAACTCCGATTTGTGCTTCAATATTATAACAGTCTTTATTCTCGTCATCACTGTACATTATTGTTTGTAAAAATATATTTTTAGGCTCTTTTTCAGGCACTTCAAGAATGATAAAAGGATGATCATCTTCTGCATCCAGAGCATCAATCGCAATATTTATATCGCGCAGCGTCGGATGTAAATTCACTTTATTTATCTGGCCTTCATATAATTCACTTGAATCTGCCCTGAAACAGTTTTGTAATGAGATGCAGTAATTGTACAGCGATTTTGCCAACATCCTTACAGGAAACAACGTCGGGGTAAATCATCTTCAACTGCTGGTATGTCGCGTCACTGTCCTCATCGTCATCAAAATCATCATCTTCCGGGGTGTCCAGCGCCACGGCAATGATCGGCGTACCACGGCGTATTATCATTTTTGCCGCTTCTGCTGTGTCCTTTATAGAAACAGGCGGTATATACTCAACGCCACCCCGAAAAATATGCGCAGGCGCACCGTCTGAAATCATCACGATAATTTTACGTTCACATGAACAATTATTGCGCAAATGCTTTTCTGCCCAATACAGGCTGAAACCTTCGCGGGTTCCTTCATCTGCTTCCAGGCTCAGAATGTTGAATTTTTCATTGTTTTTATAATGAAAGTCCACAAGGATATTATGGACAAGAAAAGGTTTGTTGTATATCGCGCGGTGTTCCACAATAGAGTGCTGGATATTATTTTTATGAAACACCTCATGAATGATGACCATTGCCGAAATGACACTCTCCATTCGTTCGCCGTCCATCGAGCCGGAACCGTCAATCATAAACAGAAACCCAATGTCCGGAATACCCTCTTCGATGGCTTTCCGATACCATTGCCTTTTTTTGAAATCACCAAGATGTTTGGAACTGATACCGCTGCCAAATAATTTCTTCTCCTCTCTTGTTTCAATATTCATCTTTAAATATTTTGCGATATTCGCGGCGTGTGCGTTAATTGTTAATTGAAATTTTGCTACTTTGTTTTGATACGCGCGCCGCAAATTCAGATTGATACCTGGCTTTGTTACATTCAGTATGACGCCTTGGTGCATATTGGAGCAGTCAAAATTGCCCGCCCTGTATGTAGCTGTACTCGCCTTATCAGGCTGCCCCTGTTTGAATTTTTCTTTCTCCTCTTTAGAGACTTGTATTGCGTCTGCCAGTTTCTTTTTTACGGAATCAGATGATATGGGTTCTCCGTTTAAATCTGTAAATAAGCGCCGCGTAACTATAACTTCTTTCCCTTTGCTGGAATGCTCGCTAAAAAAATCATCGGGGGCATATTGAGCCTTCATATTATCAAACCGCTCCTGTAATGCTGACGGCAGAATCATATCATCATTGGGAATAAGCGGCTCGATTATATCAAAAATTTGCAGCACATAATCACTTCGTTTCGCGGAATTGCCACAGATAGCGGATTCACGCCAGAGTTCTTTTGTTTTTTCCACATATTCCGCTATTACTGACGCCGGTTTATTGGGAATTATAAATGGATATAATATTAAAAATCCCATATAATTGAGATATGTTAAAAGTTTTGCAAATTTGATCGTATTTTCATCGTATACTTGCTCGCTGTTTTGCTCTTCATTTTCACAAAGACTCCTGTCTGCATTAGCAACATCTGCCATAATCCCCGCCTGTCCAAAACGCTGCTCAAGAGTAGATGGTGCTTCTGATGCTGTATAGAATAACGCAATGCGATTCCACAAAAGGTAATGCTCTAGATTGTCATACAGGCTGCATCCGGCAGCTTCTATAAAAGCGTCTTCTATTACGTTGTGTATATACGCCAGAACAATTCTGCAAATATCACTGCTCACGCGTTCGTCATGAACCCATGGCTGAGGGATAGCCGAATAGAGTATGTGCAGCGATTCATGAATATTGAGTGCTCTTGTATGAAAATGCAGCGCGAGCCAAAGATCGGAACTGATGCTGTCATCCATACTCAGATGCTTCTCGGCTCGCCGCAATGCTTTCTTGTCAGTAAATAATTCTCTCAACGCTGGGTCTATTGTGATGTTTTTGCCGTCAGTAAAACATTTATCTTCATTGACAAAAAATACCCGCACATCTGACCGCTCAGTCAGTATCTGGGCAAATTGTTCTTCTATGGATCTGATGGCGTCGCATTGAAAGGATCGCAGTAATTCCTTTTGCCGACGGTTCAGGGACACTGCGATCAACTCCACTTATACAAATAAATGATACCCTTTATGGCCGCTTCAAGAGTACGATCATTTTTTGCGATGGGAATGATGGTTTTCTCGGATGCGCGCACATAGCCCTCGTATTGCGCAAGCCGCGCCCAGTTTTCCAGATTGCGCGGCGAAATTACAATCTCCAACTCTTCACTTTCTATTTTCTTTTTGAGCTTGTGGTACACTCCAAGCATCTTATCGACAAAAAGAACACAATTTGGAACGCGCGCGGCCAGCATCTTTCGGATGGAATCATCCGGGAGTGCCGCCAGTTCCACAATGGCGTGAAAACGGTTAAACAGTGCCTGATTCAGTTCCTTTGTACCGAAATATCCGAGATTCATCGTAGCAAAAAACCGGAAATTTGTATGCCTACGGATGATCTCGCCCGAATCCAGCCGGATAAACCCGTTATCATCAAGCAGCGAATTCAAAAACGCGAGATACTGCGGCTTGGCGAAATTTATTTCTTCAAAAACGACCGCTCCGCCGAAGCGTACAGCTTTGGCAACATAACTCTCCATAAAAACTATGTTCTCGTTTTGGGGGATATATTTTCCAAAAATAAATTCGTCGAGATTTTCGGTGCAGTTCACAGTATCCATAATGGGCAAGGCAATGTTTTGGCATATCAGTTTGCAGGCGATGGTCTTTCCTGTTCCAGCCGGTCCGTGAAAAAGCACTGCGCGACAATCGCCTTTCTGCACAGCATTACATAAAGGAATAAGTTCACTCTGAAGCTCAAGTTCAGCACCCAGCGCAGGGACAAGGCTCCGATACTCTTTGCAGAAACACTCTTTGCCAAAACGAACGTACTCCTGGTTATGACTTTGCAGAGCAGAATTTTTATTTTCACGAATCGCCTCGTGCATAGCCAAACAGGATATATATTTTGCGGGATTAAATTCCGGTAATTGTGAGTAGTTGAGATAATGTTCTTCGATTTTATGATTTTGATAAAAATCCTCATGAAGATTTACAAAAATGTCCGGTGCCGGCGACTCCACAAAATTTTCAACCAGCATCGAAAAATCGCTATTGGTTTCCATTTCTTTTGCCAGCAGAACAGCAAAACACGGAAGCAATTTATAATATTTCGCCAACGGCTCTATGGTATCTGCTTTGATAAACTTATCGTCTTTCGTGTAGGCTCCAAAATAAATGCTCGCGTCGTCCAGATGCACTTTGTAGCTGCAAATATTTTCGTCCACAATTCTTACTGTATGCCAATCGTTGGGAATTTGAAACTGCATATAAAAAAGATCACGTTCTTCATTATATGAATAATCACCGAAGGCATCCTTGCCATTTATAATATTGGACATAATCGACAAAAATAGAACCAACGATTCTCCTATCGGCTGGCAAAGGGACGTAGTCCCGGTTTCTGACTGGTTATTTTGGTGGACGTAATACTGGGTCACGTCGGAAAGATGCTTAAAACCAAAACCCTTGTAAATCTCCTTCCCGTTTGGACGGGTTGTTTTATAGGATTCTTTGAATATATTGATGCGCATACACAGTTTCTCGCTTTTTTCCCAGTCGTTAGTATTATCATCCCAATTCTGTAAATCAGGGAACTCGTGTCGCATAAAATAATTGTAAAATATTTCTTTTACTTCATCCATGTCTTTGGCAGTATAGCTATAAAGTTTTTCTTCTTCATCATCGTCTGTAATTGACAACCAAAAAAACAACCTTACTTCACCGTCTTGATCACCGGCAGCATATTGAAATTGGAGATGATCTGTATCTTCACCATCTTTTGACGCAAACAGTGTTACCACGGGCGCGCGCTGATCGGGATCTAAGTCATTCAGTGCTGACATTATGACAGACCATGTCGGATGATCATCTTCCAGATCAGGTTCTTTATATAGTTTATATTCCACAACTTTGTTCCTTTATAAATTCATGTATTGAATCAATAATATATGTTGCATAATACCTGACGTATTGTAATCCATTTTTTTCAAAAAAAGAAATTTTTTCTTCAGCATTTTTTAACAGATCAGTATTCACTCCTTCTTTTTCAAGCATTTGTATATAAATGTTCAGCTTTTCATCATCACTCGCCTGCTTGAGCATCGTTTTTATTTTCCTTTTGTTGAGATAGTACCTACAGTCTCCCATTCTTCCAAGAGTACCCAGCATATCACCTGTATTTGTCTTTTTAAGTTCCGCCAAAACATTTTCTGGGCTGTCTATATCTTTCATTAAGATTACATCATACACAAACAACGTATACTCATGCGTACTGATTCCAATTCTTGGCAGAATATTCATCGGATCGCGTTTGCCCTCTTTCGCCTCTATCAAAATTTCCAGTTCTGTCTTTTTGGGTTTGTTCTTCTGGATATCGCTTTCTTTTTGCAGAAGCATGATGAGTTTATCAACTTCGGCTTCCCAGGGAACAGACCTAAAAAACAAAAGTTCCTGGTAATACATTGTCCCTGGCAGTCCGAATGCTTCGAGCAGATCGTCCTGCATTTCTATAATTTTTTCAAATAACTTGCCATCTTTTGCAGGACCCCCTCTTTTATCAAGCTCTACATTCATTTGCGCCAGTTCGACGATAACCGCGCGCAATTTGTTCTTGTCCATAAGGTTACCTTCCTGTTGTGTAACTCTTTTTCGTTTTAAAATATTTTCTCGATTCTCTCTGGAGTCATTCTTCATCCATTGGCGATGCGCTTTTTCGCCGAATCTGTCCATAGCGCAAGCTCTGCCTCTGGAAATTCTTCTTGCTTCTGGATGTCTTCCCGGGGATTTTTCTGCGCTGTACTCAGCGCTTGCCGCAGTTTGTCGAAGAGCCATCCTTGCGATGATATTCCTGACACGCGGCGCAGTTCCCATGCCGACTGCATGAATATGGACACTTACAGGCTGGATTTTTTTGTTCGGCCATATCTATCCCTCGCTTTTTATGGTACTTCTTCCGGTTTTTTCTGTATGCAATAATAATCCCTTCCGCAGAGCACAGTTATTACTGCGATGATTACCCACACAAACGCGATTATCGCAAAAAAATACAAATTTTCAAAACCGGTTGTGAAAAATATTACAAATCCAATATTTATGGATGCGTGGAACAGCGCCGTAATTATTAAATTGTACCGCATATTTTTTAATATACGCGCCAATATTACGGAAACAGAAACTGTGAACGCCAGAAACAGCAGCATAAAGACTATCCCGTTTTTGAAATGCCCGATATGCCATACGCCCCAAATCAGACCGACTATTGCTGATGAAGCCAATACAGAATGTTTTTGTTCCAGATCCTGCTGCAAAAAACTGCGCCAGCCAATTTCTTCAGCAGCAGCGCCGATGAGTATACCCAGTATACCTGTTGTTATTATTGAAAATAAATTGCCGCCAATTTTGGCTTCTGCGCCGATGAGCTTTCCGATACAATATGCCGCCGTAAATACAGCCAATGGGAAGAGTATCGCAAAAAGTGCCTTTATCCATACTGTTTTGTTCATGCTGCATATTATTGGTTTGTATACATTCCTGAATAATACTACTGTAACAAGATATGCCAATGCCGGAGCAAACTGAGGCAGCATAATTATATCAAATCCCAGATTTATTTTCAGTTGAACAACCGCCAAGACGCCTGCAAAAACAAAAGCCAGCACTATAAAAACCAATTTCCATTTCATCTTTTGTTCCTCAAAAAATATCTTTTACTGCTTTGTAAATATACGCCCGTATCCTGTTTCCCGCGTCTTATAATAAATGGGGGTGGCCGGAGACAGCTCGCAGCCCCGCGTAAATGCCGTGCCATTACCCTTGGCACCCACAGGGTGTAAAGGCACAAGCCAGGCACTACGCGGGGTGCTACCCTCGCTGGCTTGCGACATCCGTTCCGAAGTACGTACTCCTACTTCGGAAGCAGCTCGGGACAGTACATCCTGTACTAGCCGCATCCTGCGAGCAGGCTCCGCTGCCCCGCGCTATTCGCGCCATCCTTTCCGAAGCACGTACTCCTACTTCGGAAGCGCGCGGGGTACTGCCCTCCTGGCAGTTAGGGGAGCATATACCTTCAACATTCTGGCTCCAAAGAAAAATTACTTATCCTTATTTCCACCGCTCCCCCTTCTGAATACCAGACCTGGCACAGATATATGGGCATCCGGCGCATCTGTTCTTTTTTCTGTCGCGGCAAATTTTCAGTATAATCGCCGCAACAATACCCAGCAAAACCAGGGCGGTCAGAATCGTTCCCGCGTTATCCACTCTCTGCCCTCCATTCCCGGCTTTCTACTTTCCATTCTCCACTTTCTGCTTTTTACTATACCCGATCCGCCGGACGGAAGAGCATATACGCGAACCCCGCAGTTATAATAACGGCAGCGACAGTCCCGAACCCGAAACTGCCGGAGAACAGCATCCCGAATTGATAAATACAAAACGATATTATATAGGCAAATACGCATTGATAGCCGATGGCCGCCCAGAACCATTTGGGATTGTTCATCTCGCGCCTGATCGCGCCCATTGCGGCGAAGCAGGGAGCGCAGAGCAGGTTAAACATCAAAAAGGAGTACGCGGCCAGAGCGGTAAAGCCTGCAGCCAGGGCGCTCTGAATTTCCGCGCCCTCCCCAAAGCCGTACAAAATGCCCAGGGTGCCCACCACATTTTCCTTCGCTGCCAGACCGGCAAGAGCGGCGACTGCGGCCTGCCAATTACCCCAGCCCAGCGGCGCAAAGATGGGCGCCAGGGCGCTGCCGAATGCCGCCAGAATACTGTCTTCCATAGTAACCATGCCGAAGCCGTCTTCTCCCCAGCCGAGACTGGAAGCCAGCCAAACGACTATGGCCGCCAGAAGAATAATGGTTCCTGCTTTTTTGACAAACGACCAGCCGCGTTCCCACATACTGCGCAAAACATTTATCACAGTCGGCCAGTGATAGGCGGGGAGTTCCATCACAAAGGGCGCGGCATTCCCGGCAAAGACCTTCGTTTTCTTCAGGATCACACCGGAACAAATGATCGCCGCAATCCCGGCAAAGTAGGCACTGGGGGCCACCCACCACGCGCCGCCAAAGAGAGCGCCCGCAATGAGCGCGATGACAGGCAGCTTGGCCGAACAGGGAATGAAGGTGGTGGTTATTATGGTCATCTTGCGGTCGCGGTCGCTCTCAATCGCGCGCGAGGCCATGATGCCCGGAACACCGCAGCCTGTGCCAATTAAAATCGGGATAAAGGATTTGCCCGACAGCCCAAATCGGCGGAATATCCTGTCCATGATAAAGGCGATGCGCGCCATATAGCCGCAGGCTTCAAGAAATGCCAGGAATATAAACAGGATAAACATTTGCGGCACAAACCCCAGTACCGCGCCAACGCCCGCCACAATCCCGTCCAGTATCAGGCCCCGCAGCCAATCGGCGCAATGAATGGATTCAAGAAAATTGCCCAGCAGCGCCGGAATGCCGGGAACCCACGCGCCGAAATTTGCCGGATCGGGTTTTTCGATGAGTAACCCGTTCTCAAAATTCCCTGCGGCTTCTTCGTAAGCGGATGCGCCGATCCCCAAAAACCGCCACCCCTCCCCGAACACGCCTTCGTTGACCCAATCGGTGACTATCGCCCCAACAGTGCTGACCGATATGAAGTACACAAGAAACATGACCACCGCAAAAATCGGAAGCGCGAGGATGCGGTTCGTAACCACCTTGTCTATCTTGTCCGAAGCGCTGAGAGCCCCCCTGTTTTTGATTTTGATGCAATCCCTGATGATCGAATCAATGTATGTATACCGCTCGGCGGTGATGATGCTTTCGCTATCGTCCTCCAGCTCCGCTTCCCGCCGTTTTATGTCTTCGTTGATATGCGCTATCCGTTCCGGCCTGAGCCGCAGCTTTTCCATGATCTTCTGATCCCGCTCAAACAGCTTGATCGCAAAAAAGCGCTGCCGCTCCTGCGGCATATCATGGAGTACCGCTTCCTCAATATGCGCGAGGGTATGCTCCACGCCGCCCGAAAAACTGTGCCGGGGGATCGTTTTCGCTCCGCCCGCTGCCTCGACCGCCATCGCGGCGGCCTCCGGAATACCGTGTCCCTTCAGCGCGGAGATCTCCGCGACCCTGCAGCCCAGTTCCTTCGCAAGCCGGGGACTGTCAATCCTGTCGCCGCTTTTTTTCACCACGTCCATCATGTTGAGCGCCACAACAACAGGTATACCCAGCTCGGTGAGCTGGGTTGTCAGAAACAAATTACGTTCCAGATTTGTGGCGTCGATTATATTAAGAATAACGTCGGGGCGTATATCGATTAAATAATTGCGGGCGACGACTTCTTCCAGGGTGTACGGGGAGAGGGAATATATGCCGGGCAGATCCGTCACAATAACGTCTGTATGCCCCTTTAATTTGCCCTCTTTTTTTTCTACCGTTACGCCCGGCCAGTTTCCCACAAACTGATTCGAACCGGTCAGCGCGTTGAACAGGGTTGTTTTACCGCTGTTCGGATTTCCGGCGAGCGCGATTATAATAGCCATACTTTCTCCTTATACACATTCCACCTCGACCAGTTCGGCGTCCGCCTTTCTGATGGAGAGCGCGTACCCGCGCACCGTAACCTCCACCGGATCGCCCAGGGGTGCCACCTTGCGGACATGGATCTCCGTACCCCGCGTGACGCCCATCTCCATGATTCGGCGTTTCACCGGCCCCGCGCCGGTGATTTTCGTTACCCGCACTGTTTTGCCGGGACGGATTTCCCTGAGCGTTTGCATATTTCCTCCCGGGTTCAGACCATGATTTGCAGAGCCATCTCACGGCTGACGGCCACGCGCGATTCCCTGATATTGACAATCACGTTTCCGTTGATTTCATTGACTACCGAGATATATGAGCCGGGAACAAAACCGAGTTTCGCGAGAAACTGCCGCGTTTCTTCCCTGCCTCCCACTTTTTTTATGGATTTTTCTTCCCCGGTTTTGAGCATTGTTAAAGGCATCACTGCATTTCTCCCTGCCGGACATACATAGTTAGTTTTGCCTAACTATGAGCCGAAATAAAAAGGTTAGCATTCACTAACCGGAAGCCCAAATAAATTGGTTAGTTTGCACTAACCGGATCAATAATACGCAGAGGCGGAATGCCTGTCAAGCAAATTATTCATGAATTTGGGCTATGTACCCTGTTCCCGATATCTGTCACGATGCGGTACCCCATGGGTACAACCCTGCTTTCGAGACACGCGCGGCACTCCGCCGCTCCTTCGCTCACGCAAATCTTGTTGTCGTAGAGCGCATAGTGTTTGCGGACATGGACGGGCGAGAGATTGGGCATGATCACATTCGCGCCCGCGCCGATACCGAGTTCGCGCCCACGCGCGTCCACAGTGCCGAGCGCGGTCGTCGCCGGAATCAACGCGCTTGGAAACAAGAGCCGCAGGATGGCTATGATCCGGAGGCATACACGCAAATCGCCGCCTGGATGATCGCGAAACGGCGTATCGCGGTGCGGGATATAGGGGCCGACGCCTATCATGTCCGGCTGCAAGTCCTGCAAGAACCGCAAATCCTCTATCAAACACTCTGTCGTTTGATACGGCGAACCCACCATAAACCCCGATCCCACCTGATACCCGATTTCCTTCAAATCCCATAAACACCTTTTCCGGTTTTCGAGGCGCATACTCTCGGGATGCAGCGCGCGGTAATGCGCCGCATTCGCGGTTTCGTGGCGCAGCAAATAGCGGTCGGCACCCGCGTCCCGAAAAGCGCTATAGCTCGCGCGCGGCCTTTCACCCAATGACAGCGTGACCGCGCAATCGGGGTATAATTTTTTTATCTCCGCGACAAGAGCGCACACCATCGCGTCCGTAACGGCGGCGTCCTCCCCGCCCTGCAGCACAAAGGTGCGGTACCCAAGTTCGTACCCCTCCGCGCAGCACGCCAGGATTTCATCCTGACCGAGGCGGTAGCGCTCCAGATTATGATTATCCCGCCGGATGCCGCAATAATAGCAGTTATTTTTGCAATAATTTGTAAATTCAATCAGCCCGCGAACATAAATATCTTTTCCATAATACCCGCCGCACACCTCTGCCGCCTTCGCGAACAATTCCGGCTCGCACACATCGCCTTCTATTATTTCCCGCAGGCGCGCGTCCGGCAAATCCCTGTTTGCATGCAGCTCTTCTATTGCGTCCATAACGTCCCTTTTACTTATTTAATTTACAAAAATTTGGTATCCCCGCCCTGCTGACATGGATGTCAGCACTCCGCGCGAGCCAGGAGGGCGGTAGCTGCGGAGCTGACAAGGATGTTTTCACTCCGCGCGAAGCGTACACGGTAAGCTGCGACATGGATGTCGCACGTCGCTCTGCGCGCAAGGCGAGCGAGGAGAGCGGAGTAATGGAAGACACAAAAACCACAGGAAACCCATACCCCCGCCCAATGATGGCGTAATGGCTTCCCCCCCCCTTGAAACACGATGTGGAACCCCCAGCGACAGGATGAGCGCTTTACTCTAAGCGTAAAATATTCGAGGGCAAAGGCGAATAATATGACGTGTTACAGCAACATCCTTGTTGCATACGCGCATGGAGCTTCCATGCTCCGAGCGTCCCGAGCGCGTACATGGATGTACGCTCTTGCAAGGGTCGCCGCCAAGGATGGCGATTTTGGCGAGGGGCAGTGCACATGAAAGAACAGCGGGCGCGGGAGGGCGTTCGCCGGAGTTGGCTTGCGCGCTATCGTAAAATATCTTTCAATACAGGATGGAAAAATATGGGAACTATCATCATCTTATTTGCTCTTGCGCTATTTTTCTTCCTTCGCCTAAAATACAAATCTCCGGAATATAAGGGCAGCATTGGCGAAGCAAGAGTCGCAAGAAGAATAAGTGATTTGCCGGAACAGGAATTTACGGTCTTAAACAATATTTATCTGGAAACAGAAAGAAGCAGCAGCCAGATTGACCATGTTATCGTTTCAATTTATGGAATATTTGTGATTGAAACAAAAAATTACAGCGGATGGATTTTTGGAAACGAAAATCAGGAATATTGGACACAGACAATTTATAACTATAAAAATAAATTCAGAAACCCAATAAAACAAAATTGGGCGCATATATATGCCTTAAAAGAATTGCTCACAGATTATAAATTTATAAAGTATTATCCAATTATTGTTTTTACAGGAACGGCAAAACTGAAAAAGATTACTTCAAAAATACCCGTTGTATATAACTATGAACTTCTGCAAACCATTCAGAGTTACTGTGAAGAACCCATTTTATCACCGAGCCAGACAAATGATATTGTGGATATAATTACAGCAAATAACATTCATGATGAAGGTATACATAAAAAGCATAAGCAAAATATATATAATGATAAATATGAACTGGAACAAAAAATAAATTCCCTGATCTGTCCAAAATGCAGCGGGCAATTGGTTCTCAGGAATGGGTCTTACGGAAGATTTTATGGCTGCTCAAATTATCCTCAATGCAAGTTTACGCGGAATATTGAGTAGATGACCGCTGTCTACTCCATATAATCCAGCGTCTGCCCGTTCAGCGTTGATTTAACTTCCCGCCACATTGCCATATACGTATCCATGAGCGCCATAAATCTCTCGTTGTGGCATTGTTCGATAAAGTGCATAAGTTCATGCACAATAATGTATTCCAGACACTCCGGCGTTTTTTTGGCAAGCTGCAGATTCAGCCAGATCTTTCGCGCCGCTGCGTTGCAGGTACCCCAGCGGGTCGTCATATATTTCGTTTGCCAGCTTGCGCATTGCAAGCCCGTGATCCTTTCCCACTTTGGCAAAAGGCGCTCTATCTCAGCCTTCAACTGTCTGCGATACCACTCGCGGATAAAGCTCTCGCGCTGCGCGGCGGTGCTTTCCCGCCGGACAGTGAGGATTGCTTTATCGCCGGATAGTACAAGCGAATTTTTATTTCCGTACTCGGTGCGTATATAATATTGCCTGCCCCAGACATATATCGTTTCGCCGGATACATATTCCCGCATGGATTGGCGCGGCTGTTCGTCAAACCTGCGAATCTGAATTTTTATCCAGCCAATTTTTGTTACCACAAACCGCGCTATCGCCTCATCGCTCACGGCAAGCGGGGCGGATACCGTTACCTTCCCGTCGGGCGGTTTTACGTACAGGTGCATATTTTTAATGCGTTTTTTGTATATCTCAACCGGTATGCCCGAAACGATAAGCTCCATTTAATATTCCTCTTGCTGTATCACTATCTCATATATCTGCTCAACTTTTTCTTCTGTACCATAACCCCGCTTGCCCTTTTCTTCGGCTTTGAGAATATCATACAATACCTTTTTTATCTTATTCGCCTTTGCCGTATTATTCCGAAACCCATCCAGTTTACTTTCCAAAACAGCCGTATGAAGCACAATCGCCAGTCTTTCATTGCTATCGCCATAATCATATAATGCCCGCAGCGCGGGACTGTTTATTGCGGCAGGGTATCGCGGATCTTTTTCGGGATGCTCAATTTTATCAGCCAGATCATTATACTGCTTAAGCAATTTTTTGTAATTAACCGTTTCCTTATGCCGCTGTTTAATGATTTCGTCAAGGAGCGCCGATAGCTTCTCGTAATATTTCGGGTTGATAAGCATTTTTTCCACAATCTTTTTACGGATATTATTTTCGATGGCTTCGGCGGCGCTCTCCTTTCCCTTGCCTTTGCCTGTCATCATTTCTCCCTGCGCCTGAATGATCTCCAGCAGTGTAAATTTGCCGGTTTTTCCGGTAATTTTGCTGTCTTTTGCGCCGATATAATCGTCGATCAAACGGCGCATATCGGACGTAAACGCTTCAAGGTCAAGAGAGTCGCCGCTGGCTCTGCTTATTGTATCTTTAAGCCCGGTATACAAAATAACCTTCCTGCGAATTTCATCCTGTCTGGCAGTTGTATACGCCGTATCCATGGAACCCTTCATTTCAGTATAGGCGCGGATCAAACGATTCACCATTTTGTATAAATTCTCGCGGCGGCGGGCATATTCCTCGTCATATTGGGCGTCTTTCCCGCTTTCGCCGCAAAAATAATGTTGATACTGCAAAGCCTCGCGCGGCGAGGGTACACGGCTCTGCAAGTCATGAAGCTGCTCAAGCGCTGCATCCATATCTTCCTTTGCCGCCGCAAACCGCTTTTTCAGCAAATCCCTGATATCTTTTTCATCATACCCCGCAAGCGCATCCCCTGTATACCTGCCAATGGCGTCCGCCAGGCTGGAAAAAAGCTGCTTATAATCCACAATGTACCCAAAATCCTTCGATTCGCCATCCAAACGGTTCACGCGGCAAATAGCCTGAAAGAGCTGGTGATCCTGCATCTGCTTGTCTATATACAGATATGTGCAGGGAGGCGCGTCAAACCCCGTAAGCAGCTTATCCACAACAATCAGCAGTTTCATTTGCGCAGGTTCTTCAACAAATTTTTTTGTCGCCGCCGCCTCAAAATCCTCCACATTTTGCGTACCCAGCATTTTTGTGTAGGCTTCGTATTTTTGAAATTCCTCTGAATCCGAAGCTTCCTTGCTGATATTCGAAAGCCGGGGATCGTAGGATGTGATAACAGCGCACCGCTTAAAACCCATGAACAAAAATAATTCGTAATACCGGCAGGCGGAATAGATGGAATCGGCGACAAGGATCGCGTTACCGGAATCGTCCGCAAGACGAGACTTAACGCCAAAATCATGTATAATATCTGCGGCTATGACTTCCAGCCGCTGTCTGGAACTGTACACTTTTTCCATGATTGCCCACCTGGCTTTCAGCGCGGCCTGAGCTGCCTTACTGAGTCCGCGCGTTTTGGCGGCAAAATATTGATCTATTTTTTTCTTCGATTTTATTACTTGCTCAATGCCGCGCGCCTCATAGCGCAGATCCAACACAACACGATCCAGAACACCCTCACTGTATTTATAGGTATGTATGTACCCGCCAAAAACCTTTGTGCTTGCCGCCCTGTCCTTTACAAGCAGCGGCGTACCCGTAAACCCGATAAAAACAGCCTTGGGCAAAATTTCCTTCATAGCCATATGCAGCCTGCCGCTTTGGGTTCGATGGCACTCGTCCACAAAAACCACAATATCGCCCTTTGCCGAAAACCCCGGCGGCAATGATCTTTTCAATTCTTCAATATATTTTTCGTAATTCAGATCCGATACCTCGCTGCGGCGTCCGAATTTATGGATCAGGGAACACATAAGCCTGTCAGAGGTTGTATCCAATCGGGCAATCAGATCTTTGCATGATGTGGTTCTGTACACCTTCTCGCCCACGCCCTTGTATCTCGTTTCGATTTGTGCATCCAGTTCTGTCCGGTCGGTGATAATCAGTACGCGCGCGGCAGGATTATCGCTCAATATCCATTTGGACAGCCACACCATGGTCAGCGTTTTACCGCTTCCCTGCGTATGCCATATAATCCCGCCCTGTTTTTTGCTTATTTTAATCTGCGCTTTTTTGACCCCAAAATACTGGCAGGGGCGACACAGCTTTTTTCTGCCGCTGTCGAAAATTATAAAATTGTGCATTATATCCAGAACGCGCCGCTTGTGGAACATACTGTACAACTGCGCGTCGAGTTTGTCTGCATACTGGCTGCATACCTCCAGAATTTCCCGCGAAACCTCGTCCAGCGGCTGCTCGCCTGTATGCACGGCGTCGTTCTTCCACTCCATAAAATGCTTTTCATCTGTATCTATTGTACCATAGCGCGCGCCCTCGCTGGTATTGCCCGCCAGTATAATCTGAATGGTGCTGAAAAACGACGCGTTAAAATATTCGGTCTTATTGGAAAGGCTCTGCCGGATACCCTGTGCCACGGATACAGTTGACTTTTTTAACTCCAGCACGGCAATCGCGATGCCGTTTATGTATACCACCATATCGGGGCGGCGCTCGCCCTTGTCCTTAATCGTTACTTCCTCGGCAATGGCGAACTCATTCCTTCGGGGGTGCTCCCAGTCAATATAGTATATTGTTTTTTCCGGCTCGCCCGCACGCTCCTTGATTTTGACGCCATATTTCATAAGGGAATATACATTTTTATTCGCGGCATACAAACTCTCCCGCATATTGCCCGCCGCGCCCATGAGTGCTGCTGTTGCATTTCCCGCCAGTATTTCGGAACAGCCGCGCTTCTTCAAAAACGCCTGCAGCTTTTCCGGTATGATATTGGCGTTTATATGCGCGCTCAGGTTGCCGTAATACGCATACCCCATGTCGTCCTGAAAAAAGCGCGCCACACGGTTTTGGACTTCGCGTTCGCTTTCGTTAATTTTGGCCATTGCCGCTGCCCTCCGCCAAAAGACGGATCCTGCCCGTCAAGAGTTCGTGCATCATGCCTTGTTTCACTTGTTTGCGCTTGTTCAGCTTCGCCGCCAGGGCGTCGATCTCCGCATCCATATCGGAGAGGAGGGCAGCGATGGCTGTTTGCTCGGCGATGTTTAAAGGAATTTCTATTTCAAGCATCTGCAACTGTGGTGGCTGAACATGGGGCTGTGCTCCGCCAGTTTGCAGCAAATAAATTTCTTTTTGTTTATTGAGCAAAGAGTAGTATAAAAATAAAATATCATAATTTTCTGATCGTTCTATTGTTGTACAGTCAGAAGCAAAGATTTTGTGATTCCAAAAATTTACAAATCCTGCGCTTACGCCAGATGCACTGATTGTAATCACATTTTCGAGCCTGTTGTATTGATTGTGATAATATGCAGCTTCTCTTCCTCCAGCCACAACCGGGATTTCCCCAGTTTGGACATCCTTTTCAGTTATAACTTGTCCTTTGCGAAGTTTGTCTCCACATAATTCCCCCAGTTTTTTCTCCGCCCAATCGCCGCTGAAGCCCGCGAGCCGCCGCTTGTCCGTCAGCAATTCCTGCATCACGCCCTGCTTTATGGCGCGCTTTTTGGCGATGAGCTTTTCCAGCGCGGCGATCAGCGCGTCCATGTCCGACAGCACGGCGGCGATACGGCGCTGCTCGGGAAGGGGCGGAAGAGGAATTTCAAGTTTTTTAATATCATTGCTATTAATTGCAGGATAACTTGATCCAGAGACAATTAATTCAATCTGCCTATCAATAATTTTTGAATAAAAAAGGTGATATAAAAAATTACGATTTAGTATTGAATCATTGGTTTTTATCACACAAAAACCTGTTGAACAAATAACATTAAAAATATCGTTATCGACTTTGTAATGTGCGTGCAAATTAGGACGCACAGTTGAAATTAACAAATCATACTTGTGAACAACCCGCCTTGCTCTTGACGGCGCAGAGGCAAAAACGCAATCAATGTATTGCAATAATTTACCATTATCCACGTTTTCAAGAGTTATATACTTAAAATGATAATCAGGATCAGTACCCGCACCCAGATTTTCGTAATCAATTTCAATGAGATTATTTGAGCCGAGTTCTATTTTTTCCCACTCTACCATACAAACCCCATCTCTTCCAGATGCGATTTGACTTTGCCCTCCAGTTCCGCAGCCTGGGCTTCGAGCATCGGCAGGGTTTGATCATAGCGTTCGGCAAGTTCCATAACACGGCCGGTAATCCGGTGGCTCACAGCCTCGTACAACGCGCATACGCCGCCCTGAAGCGCGGCGTACCACTTGCGCTCCAGCAGCAGATCCAGACTTTCCGCGTTTGTCAGCTTGCCATATTGCTCGCGGGTTTTTTTGTCCAATTTTGTTTTCAAATCTTTAAGGATTTTATTTTTCTTGTCTATCAACTCAATTTTTCCGGCAAGAACGCGCAAGGCGGCGGCGTCTTCATCATCGTGCCCCACGCGCGCGGCAAGCTCTTTTTTCAGCGCGTCTTTGCTCAATTCGTCCTTATCGTTACGTACATCGTTTATAACGGAGCCATCTTCCGCGTTTTCGATTATTTCGTCCAGTTCGGCGCGCATTGCCGCGATACCTGCCTCGGCTGCGTCTATCGCCTTTTGATCATCCGCAAAAAATTTTTCTATAACAAGGGCTTTTGGTATAAGCCTGCCTTCCCATGCGGCAGTTTTTTTCTTTCCGGTGTGTACTGATAGGGGGGGGGGGGGGGGGGG
>JAITCI010000074.1 GCA_031283155.1 Spirochaetota bacterium | reverse complement strand
CAAGAGCCAGAGAAGGGGGAGGCAAAGAGCGCAATTCTGGCAAGGAGAGCAGTATCGGGATTTATGGAAGGAAAAGCCTCCCCCTCGCTCCAGCCCGCTCGCAGGACGCGAGCGCCCCGCATGGTGCCTGGATGGCACCGTATTTATGCGGGGCTGCCTGCGAGCGGGCTTCCGCTCCCCCTACTCATTTTCAGACTTACGCGCAGCCATGACAGTTGGCTTTTATCACTCCCACTTATAACAGGCTCGGTAAAAATACGTTTGGCTCAGAATAACAGACTTTTGAGAGCGCATGATTCTTTGTGTATCCTGTCCAAAGCAATATTGTAATATGTTTCTTCTTTTTCAAAACCAAGATAATTTCTATGGAGACGCAGCGCGGCTATGAGCGTGGTTCCGCTCCCGCAAAACGGGTCGCAGACAATCTGATCCTCAACGGTTGTAAATTCTATGAGCAATTCCATAAGCTGCAACGGTTTTTGCGTAGGGTGCAGGCCGGTATCCTCCCGCGCGGACTGGATATGGAAAATATTATCCGGTTCCTGCCCATATTTTTTGAGTATGGCTTCATTATATGCGCCTGTGCCATAACGCAATACATTATCCGCTATGGTTCCGCCGATTTTATAGGGTTTTGTAAACCACAGTATCGGTTCAAAAACCGGCCGGAGGTTTCCTATTTTCCAGCCAAGCCATGTATCCGCAGATGCTATATCATTCCTTTTCTCAAATACAACGCTGATTCTTTGCGCCCTGTGCGCGGCTCGCTCTTTTTGCCAGCCGATCATATCTTTATATGTAAAACCGGAGTCTTCAAATGCGCAAATACAGCGGTGCGCCAGCCGCCTTCCCGCAAATACAAATACATTACTGCCCGGTTTCATAATCCGAAACCATTCGCCTGCCCAGGACGCAACCCATTCGTAGTATTGCTTTGGAATGAGCTTATCTGCCTCCGACCATCCATTCAGGGGCTTGCCCCGCTTTTTGAATACCGAACCGGCTTTTTCCTGCGCCGGACTGGAGCCCAGATACGCGCTATTGGTATTGGTATGCAGCACGTCCCATGTATCCGCTCCAATACCATAAGGTATATCGCTTACTATCAAATCAATACTGTTTTCATCAATATCTTTTACTAATTGTATGGAATCGCCTTTGTACGCCGAATTGAGCGCATACATATTATAGCTGCCGCTCATTTTCAAGAGAATGAATATATTTTTTTATGGAAGAAATTTTTTCGTTTAATTTAAGTGATGATAATAACTCCTTAATAGCTTGTTTTCTTGTGTACAGATTTATTTCCTTTATTTTTTCTTCCCAGTACTGTATTTCTGTTTCGCCTCTTGTGATTATATTTTTTTTATATTTCTGAAAGAGTTTTTCAAATTGTGCCGCTGTTAAATTGAGATATAGTCTTATTATCTCATTCTGCGCTTCAAGGAAACAATTATCCTTGTCTGCGACATTTGTATTGGCAGATATTGTTGAACTGATATTCCACAGATTTGATATATTTGTTTTTGCATCTTCACAAATATTATTTTCCAGTAAAATTGAGAGATATTCCCATGAAAACAAAGTTATATTATCACCCAATGCCTGCCCAAATATTTGGCTCTTTGTTTTAGGATATTGATAATATGGACAGACCAATACCGAATAATCATTATCTCCTCTCCAATCAGCCATTGATTTTACCTTGAAATCCTTTTGATTTTTTGCGGTTCGGCTTAATCTGAAAGATTTTGCATTTCCCACCAATGAATAATTATGAAACTGGCTTTTCGCTGCAACATCTGCGCAATTGCTGCGTTCCTTATTAACGGATGATCGCAGACCCAGTTCCTGAAAACATTTTGCCAGAACCATATCTGACACCTTTGCGTATAGTTTTTCTTCACTGGAATCATGCCCAATGTCTTCCGGTATAGATCCTATTTCTGTAATAATGGGGATAATTTCTTCTTTATTTAAGGCTATCAACGATTTTCTGTATTAAATCAGTTGAAAGGATAAATGTCCCTTTTTTAGATTCATCTTTTATGAGCGATTTTAATTCTGAAAAATCCAAATTTATTCTCCAGCAGCAATATGTCCTGAGTATATCATGTGGATTGGCTCTTGTCTATTACACGTAAAGTATACTCCAAAGTACGCGCGGATGGTTTTGAAACAACTGGGGGTCGCCGGAGACGCAGAAGCGGCTCCGCTGCCCCGCGCCGTTCGCCATCCTGGCGCGTACCCACAGGGCATAAACGCGGGGTACTGCCCTCCTGGCAGTTAGGGGAGCATATGCCGCCAACTTGTCGGCAAGTAAGAAAAACTAAATGGCAACCCGCTGCCGCTCCCCCAAAAAATCGTATTTTATTCAGCATGAAATCAGCGGGAAAAACGGAAATCCGGAGGCTTGCGCGCGCTGTCGCGGCGCATACGCGCCTTTTTTGGACAGCCGCGTTGTGCATTCTCGTGAATGCGGCGGCCACGCTTGCGCCGGCGGAGTGGGGGCAGTATCTGGTGGGCGCGCTCGAAACAAAACAATTTGACGCGCTCCCGTTTTTTGCGCTCCTCGCATTTATTATCATTGCCGTGAAAGAGGTAAGCGATTTTTTGCGGCGCTTCACCATGGACAGCCTGGGGTATTATACTTCGGCGGATCTGCAGCGCGCGCTGCATGACAAGATCCTGCTCCTTCCGATGGCATTTTTCCGGAAAAACGAAATGGGCGCGCTGGTTTCGCGCGCGACAAACGATATCGCCGTTATCCGCCAGTTCCTCACGCAGAACCTTTCTTCCATAATAAAAGATCCGCTCGTGGTGCTTCTGGGCGCGGTGATGCTTTTTTTGAAAAACTGGATCTTCACGCTGGAGCTGCTGGCGGTCGGGATATTGATAGCGCTTTCGATGCAGTTCTTCGGCAACCGCATCCGGCGGGTCGCAAAACGGGTGCAGGGCAAAATGGCGGCGGCGGTGGTTCGTATGCAGGAATCGCTTTTTGCCATCGACGCAGTCAAGCTCTTTCATCGCGAGGACTACCACCGCAGGCGGTACAGCCGCGCGATCACGCATTATCTGAAGCTCTCGCGCAGGATGATACGCCTGGACGCGCTGGGGCCGCCCGTAAATGAATTCCTGAGTTTTATGGCGGCGTTTATTATTGTGGGCTCCGGGGTGATGTTCATTACCGATGGAACCATGCAGCCCAGCGAACTTGTTGCCTTTGTGCTCTACCTCGCGATCCTCGCGCAGCCCTTAAACGCCGTCACCAATATTGTGCTTCAGTACAAAAAGGCGGCGGCGAGTACCGCGCGCGTTTTTGAGATCCTGGACGAACCCATAGAAGACGATACGGCGGATCTTCCGCCGCTGCCGCCGGTGCGGGGCGATGTGGAATTTCGCGGGGTCTCGTTTTATTATCAGACAGGTACGCCGGTTTTGCGCGATATAACGCTTCGGATTGCTGCGGGCGAAACGCTCGCCATCGTGGGCGCGTCGGGCTGCGGAAAAACAACGCTCGTGAACCTCATCGCGCGCCTGTACCATCCGCAGCAGGGAAACATCCTGATCGACGGGCACGATATTGCGCGCGTGTCGCTCGCGTCGCTGCGCGAACAGATTGGCTATGTTCCGCAGGAAAACTTTCTCTTCGCGGGAACCGCGCGCGAGAATATTCTCTATGGGCGGCCGGAGGCGAGCGATGCGGAGGTTATCGAAGCCGCGCGGCTTGCGTTTGCGGACGAATTTATTGAGCGCCTCCCGAAAAAATACCACTCCCGCATCGGCGAACGCGGGCAGCTTCTCTCCGGCGGGCAAAAGCAGCGCCTTGCGCTCGCGCGTGTTTTTGTGCGCAGGCCGCGCATCCTGATTCTCGATGAGGCGACAAGCGCGCTCGACGCCGAGAGCGAAAAGCTCATACAAAAGGCGCTCGACGGCGTATTGAAACGCCAGACGACGATCATCATCGCGCACCGGCTTTCAACCGTGCGCAAGGCGGATCGCGTTATCGTGCTGGACGATGGGCGCATCGCGGAGAGCGGAACCCATGCGGAACTCATGGCGCGGGCGGGATCGCGGTACGCGGCTTTTGCCCGTCTGCAAAACTGAATTTTCGGAGACGCGATGGACGTGAATTATACAAGAGCCAGAGAAGGGGGAGCAGGAGGCGATCACTGAATATGTATCGAATTTGCCGACAATTTGGCGGCACACGCTCCCCCTGCCTTCGGCTCTTTCAGAGCCTCCGGCACCCCCACTATACAAAACTGCGCGCATAATTACCGGAGCTTTTCTTCATTATCAGAAGCGAAGTTTTTCCAATACATCGCCTTTCTTGGTATTGATACTGCCTATGTTACAGAATCGATCACGAAGAAAACTTCTGTCGCGCTCGCTGTGCTGGCCATTAAGAATTTTTTCTTCTTCTATTTTGGGTTCCTCTTTTCCAATACCAAAAACAAGCGCGCGGACTTTTGGATCAATCTCTTTTGGCTCTGGCAAAGAGGTTTTAAATATTTTGTTTATATTCTTAACATCCTTTTTGTATGCCTCTATAATGATGCTCTTGTGTTTCTTGATGTACTCATCATATCTATCTAATTGCTTCAGTAACGGGCAATAACCCAAACGTGAGGTATATGACAACTCAGGATTATAGTAGAGTTTCGCCTCAAAAAAACGTAAAACACCTTTTTTATTCATAAGCACAAAATCAATCCGGGGGCCGCCTTTTGTACGCCTGGTTTCACCGGCAATAGACTCTTTGTCAATATCCTTAAATTCCTTGTCAATATCCTTGTCGATCTCAAACGCGATTTCAATATCAAGAACCGATATATCGGTGCGCGCAGTAGCTCGCACACATGAAAATTCACGGCACAATTTGGCAACGCCGGCTCTTTCTTTCTTGCTGAAATAATTTCCACAGTTTTCTTTAATTCTCTTGTACTCTTCCTTGCCGTAAAAATTCGTAATTGGCTCGAGATCCTTGATATCCTCTTCTGTTACATAATCGCTGTATCCCCTTTTGCGATCCGATTTTGTCGCTGAACCGTCCTTTTTACTTCTCAGAACCGAGGCGTATTTCAGATTGGTGCTGAAGACGCAGCCCTCTCTTCTTTTTTCAAATTTAAAAAGGGCACCTCCCCGGTAATAAAAAACCACGCCCTCTTTGCGAATAGCCGGAAAAACTTCGCCTTTTTTACAATCTTGATCAAGGCGCTCCTTAAAGAGCGGCTGCCTCTGCAATTCCAAAATCAAGATATCCATTTGTGTATCTGGCAATCTCTTAAAACTCATACCCTTTTCCTCCTGATTAAATTTTTATATATCCAGCCACTGCCCATCGCGAAGCGGCGTGAGCGCCGGGAAATCACCCCTATATTCCTCCCAGTGCGCGCCATGTACGGGAATCACCTTTTTTGCCCGCATGGTTTTCGGCAAAGCGCTTGAGGACGGCGGGCGAGGCATGGCCGCTCGTATGGATGCAGATCTTCTGGCACGGCGTAAAAAATTCCCTCATGGAAAGTGTTGACTCATCCTCCAGATAGCCGTCCCACATAGACCACGCCCAGGTATCCTTTTCCGTGGGTCGAACACCCTTTCTCCGGTAATCGTCCACAAGACCGCCGCGCGCCATAATCACCAAACCGGGCGCGGTTTGTGCTTGCTCCAGCTTCCTGGCGCTCATGGCCGCCTGGTGCCGCTTGAGGTATTCGATAAGTTCAAATTCTCCAAGCCGATCCATAAGGCGCATCATTTTGGGCGTCACCACAGCCCGCATAACGCCATCTTCCCATTCTGGCTGAGGAAGCCGCGCAAATTCCTTCAGGCGCATCAGCACCAGCATACAATACAGGTCGAGTACCAGCAACCGCCCGCTCTTTTTGCAGGCTCGGTACAGAGTGACAGTACGATCAATATTCGTGGAAGCCCAACTGACAAAAACGCGCCCCGCGCATTCCCTGAACAGGCGGACAAATTGCTCCTCGATTTCGGCCTCAGTAAAGGCTGGCTTGGCCGCAGCGTCCATCGTCAGATTTGTGCCTTCCATAATCAAGGCGTCCACATATTCGGGAGGGTTTCGCATAATGGCTTCGGTAAGTTTTGCCTTTCTGCCGTGTGCGCGAAAATCGCCGGTATACACAATGGTTTTGCCCTCGATATCAACACGCAGCATATAGGCGTCAAAAGCAGAATGGTCGATGAGGTACGGCGTTATTATAAACGATCCAATGGCTATTGCTTTTCCGCTTTCCCAATGAAAGCAGGTTTGCCGAAGAGACGTATTGCCAAGCGCCGCGCCCAGTTGGAGCAGTCTTTCTGTGGCCTTGCCGCAATACACAGGCCAGTCTTTCGGCAGTGCTTCCAGCAGGCCTGCGTGATCCTGATGCGCATGAGAAATAAGGACGCCCGCAACAGGCTGCGCGATATCCAAACTCGCGGGAACTGACGACTGTTCGCCGTTTACCAGCCCTCGCGCTTGTGCCCGAAAGGGTATACTTGCGACATCCATGTCGCAGCTCGGGACATTACCTCCATGTACTAGCGGCAGCCCGGCGTCCAGCAGTATACGCTCGTCTGCGGCGATTTTCAGCTCGATACAATTACCGCCTATTTCGCGCGCGGCTCTGTGTATACATAAGGAAACGCTCAAACCCTGCCTCCGTTCGGTATTCAGTTTATAATACGCGCGCATCGTTCCAGATTCTGATATATGTACGCAAAAAGCGAAAGATTTTTCGGAAAATTCGGGCGTCCTGGCAAAGCGATATTTTTATTGCAATATGGCTTTAGTCCGGTAAACTTAGTTTATAGCACAAGGAGGCATACCTCTCATGGAGCAAGTCAATATACATGCCGCAAAAACCCATCTCTCTGCGCTTATCGAGAAAGCCGCAGCGGGGGAATCGTTTATAATCGCGAAAGCCGGTCGACCGCTCGTGATCGTCAATCCATATACAGCCCCCGCGCCTCCCCGCCGGATTGGCTTCATGAAAGGGCGGATATCGGTGCCCACAGACTTTGACAGCCTGGGCAGCGAAGAAATATCCGCCCTGTTTGAGGGAAAGGCATGAGGATCCTGCTCGACACGCATATTCTTCTGGCGGCAGCGGCGGATTGTGTACCGCAAAAGGCCGCCGGTTATATCGAAGATACGGCAAACACGCCCGTATTCAGTTCGGCCAGTATATGGGAAATTGTTATCAAATGCGGACTTCACCGCGCGGATTTTATGGTTGATCCGGTTTCCCTGTACAGCGGACTGCTGGGCGCAGGATACGAAGAGCTGCCTGTAACCGCGCGGCACACGCTTCTTGTATCCACATTACCGGATCTGCACAAAGACCCTTTTGATCGAATCCTGCTCGCCCAGGCTATATCCGAAGGCATACCGCTTCTTACGTCCGACGCCATATTGGCGGAATATCCGGGTTCTGTTATTTTTGCTGGTTGACCATGCCCGGCTCAGAACAACAGACTTTGCGGAACTCATGGCGCAGGCGCTGACTTGCAACACGGGACACGGCATCCTGTCTTTGTGATACTGTTTTTGCCCGTCTGCAAAACTGAATTTTTGTTGTATACTGTTTGTTGTATACTTCAGAAAACACTGGTGACTGCCATAGCGCGAACGGCGCGGGTGGAGAAAGGATTCTCCGATGAAAGATCTCCTGATCGCCCTGCGCAAACCCCCGGGCTGCGCGTTTTTCACCTTTTTGACCGATATAATTTTTTTCGTCGCTGCGGCGATTCTCGTGGAAAAGGTATTGCACTACTACCTCTTTGATCGCGTGATCTATACCATCTTCGGGGATCTCGTCAACCTCGTTCCGAGTTCGCTGCGCGCGCGGGGCGAAAATTCTCTCCTCGATATGTGCCGCCCGCTGATGCTCTATCTCGCCTGGCAATTCGCGCTCAATTTCGCGACCATCTTTACCGGGCTCTTCAACACAAAACTTTCGGCGGCGATCGAGAACGCGCTCTTGCTCCGGCAGGATGCGGAACACCGGCTGCCGGAGAGATCCGCGTCGGCGGCTTTTGGGTTAAGCCAGGATCTGCTGATGCTTGCCTGCAACATCCTCTGGACAGCGATGCTCTTTCTGCTGCCGCAGTACGGGATCATCCCGCGCGGCCTGGCCGAATTCGCGTTTTGGGTGTTCACGCCATTTATCTACGCGCTCTATAATCTGAGCTATGCCGCATTGCCGAGGGGCGTAAGTTACGCGCATATCTTCCGTATCGCCTGGAAGCGCCCCGCGCAGTTTATGCTGTTTGTGTATACCTCTTCCATCGGGCCGTTTTTGCTGCTCTTCCTGCTCTCGCGTATCGATTGGGCGGGCGCAGCCTTTTTGATTCTGTTTGGCGTGAGCGCCCTCTTTCGCTCGTTTGGGGTCGTCATGGGAACAGATTTTGCGTTCAGGCTCGCGCCACATTTCAATTTGAAAAACGTTATCCAGCCCATGCCCGCGTTTGCGGTGAAATGCACGATCTTTGCGCTGGCAATATGCGTTGTTACAGTGGGGGTGCAGGTTGCGGCGCAAACGGACAGCAAGCTCAAACTCCTGAACTGCCGTTACCGCATCCTCGACGCCGATCTGGATCTGCCCCGGATCGACTCGGGATCGATCTTTGAGCAGATCCTCGGGGTGGTCTCTTTCGCCGCAAAACCGAGCGCGCATCTTGACCTTGAGATCACGAATCCGGAGAAGCGCGCCATATTTGTGGAGAATATGGATATCGGGATATGCCTGCATGACCGCGAGATCGCGGTTGCGGAGGTACAGGGGTTTACGCTGAATGCGGGCACCAGCATCCGCCGCTCGGTCAGCGCGCGGCTTGACACCGAAAACATCGGGCGGAGTATCCTGCAATTATTGGCAGGCGGCGGCGATCTGCCCTTTGAGTTTCGCGCGAAGGTACTCCTGAACACCTGGCTCGGCGAGATTCCGTATACGCTGCGCATTACGCCGGAGTGAGTGCGGGGCACTTCCCCCGCGCCTCGGCCGCCTCGCCCCCCCCCTTCTTTACCAGCCGCGTTTACCCTGTTACAACAGCATTATACGCCATCAGTTCGCGATCTTTCCATTCAACCACATTTTTGATAGCGAGTTTCTGCTGTATGCGGATAAATGCAGACATATACCTGTAGTCAGGATTACCGTTTTTATCGACAGGCAAACTTACCACCAATGCATCGGCGTCTTTTGGGTAAAAGTTGTTTGAATAATCCCACAAGCTATTATATGACGCCTTGTGAATCGCGGCTGTAATAAAAACAACCGCGTTTTTCTCCACATTTTCAGTATGCACAACAGCGATATGGTCGTCTGCGCCATAGCAGTAATTTCTGTATTTTGCCGAACCAAACATATCTATGGTGATTGTGTTTGCCTGAAATACTTCTACGCTATTTCCGATAAAAGCAGAAATCCCGGTATCCCGTTCTCCTGCTGTTACGAATGGGAGACTGCCGTCAATTCTGTCAAGGCTTTTGAGTCTTTTCCCTCGTGTAGCGTTTCCAAACAAATCACTCAGGCGGAAAGGCCGATACTTACC
>JAITCI010000065.1 GCA_031283155.1 Spirochaetota bacterium | reverse complement strand
TTCAGGCAGGGGATGTATATATGCTGACCATAAATGCTACGGGTCAGTTTGTTCTTCCGATTCAGCGCAATGGAACATTTGATGAGTTGTATCCTGAAGAGTCAAATCCACAGTGAATTCACAATAAGGCGTAGTATGTACGCATGGACGAGCCGGTAACTTCCCTGGTTCATGTATTTTTAATTTTTCGGGGGGCGCTATGTTTCTGAAAAAGTATTTTGCTCGCGCGCGGGGGCTAAAAAGCAAAAAGCATTTTGGCCACGATGCTGTAGCGCCCGTCACGGTGTGCGCTATAACGTGAAAGGAAAGATCGAATAAAAAAGCAAGAACAATAATTGGGGGTAAAAGACAAAACCAAAAGCCGCGCGTTTGCAGTAAAAACCCTTTTTGAAGTTTTTTGTTGCATTCGTGCAAGTAAGTGGAGGTACTCTCTACTCATTATTCGCGGCTCCTGCGCTCCCCCTGCCTGGGCAGAAGACGCAGACCGGCAATATGGGCAAAGTGCGCGTCAAGACTGGCAAGCGCCGCGCCATGCTCCCGCGTTACAGCGGCGATCCAAAGATCGTTGGTCGGGACAGGCGTACCCGCCGCCCGAAGCTCCTGATAAATCTGGCTGTACCAGCGGGCGCTCTCTTCCATAACATACACAACGCGGACGCGCGGCGAACTCAGGAATTGCTCCAGTTCGGCGAGGTTCTTCTCCTCGCGGTTTCCAAGAGCAAAACCGGCAAAGAGTTCGCCCAAAACAATACTGGGCAAAAGAATCTCCCGCGCGCTCTGGACAAGCGGCACTATCCTGGGGTCGCCGCGAAAAAAAGCGCTGTACGCGGAAGTATCCAGCAGGAGTTTCACTCCCAAAGTTCTGTATCGATGGCAGCAAAGCCTGCGATTGCCGCGTCGAACTGACCCGCCTCCACCGGAGACCAGGAACCCGCCAGCGCATCCAGGTCATGGAAGCGCCGCTCGCGTTCAGAAACGAGTCCCGCGCGCAAAATCTCCAGGACGACCGTATTCATGCTTTTTCCCTCGAACTGCGCTTTCGCGCGTAAGGCCTTATCCACCTGGGGGTCGAGATTCCGTATCGTCAGCATATCTTTCCTCCTAATATATGCTAGCTGAATAGTAGCATATTATGCTAGCAAGATCAAATTTTTTTGCGGAAGGACTGCGCGGCTTTGGACGATGGGGTAGCTGTAAACGAGTGGGGGGTGCCGGAAACGCTCGCAGCCCCGCGTAAATACCGTGCCATTACCCTTGCCGCCTGGCACCCACAGGGGGTGTAAAGGGGTAATGGCACAAGCCAGGCACTAGGCGGGGTGCATCGCATCCTGCGGGCAGGTTCCGGCATGGGGGGAGGCTCGGTCGCAGATTGCAGGGCAAAAGCACTTTACTTAAAGGAATTGCGAAACTTGCCTCCACCTGCCCTGCTTTCTGCTTTCTGCTCTCTACTCTCTGCCTTTCAGCGCTACACAATATTTTTCAGCACAATCGTCTTTGTGCGCGTTACCTCGTCGAAGCTCGACATGACCCCCTCGGTTCCGATGCCGGAATATTTGTACCCCCCGAAGGGCATCTCAAAGCTGCGGAAGAAGCTCGCGCCGTTGATGATCACCCCGCCGCACTCAAGCTGCGCCGCTGTTTTCCATGCGGTTTTTATGTCCGCCGTAAAGATGCAGCCGCAGAGCCCGAACCTCGAGGCGTTCGCGATTTCCACCGCTTCTTCCAGGGTATCGAAGGAGATGATCGGCACCACAGGCCCGAAGATTTCCATGTCCCTTGCGACGTCTGCGGTTTTCGGCACGTCCGTGATGACTGTGGGTTCATAGAAAGCGCCGCTTCGTTTGCCGCCCAGAATGATCCTGCCGCCCTGGGAAACGGTGAGTTTCACCTGCCGCTCAACGTCCATGGCGGCCTTTTCGTTTATGAGGCAGCCGAGTTGGGCGGTATCGTCCGCAGGATCCCCCGGCCTGATCTTTTTGATTCGCTCCACCAGCCTTTTGGTATAGGCCTCTTTGAGACTGCTGTGGATCAGGAAGCGCTTCGAGGCGCAGCATACCTGACCGGTGTTATACATCCGTCCCCAGATTGTCTCCTCGACCGCAAGCGCCAGATCCGCGTCCTTCCATACGATGAAGGCGTCATTGCCGCCAAGCTCCAGCGCGGCGTGCGCAAGATGGCCTGCCGCGTTTTTGTAGGTTTCTATTCCTACCTCGGTGGAACCGGTGAAGGTGATGGCGTGTACCCCGGGGTGCCGGCAGAGCCAGTTTCCCACCAGGAAGCCCCTGCCGGTCAGGATCTGGATCGCGCCGCCGGGTACTCCCGCTTTGACCAGCAATTCAACGAGCATACAGAGGGTCAGCGGGTTATCCGTCGAGGGCTTCACAATCGCGGCATTCCCCGCAAGCAATGCGGGCGCTACCTTCTGATCAAAGAGATCGCAGGGAAAATTAAAGGGGATCACGCAGGCCACAACCCCAACGGGTTCCCGCACTGTGAGCAGCACGTGGCGCTCCTGATTCTTTTCCAGTCCATTCGGGATAACCTCTCCGTAGAGATGCTTCGCCTTTTCGACAAAGCTCCGGAAACTTATGGGGATGTTCGCGATTTCCGCACGCGCCTCGGTAATGGTCTTTCCGGTTTCATCGGAAAGCATCCTGGCCAGCTTCTCCCTGTTTTCTTCCACAAGGGCGACAAATCTGAGGAGGATATCGCCCCGTTCATGCGCCGGAACCCGCGCCCAGATCTTCTGCCCCTGCTTTGCCTTCTCCACCGCTATATGGACGTCGCCCTCGGTTGCCGAGGGGATCGTATCGATAATTTTTCCCGTCGCCGGATTGACGACAGGAATAGCTGTTCCGTCGGAAGCGTCAACCGCTTCTCCGCCAATGATCATTTTCATATTTCTTTTCCTTTATTGGGCGAAGCCTGTGTACGACAGCATCAGCCCGCCTGTGGTATTGTTTCCATCGTCCACGAAGCCGTATTCGCCGAAGGTAAATTCCATGATAAAGGGAACGCCGCCCGCCGCTTTCCGAACCCCCATCACCACTTCCTCGATCCGTCCGCCTATGCCCGCGCGGCGTCCGCCGCAGTGTACCAGATGGAATGCCGCAGGCGCCGCCCGCATCCGGGTTTTGAGTGTGTCCAGAGTTTTTGAGGCCGACACAATCAGTTCTTCCGTTGTTCCCTGCATGCGGATCACCGCAGTCCTTTCCGCAACATTCGCGCCTATGGTCATGGAGTAATCGTTATTGCCGCTCATGGGATGGCGGATGGCGATGAGATCCCCCAGCCTGTCCTTTATGCCCAGCGGCGAGGTGATGGTATGCGCCAATAGCTTGGTACCCTTGAGTGTTTCCGGATCAACCTCCGCCCACTCCGCGTATTTCATAAGCGCCGGAACCCCGTCTATCTCCGCGAGCGTTCTGTTGTCCCGTACCTTGGTGATGATCCCCACGTCGCCGGTTTCCCTGTATGCGCCGGTATACATATTGGTTATGGGTTTGTCCGCATAGAAGAAAGCGACGGCGACGCCGTTTGCGAAGACCTGCTGTTCCGCAAAGAGTTTCCATTCGCCAGCGATAAAATTATCCGCGGCGCTGCCCCCGAAACACGGTACCCTGCCGATCACGTCGGTGATGCCCTTCAGATAAAACTCCTCTTCCCCCGGAGAGGCGGCCATATAGAAATAGTCCGGCGCGCTGCTTCTGCGCGCTTTTTTCAGAGCTTCCCGCGCAACCTCCCTGCCTGTCGCGCGCGCGTCGCAGCTTTTGGGTTTGCCCGCCACGCCCACAGTGACGTCATTTCCGCCCAGAGCCATAACGCCCACAAAGCCATTCTTCCCGGTGATAAACCCTTCGGGGGTGATCACTCCCGTAAATGATGTATTCCCGATAACCGGAACCCCGGGCAATCCCTCGGCTATGCCCCTAAGCAGCGCGCCCTGATTATAGGCGGCGCTTGAGTAGACAAACGCAGCCTTAATGTCCGCAAGTCCCCTCTTTGCTTTATCAGCGGCCTCTCTCCCTGCCGCCCTGGGATCCGCAGCGACGCTGGATCCTGTATTCCCCTTCATATAACCCTCCATAAAAAAAGTACCGGCGGCGCTCGCGCGCCCTCAGCCGTATGGAGAAAAACACCGATTTTTGAACTTGTCGGGCAGGTGCCTTATCGCTTTGGGCGTGTACGTTGAATTCGCTGATTTTCGAAAAACAATGTTGTACAAGTTCGCACATTGTTTTATACTGCTCAGACAATCCAGTGAGGTACCGTATGGCGTTATTGACATGGGATGATTCACTCAGCGTCAAAATTCCCGAAGTCGACGAAGAGCATAAGGTGCTTGTGAAACTAATCAACGAGCTGCATACCGCAATGAAGGAAGGCAGGGGCAGAGAAGGAACAGAACATATCCTGAACGAGCTTGTGACATATACCCAAACGCATTTCACGCATGAAGAAGCTTTCCTGACACGAAATAATTATCCGCAGCTTGCGCCGCATAAGCTCATGCACCAGACCTTCGTGGAGAAAGTGGTCGCTTTCCAAAAGGAATTTACAGCCGGGAAATTGGTTCTTTCTATCCAGCTGGTTCAATTTTTAAGCGACTGGATCGTGGAGCATGTGAAGAAAGCCGATATGCAATACGGCAAAATGCTTGCCGGTAAAAAATACTAGAACAGGGCGTCGCGGAGCGCGCAAAGCGGCTGTCCCGATACTGTAGCGCCCGTAGGGTAAAATACGCTCCTGCGAGGGGTCCATAAAGTTGTTTACGCGCTTTCCTCAATAAAGAACCGCATACTGTCGGCCTGCAGGCGAACCTCCTCGAAGGCCGCACGGAACTGATCGGTACCGATGTTCTTCCAGGCAAGCGGATGTACGTGCAATGTAGCCATAATGGCCGCAGCGTATTCCGCCGGGGAGATCGCTCCCTTTGCGAGCATCAGGCCAGGCAGAAATGAGCGATGCACCTTGCCGGCGTTGATAAGCACGGTATGTTCCGCGGCGCTTATGCCGCCAAAGATATCGCAGGCGAGGCGGAGTATTCCCTCGATGTTTTGCTTCGTCTGCGTGTCCGAATCGCCGAGCCATTTTTCGATTGCTTCTTCCGGAAGCGCGGGGATACGCGGGTGCGCGAGTCCATGCGCGTGCAAATATGCGTCCACAATCTCGATCACCGGAGAGAGGACGTCCATGCTTGCCGGAGGTACCGCCTTCAGCGACGGGTCAAGCAGAACTATCCGCGCGACGTGTTCTGGCTGGATGCCCATGCCCTTATCTATAAAGTCAACCTGCGTGGACGCGAGGCAATAGATATTTGGCCGCGAGACGTCAATGTCTTCGTAGGCCGCGAGTTCCGCCGCAAGGGCGCGCATGAGCCGCCGCGATTGCAGCACAATCGGGACACCGCCCGGCGAGGAGAGCATCTTTCCGTCGATGAGCAGTACGAAGCCCTCGCCCTTTTCGTGTATCCTAATCGATTCGCGCGCGATAGCCAACGTATGCACCTCTGTTTTCCGGGCTGCGCGCCTATAGCGGAAAGAGAGCGCGCATGGGCAAGTCTTCAATAGATTTACTGCCATGATACGCGAGGTTTTGGTTCCCGGCAATCTTCTTCTTTCGGGCGAGTATGCCGTCACCCTGCCCGGCGGGCGCGGCGTGGCATTGGCGCTGCACAAGACGCTGCGTCTTTGTATCGAGCCCGCCCCGGCCTTTTCTTTCCGGGGGAGCGCGGGAGGGCGCAGCCTCAACGGCAAGCGCCTCATCCGCGCGGTCTTTAAGGTTTTGGCGAAGGAATACAACATCCATAAAATAGACAGCCGTTTTTTCTATGCGCTCCATGCCGATTCCGAAGATTTTTATGCGTCAGGCGGCAGGAAGCTCGGGTATGGATCCAGCGCGGCGTTGGTGGTTGCGCTGGTAACGGCCATGCTTTCGCGGCTCGGCGCTTTGGAGAAGCGCAGCCGACAGGAGGGCCGGGAGCGCATCGCGCGGTTCGCGCTGGCGGCGCATCGGCTCTATCAGGGCGGCGGGAGCGGGTATGACGTGTACGCTTCTACTTTCGGCGGGCTGGGACTCTTTACTGGAGGGAAGCGGCCAAACTGGAAGGCGCTTCCGATGGCAGGGCTTCCGCATCCATTATATCTTGCGCATGGAACAGAGGCCGCGCGTTCCGGGGAGGCGGCGCAGAGCTTTTCCGCATGGTGCGCGCAGCATCCGCGCGAGATGAATGAATTTTTGCGGGCGTCTAACCGTGCAAGCCTGGCTCTTGCCCGCGCCATTCGGAAGGCAAAGCCCGTATCTGTTTTTGCCGGGGCGCTCGAGGCGGCACGGGATTGCGGGCTGTATATCGGGCGCGAACTCGGGCGCGATCCCGAATCCGGAGAAAACACACTCGGCGCGCGGCTTGCGGCTCTGCGCGAAATGGGCTATGCCGCCAAGGCAAGCGGGGCGGGGGATGAACTCGCGTTTGCTTTCAGAACCCAGTCTGCCTATACTTCATCATATTCCGCTCCGGATTGTATTGAAGGCGGAGAGATCGCGCATGAGGGCGTCCAGTGGCATTGAGCGCAGGCAGTGCGGAAAGTCCGGGAAAGCTGCTCCTCTTCGGGGAACATGCCGCGTTATACGGCTATCCCGCAGTCGGGATGTCTTTGCCCTGGTATACGCGCGTTACGATACGCGAGGAGAGATCCGCAAGCGGCTGGAATCTTCCCTTTCTCGCCGAGGATGATCGTTCCAGGCTTTGGGATCTCGTCAAGCTCATGTTTGAGCTTTTTCCTGTCTTGAGCCGAAAGGCCTATAATCTCGCCATCGAATCCAATATCCCGCAGGGGCTGGGCTTTGGCTCGTCTGCCGCGCTCTGCGTCGCGTTTGTGAAAGCCATTCTCATCATGCTCACGAAGCGCTTTTTCCCGGGCGCGCGCGCGGCGGATCTGGATCGCCTCTGGGCGCTCGCGAACCGCGCGGAGCATCTCTTCCACGGAATGGCCTCGGGAATCGATACCGGTATCTCGCTTTTGGGACAGATGCACGGTTTCCATTTTGACGGCAAACCGGGCGCGCTCCCGAGGCACTGCGGAGTAGAGGCGGGCGATCTGATTCTGGTTGTGGGCGCTGTCCCGCGCGATGGCGACGCGAAGCGGCATATCGCGGGACTCTCCGAGCGCCTGGCTGCTCGGGATCCGGCTGCCGAATTTTCAATCGCACGTTTGGGGGAGATCGCGCATGAGGCGCTCGACGTGCTGGGGCAAAGCGGCGTTGAGGGAAATTCGCCGCAGGATTTCGCGGCCTCGATAGGGCGTCTCGCGGACGCGGCCGATCAGGAGTTACACGCGCTGGGGCTCAGCAATGATATCCTCCGCCGTGTGCTCGCGCATGGCCGCGCGGCGGGCGCGATGGGCGGCAAGGTGAGCGGTGCCGGCGGCGGGGGCGCGTTCTATCTGGTGGCGCGGAATATGGATGACGCGCGTGCGATCCATGCCGCGCTCTCGTGCGTATTGCGGGAACTGGGTCTCGCGGGGCATCCGCTCATTATTGTGCGCAGAACAAAAAACGCGACTCGCATCGAAGAAACGTCCGCGCGCGCGTGATTATTCCCGCTCAATTCCCTCAAGATGCGCCTCAATGATTGCCCGCACCTCGTCTGCGGTATTCGCGCGCACCAATGCCGCCCGCAAGGCTCTCGCGCCGTTAAAATCAGCGACGTAATGATGCAGGTGCTTGCGAATGCCCGGAAAACTTTTTATGCGCGGATATAATTTTTCGTAGAAACCAGCGTGTTCCATCACTGTTTCAAAGAGTTCTCGCTGCGGGAGCGCGCTTTTGGTTTGTGTTGGATGAAAGACCCAGGGATTGCCGATAGCCGCGCGGCCAATCATAATGCCGTCAACCCCATACGCCTCCGCCTTCGCCATCGCGTCGGCACGGCTCGTAACGTCGCCATTGCCGATGAACGGGATCCCGGTTGCCCGGACGATGCGGGCGGCGCGCGCGATATGCTCCCAGTTTGCGCTCCCCTGAAAGCGCTCCCGCCGCGTGCGGCCATGCAGGGTGATGGCGGCGGGGCGCATCGCGGCAAGCTGCGGGATCCACTCGTCCACAATTTCATGGCTGTAGCCCGTTCTGGTTTTGACCGAAACCGGCAGCCCGCTCTCCTTCGCGGCCAGCACGATCTCCGCCACAAGACCGGGTTCGCGGATAAGCCCCGATCCGGAACCCTGCTTCAGAACCGATTTGTCGGGGCAGCCCAGATTAATGTCCACGCCGTCAAAGCCGAGATCCCGCGCGAGGGCGGCGGCGGCGCAGAATTGTTCCGGAACGCGCCCGAAGAATTGCGCGACTATCGGGCGCTCTGTAGGGTCGAAGCCGAGATCGGGCAGGAGATTCGGCCTTCCCTTTTTTGAGCAGAGCCCGGCCGCCGAAACGAATTCCGTAAAAATGACGTCCGGCTTCGCGCGCATCGCCTGGATACGCCGCATCGCGCAATCGGTGATCTTCGACATCGGGGCGAGGCAAAAAAATGGGCGCGGGAGCGTATCCCAAAAGCTTTCGGTACATGAACTCTGCATATCTATGAATATAGTGTTAGGAGGGGTTCCTAAAGTGTTGTTTTTGCCATTGCGAGCCGCGTGAGCGGCGATACCCACAGGGTACAGGCGCAATCCAGGCGGAACAGCGTCATAGTGGATTGCTTCGGCTACGCCTCGCAATGACAAAAAATGATACTTTAGAGATACGTCATCAATGGCAGATATCGTATTTTACCGAAAGAATGTTTTGCGAAAGCCTGTAATTTCTGTAATAATAAAGAGGGTGTCAAAAACACAAAAGGCGGCAGCTTGTGGCAACCGGCTCAAAGTCCATTCCGAAAGATATGCGATCTGTATCCGCCGAGGAACAGTACGCACTCCTCGCCGACGGAAAAACGCAAAAGGAATATTTGGCTGCGTGGAATCTGCGGCTGGGCGACGCGGCGGCGAAAAATAAAAGAGTTGTGGATGAACTCATAGCGGAAAAGCGCGCCACGGTTGAGCGCGCCCTGAAGGCCGGAGGCACCACCGTGGATATCGAGACGCATACGCATTACCTCATGCAAAATTCACGGCTACAGGATATTCCGAACAGGGACGCCCTTTCCGCCTATATCGCGCTTTCCTTCTTTCAGGGGCTCGAGGAATACCGCAAGGCGAGTCGGCTCAAATTCGCCTATCTGATCAAGGACGACAAACGGTGATCCGGTTTTCTTTTTGCGGCAAGCGCAAGGACGTATCGTGAGCGAGAATGTTTCGGGCTATGATCAATTCGCGCACGGGCTGGAAGGGCTTTCCCCGGAGAAGGTGCGCGCGCACACCCGCGCCGGTCTCGTCAATAATTACGAAGAGAAGTCCTCCCGAAGCGTCGTCTGGATAATCCTGAAAAATATCGGGACTGTTTTCAACCTGATGATCTTTCCGCTGCTCGCGATGCTGCTTGCGCTCGGGCAGTACAAGGACGTGCTCTCCGTCGGCGGGATCGCGCTCCTGAACACCGTCATCAATATTTTCCAGGAGATCCGCGCAAAGCTCGCGCTTGAGCGGATTCGCGTGGAGCATCCGGTAACGACAAGGGTTATTCGCGACGGCGGGATCCGCGAGGTACCCGTGCGCGAAATCGTGCTCGATGATTATCTGCTGCTCTCCGCCGGGGAGCGGGTTGTCGGCGACGCCGAGGTCATCCGCGCGCAGCATCTTGAGCTGGACGAATCCATGCTCACGGGCGAATCGGATTACGTCCCGAAAAAGGCCGGTGATGAGGTTCTCGCCGGGAGCTTTGTGATAGCGGGCATGGCTGCCGCGCGCGTGACGCGCCTTGGCCGGAATGCCTACATTCAGCGGATAGTTTCTTTTTCGCGGAAGTACGTCAGCCGCCGGACCCTGCTTGAGCGCCGCATGGATATTCTGGTATACACATCCATGTTCCTGTGTTTTATGGTGGCGGGGTTCCTGCTTTTGTTCTATCAGCCGGTATCCAACAGGCTCATTGATCCCTTCCGCTACGTCGTCGCCTCCGTAACTTCGCTGATCCCGCAGGGGCTTGTGCTTGTGGTGACGCTGGCCTTCGCGCTTGGCGTGATTACCTTCGCGCGGCGCGGCGTGGTCTTCAGCCGCTTTAACGCCGTGGAGAGCCTCGCGAATATCGATCTCCTGTGCATGGATAAAACGGGGACGCTGACCGA
>JAITCI010000022.1 GCA_031283155.1 Spirochaetota bacterium | reverse complement strand
CTGGACGCAGCGTCGCTTGCCGCATGACTCGCAGCCGAGCCAACGCTGCCCGCGCTGGATCCGCCGTCGGACGCGCTGGCCTGGGATTCATCGCTCACGGCAGCATGACTCGTGTCGCTCGAGTCCGCGCTCAGACTGGCGATGTTTCCGTCTGCCGAACTGTTGTTCTCAATCTCATCGTCGAGCCCGCTCTTGCAAGCCGCCAGTCCGCAGAATATGCAAATGATACCGCAGCAGAGTATAAAACTTCTTCCTGAAAATACGTGGGGTGTGGACATAGTTCCATCTCCTTTTCTACTATTCACGACGATACAGCGCCCCGCGCGTATCGGGGCGGGTGTAATGGCGAGTTTAAAAATTTTGAATAACTGATTTCATTGCAGGATTTATAAAATACAAGAGCAAATATTACGCTACGAGAAGAGAAGCCGCATAATTGGATGAGGGAATTTCCCTCTATCCGGCGGTGGGAAAACTGTATGTAGAATATGCTGTATCGACATTTTCATAAGTTATAGTATACACGTAATTATACATTGCGCAAGTAAAAAATTCACAAAAAGAGAGCAAGCGCACCCTGAAACCTCCAGATACATGAAATTTTTGCGTGTCGCGTATCGTTTTTGATTATGGAGCTTACCCTGAAAGGAATGTACCATGACCAAACTCGATTATTCATTTACGGACGATATGCTTTTCAAAATGCTTTTTGTCTGGTATCCCGATTTACTGAAAAGGCTCGTCGCGGCGCTGCTCGGTATCCGGGTGGAGAACATAGAGCAATTTGATATTACCAATTCGGAGATATTACCAGAAGCTATCGGGGACAAATTTTGCCGCCTCGATATCAATATGACGGTTGACAGACAAAGAGTGGATCTGGAAATTCAGGTTGCGGACGAGGGTGACTACCCGGAAAGATCACTGTATTATTGGGCGCGTGAGTATTCTACAGCGCTTGGAGAAGGGCATAAGTACAGAGAGCTGCCGCGAACAATTATTATCAGTATTATTGCGTTCAATTTGTTTCCATGCGCGGAGTTTTATTCAGAGTTTCAGGCGCTTGAAGCGACACGGCATACTCTCTTGACAGACAAGATGAGCCTGCGGTATTTTGAGTTGTCAAAGCTGCCGAAAGCCGTAGGCGCGGACGATGAATTAAAGCTGTGGCTCAGTTTGTTTAAGGCAAAGACAGAAGAGGATTTGCAGCGGATACAAGCACTGGGGGTGCCAATCATGGATCAGGCAATCGAGGCGTATCGCCAAACAAAAGCGACGGGCGAGTTCAAGGAACTGGAACGCCTGCGTTCGCTCGCGCGGCATAATGAAGCCTCCGCGCTTTATCATGCCGCCGAAGTTGAGCGCGAAAAATGGCAGGCCGTGGTTGCCGAAAAAAATGCGGCACATTTTACAGAAATTGCAGAGAAAGACGCAGCGCTTGCGGAGAAAGATACAGCACTTGCCGAAAAAGACGCATTAATCGCGGAACTTCGAGCGCTTAACGCAAAGCGTGAGATATCAGAGGGGAAAGGCGAATAATTTGGTGTGGTACAGCGGCATCCGTGCCGCACCTGTGCCCTGTGGGTATACGCGCATAGAACTTCCTGTCCTTAGCCCGGCTTGGACGCCCCGAAGCGTGATCGCCGCACGGGGCTTCGCTTCGCGATATCGGCATCCTTACTAGTAGCGGCAACATTCTGCCGTCGCAATTACCGACAGAGTGGATTGCTCGTGTGCCCGAAAGGGTATCACCTTGCTCCGCACGGTTCGCAATAGCGCGCTTCCGTTTTCCTTGCCCACCGAAAATATGCCGCGCCGGATACCGTTATGGATACTCCCAGCCAGTGTCTGTAGTCATGCCGTTTTCCACAGTGTTTTCGCAGCGTTTTCTATCTCCACAATGCACGGCTGCGCCTTTATCGGTTATTTCTCCGTTTTCCCCTACCCTGTTCTGGTCTGACGTTCCTGCATTCGCACCGTAAATGGTTCCGCCGGTTTTTGTAAAGATACTGTCGGCTCTCATACACACTCCGCCGCCGGTGTTAGCAGCCCAGTTATCGGATATACTTCCGCCTTTCATGGTAAACGTGCATACTCCGTGAACAAATACCCCGCCGCCGGCGCCTTGATACCAGTAATTAGCAGGGTCTGTTGTCACCTGTGTGGAGCTATTCCCGCAGATCTTGCCGTAGTGCATAGTGAATGTTCCTTTAGGCCCTGCCGAAGGGCCATCCACACACACGCCGCCGCCGGCATTTTTCCCGGTATTGTTGCTGATAGTTCCGTCGTTCATAGTGAAGTTTCCGCCATAACAGTACACTCCGCCGGCACCTTTACCAGTGCCAGCTTGATTGCCATCGATGAGCGCGTCGGAATTCATAATAAAAGTAGCTTCTACTCCAACAAACACCCCGCCGCCGTTGCCGTTACTCGCACAACCCATGATGAGCGAGCCGGAATTCATGGTAAAAGTAGCGTTGGCTTCAACACGCACCCCGCCGCCGTCTCCACTGCCATTCTTGCAATTCACGATCTGCGCGTCGCTGTTCATAGTCAGTTGCCCGCCGCTATTAACCGTAATCCCTGGGTGGTTGTGAGGTTGATCCATTCCGTCCAATTTCAGGATCCCGCCAAGCCCTCCACGGAGCGTAAGATTGCCACCGATTGAGGAGGGGGAAGCAATCAGGCGCAATTCCTGTAAAAAACGCAACGGTCGGTTTTTATGGAAGGAAAAGCCTCCCCCTCGACGGAGCCGCCTGCGCGTCTCCGTCTACCCCCACTCGTTTTGAGAATATACATACAACCGATTTGCTTTACTTAAATTGCGCGCAAAGCTTGCCCCTGATCGCAGGACGCGAAGTGTGCAAGGCAACGCGACGCACCCCGCGTTTATGCCCTGGGGGTACAGTGCCTGGCTTGTGCCTTTACCCCCTGCGGGTGCTGGTGGGTAATGGCACAGTAGTTACGCGGGGCTGCCGCGCTTACGCGCTTGGGGGCGCGCAGCGCGCGCTGGAGGGCTTAATTATTGCGCACCACACGGAAGCCAAGATGGTCGCGTCTGATGCTCGGGTCGCCGTAGTATGTGTAGTAGTTGTTGAGCCGATAAGCAGAGCGCATACCATCGTTGTAGCTCCCACCACGACAGGCGCGGGATGACCCCGAAGCGGGGCCCTTCGGATCCGTCCCTGCGCCTACATCCGTGTCGTAGCTGCCAAACCAATCCCAAGCCCATTCAGTCACATTCCCGTGCATGTCATACAAACCCCAGGCGTTTGCGGGCTTTTTCCCGACCTCATGCGTTTTATAGTCGCTATTGCTGCCGTACCATCCGGTATTATCGCTTATGCTCGCCCCCGTATTATACGCAGTCGTCGTCCCCGCACGACAGGCATATTCCCATTCCGCTTCGGTCGGTAAACGATACCCATTGGCGTTCCAGTTCGCGATCACACCATTCCATGTAATATTATTGCTTATGGGTACGCCACCCCATTCCGCCGGATCTGTCTCCCCCTCTATGCTGTACACAGACGTTAATCCTTCCAATACGCTCAACTTATTACAGAACACAAGCGTACTATACCAGTTTACCATATCCACAGGCCGCCGCTCCTGCACTTCTCCCTCCGTCGGAGAACGGCCATTCTCAATAGTGAAATAGCTCGGATTGCTCCCCATTACCTCTTCATACAATTCCTGCGTGACTTCGTACTTCCCCATTAAAAAACCCTTTGTGAGCGTCACCGAATGTTGCGTTTCATCACCGCCTCTGTTCGGCTCATCGGGCGGACTGCCCATGGTAAACGTGCCGCTTGGAATAAATACCATAACGTGCGACGCAGGGGCAATCCACGGAGTGGCACTGCTTGCGCTGGATGCGCTGCTGCCGGAACTGTTCCCGCCGGACAGATTGCTCGCAGACGAACTGCCACTCGCGCCGGATCCGCCGCTGTTTATTGTGGACGCACTGGACGTAGCGTCGCTTGCCGCGCTATCAGAAGCAGAACTGCTGCTTGTGTTTGATGCACTGCTTCCGCCGCTGGACGCGCCGCCGGAAGCAGAACTGCTGCTCGCGCCGGATACGCCGCTGGATATGCTGCTGCTTATTACGGACGCACTGGACGCAGCGTCGCTTGCCGCATGACTCGCAGCCGAGTCAACACTGCCCGCGCTGCTTCCGCCGCTTATTACGGACGTGCTGGCCTGTGACTCATCGCTCGCAGCACTGCCCGCGCCGCCGGAAGCAGAACTGCCGCTCGCGCCGGATTCGCCGCTTATTGTGGACGCGCTGGTCTGGGACGCATCGCTTGCGGCAGCATGACTCGTGTCGCTTGAGTCCGCGCTCATGCTGGCGGCGTTTCCGCCTGCCGAACTGTTGTTCTCAATCTCATCGTCGAGCCCGCTCTTGCAAGCCGCCAGTCCGCAGAGTATACACATGATACCGCAGCAGAGCATAAAACTTCTTCCTGAAAATACATTGGGTGTAGACATAGTTCCATCTCCTTTTTTAATATTTGCGACTATGGAAACAAACGATACGCCCCGCGCGTATCGAGGCGGGTGTAATGGCGAGTTCATAAATTTTGAATAACTGATTTTATAGCTGGATTTGTAAAATACAATAGCAAATATTACGCTAAGAGAAGAGAAGAGAAGAGAAGAGAAGAGAAGAGAATCCGCATAATTGGATGATGAAATTTCCCCCTATCCAGCGGGAAAACCGTATTCGGTATATGCTGTATCTGCTTTCTCATAAGCTACAGTATACACGCAATTATACATTGCGCAAGTAAAAAATTCATAAAAAAATAGCAAGCGCGCCCTGAAAACCTCCGGATACATGAAATTTTTGCGCATCGCGCATCGTTTTTGATTATGGAGCTTACCCTGAAAGGAATGTACCATGACCAAACTCGATTATTCATTTACGGACGACATGCTGTTCAAAATGCTTTTTGTCCGGTATACTAATCTACTGAAAAGACTCGTCGCGGCGTTGCTCGATATACAGCTGGAGAGCATAGAGCAGTTTGACATTACCAATTCGGAGATATTACCGGAGGTCATCGGGGACAAATTTTGCCGCCTCGATATCAATATGACGGTTGACAAACAGCGCGTGGATTTAGAGGTACAAGTCGCAGATGAGGGAGACTATCCCGAGCGGTCGCTCTATTATTGGGCAAGAGAGTATTCTACAGCGCTTGGAGAAGGGCATAAATACAGAGAGCTGCCGCGCACGATTATTATCAGTATTATCGCGTTCAATTTGTTTGAATGCGCTGAGTTTTACTCAGAGTTTCGAGCTTTAGAAGTTACACGCCATACCCAGTTGACGGACAAAATGAGTCTGCATTATTATGAATTGCGGAAACTACCGGAAATTGTGGACGCGCATGATGAATTAAAGCTGTGGCTCAGTTTATTCAAGGCGGAAACAGAAGAAGATTTGCAGCAAATTGAAATGTTGGAGGTGCCGCTCATGGATCAGGCAATCGAGGCGTACCGCCATACAAAAGCGACGGGCGAATTCAAGGAGTTGGAGCGCCTGCGTTCGCTCGCGCGGCATAATGAAGCTTCAGCATTAGATCATGCCGCCGAAGTTGAACGCGAAAAATGGCAGGCCGTAGTTGCGGAGAAAGATGCGGCACATTTTACAGAAATTGCGGAGAAAGATGCAGCACACATTACAGAAATTGCGGAAAAAGACGCGTTAATCGCGGAACTCCGAGCGCTTAACGCAAAGCGTGAGACATCAGAGGGGAAGAACGATTTATAAACGTATATTAGCAACATCCTTGTTGCATACGCGCATGGCGCGTAGCGTCCTGTCCAGAGTCCGGCTTGGACACCCCGAAGCGTGATCGCCGCACGGGGCTTCGCCCCGCACAAGCCCTGGATTGCTTCACCTTGCTCCGCAAGGTTCGCAATGACGATGGGCACGGTTCGCAATAGCGCGCTTCCGTTCTCCTTGCCGCTCGAAACGTGATCGCCGCCAGGGGCGCGCTTCCGTTCTCCTTGCCACCCTGAAAATACGCCGCGCCGGATGCTGCTATGGCTATTCCCAGCCGCCGGATGGGCCGAGGATGACGCTATTCATGTTGTCTCCTGCCCAGGCGGTGCTATCGCGGCATAATTCGATGGTATCGTCGGCACGGACAGAACACACAGCTGCGCCTGCCCCGGTGGGCACAGAGCCGTCTTCCGGTACCCTGTTCCAGTCTGGCTCTCCTACATCATTACCGTAAATGACACCGACGCTCTTTGTAAAATTACTGTCGTTTCGTATACACACCCCGCCGCCGCGAGTAGCAGCCCAGTTATCGTATATGTGTCCGTCGTTCATGGTAAACGTGCATTTCCCATGAACAAATACCCCGCCGCCGGATCCTTGATACCATTCACCCCCGGTGCTTGTGGAACTATTCCCGCAGATAATGCCGTAGTTCATAGTGAATATTCCTCTATATTCAAAGTCGGTAGAGCCGGCGTCATTGCCATCCACGCACACCGCGCCACCACCATTGTTTGCAATATTGTTGCTGATGGTTCCGCCGTACATATTGAAGGTTCCTTTGCAATACACCCCGCCGCCGCTACTGTAAGCGGTATTGCCGCTGATGAGTGCGTCGTCGTACATATTAAAAGTAGCTCCGCCTCTAATATGCACCCCTCCGGCGTTATCGTAGCCAGAAACTATGTTGTTATTCTTGCAATTCACGATCTGCGCGCCGCTGTTCATAGTCAGTTGCCCGCCGCTATTAACCGTAATCCCTGGGTTGTTGTGATTTTGATTATTCCCGTCCAGTTTCAGGATTCCGCCCGACCCCCCGCGAAGCGTAAGATTGCCACCGTTGTTAATAGTGAAGAAATTGTGATCTCCTCGGGTAAAGGTGACTACAGCGTCGGGCTTTGTGGTCAGGATAATTTCCTTATCTATTGTGACCGAAGGACTGAGAGAACACACCCCCGCAGGGATAACAATGGTCGCACCGGATACGGCGGATTGTATCGTGCTTTGCAATATTGTCGAGGTCACGTTGCCAGACAGAACCGTTCCAGGAATCAATGTGCCGATTTTTCCCGGATCGTCGGAAGAGAATATATGCGTGTCCTCGATGCGAGCGGCTTCGGACGGCTCGCGGAATTCGCCCAGGGTGAATTTGCCTATCTGAGTGGCGTTCGGGGTATGGCTTCCTTCGCCTGCGATAACTTTTTTATTGTCCCAGGCATCCTTAACTGCTTGTATTCCGCCCGTTGCAGTCGCTGAACTCGCGATCAGGTGGATACTTGTAACTTCTCCGCTAAGCCCCGTAAAACCTGTACTCAACACAACGGAGGCGGCGGTTGCATTCGCTCCAGTCCCGCTGGAATCGAGGATCAACGCGCCGATGTGCGCATTGCCGGACAGTTCGGGGCGAACGGCGTTCTGTACGTACACATCGGCGGGGCAGGGTGTGAAAGCTCCGGACGCAGTGTATTGGCTCGTGTTATCGTATATCTTGCCGCCGCTCATGATAAAAACAGCGTTTTCGAAAACTGATGATCCTTCGAGATAGACCGCTGCACAATCGACGCCGCTTCCGCTGATATTATCGCGGATTTCGGCGTCTTTGCTCATATTAAAAATTCCGCCCGGTGTGTTATTCGGAGTTCCTGCGGCTCCGCAGGCGACATAAACTGCGGCGCCCGATTTGCCGGTGCTGTTATTTTTATTGCCGTGAATACTTCCCCGGCTCATATCGAAGGTTCCGCCGCTGTCGACTTTTACCGGGGCATTATACTGGTTGCTGCCGATTGTATGCCCTGTGATGGCACCGCCCTGCATCGTAAAGGTTCCGCCTTTTAATACCTGTATAAAGGACAAGGTGCTGTCGCCGGGCATCCCCCGGAGGGTGACATTTTGCTCCAGAATCAACTCAGCGCCGTCGTCTATGGTGAAAAGGCCAGGACCAGACGCCTGGATGGTTACAGGACTTATCCCGCGTATGGTCAGCTTGACATTGGCACCAAACAAAGGCTGCTGCGCTACGGATATATGATCGGAACTCAGGTACAGGATGTACTCACCGACGTTCGCTTTCACATAGCTGACAGCTTTTTCAACAATGTTGTTCCCGGTTTGCGTGGCGGTAAATTTAATGGCAGCGGATTTCCACCGAGCCGTCAGCGTAAGCGGTTCGCTTATGGGTGTACCAAAATCAAACGCCTCTGTAGCATCATCATTTATAAACCACCCTTTAAATTCCCACGCTTCCTCTGGGGGATCACAATATAACCCTTCTTCCCAACCGGTTTTGGTTGGGTCGGGGGGTTTGGAAGCAGTGCCGCCTGGGTCTATCGGCTGTGAACTTACATCGGTTCCGCCGTCGCTGTCGAAGGTTATAATTATTTTTCCCGGAGGTTGCGGTTGCCCGCCGGATGAATTTCCCTGGTTCGCGGAGCCGCTGGAAGAAGATCCGCCGGATGCGCTTTCCTGACTCGCGGAGCCGCCGGAAGAAGATCCGCCGGATGCGCTTTCCTTGCTCGCGGAGCCGCCGGAAGAAGATTCGCCGGATGAATTTCCCTGACTCGCGAGGCCGCCGGAAGAAGATTCACCGGATGCGCTTTCCTGGCTCGCGGAGCCGCCGGAAGAAGATTCACCGGATGCGCTTTCCAGACTCGCGAGGCTGTCGGAAGAAGATCCGCCGGATGCGCTTTCCAGACTCGCGAGGCTGTCGGAAGAAGATTCACCGGATGCGCTTTCCAGACTCGCGAGGCTGTCGGAAGAAGATTCACCGGATGAACTTCCGAGACTCGCGAGACTGCTCTTGCTTTGCGCAGCCGCTTCCCAGAGATTGACGGATTCGCAGCCAACCCCGAAACAGAAGAGGGAAAGCGCACATACCCCAAGCCATAAACGCACACGCATACTTTCCCCCGTAAAATAAAATTACACCGTATGTATATAGTCTATCTCTCTTACCCGCGTATCTCAAGGACAATGAGGACAAAAAACCACGCCTGCGGAACACTGTTTTCAGCAGCAAGACGCTTAGGCACATCCGAAGAACGGCAGAACGCTGTCATTTTAATTACAATGCGCAGGCTGCAATGGTATGCAATCACTGTTCCCCAACAAAAAAATAAAAAATGAACGCTGCCTTTATTGTCCATTACCGCGTATAATTCGCGATCACCTACGGTACACGTAATTCGTGATCAAAAAGGCTGTCCGCTTCGCGGCACCGCGAAGGCTTTTCAGCACCGCATGGGCGCGTTCGCCTGTTTCTTTCGCGAGCTGGGGATCGCCGAGCCACGCGCGCACTGCGGACAAGAGATCGTCCCTGTTGCATATTTCGCGAGCGGCGTCTCCGGCAAGAAGGGCGACGCGGCTCTCGCGGAAATTTGCCATATACGGCCCAAAAATAATCGGACGCGCGGCCGCCGCCGCTTCCAGCGGGTTATGCCCGCCCACACGCTTTGTGAACGAGCCGCCGATGATCACAAGCCGCGCAGCCGAATAGGCTGCGATGAGTTCGCCTATGCTGTCCAGTACGAGTACGTCCGCATCGAAGGGTTCTCTCCCGCGAGATCGGCTTCTGAGAACAGCGCGCAGCCCTCTTCGCGCGGCCATGCGCGCAACCCTCTTCGCGCGGGCAATATTCCTCGGCGCGATAACAAGACGCGCGCGAACCGATGCGGCTGCAAGCAGCGCAAACACATCAAGCACAAGCGCCTCTTCTCCCGGATGCGAGGAGGCGAGCACAATAACGGGCGCAGCATCGGCAAAGCGAAACGCAGACTTCGCGGGCGGCAGATCCAGATCGCATTTGATATTTCCGACAAGCTGGATGCGATCAATGGCCGCGCCGATATCACAATAGCGGCTGGCGTCTTCGGCGCTCTGCGCGGCGATCAGGCGGACGGGCAGAAGTACGCGGGCGAAGAGCGTTTTGAAACGCGCATAGCGCCGCCAGTCGGCGTCGGGCATCCGCGCGTTATATATAATCAGTGGAACCGAATATATTCCGGCGTACTTAAAGAGATTCGGCCAGAGTTCCATCTCCGCCACGGCAAGCGCTTTGGGTTTCAAAACGCAAAAGAAGCGCCGGATAACGCAGGCGGTATCGAGCGGCGCGAAAAAAACCGGAAAGTCCGCGCCGAATTTCTTTTTGGCCATCGCAAAACCGCTTGCCGTTGTACACGAAAGGATGATTGCGCGATTGCCATGCTCGGCGCGTATATATGGAAGAAGGATCGCGCTCATCGCGACCTCCCCAACCGAAACCGCGTGCAGCCAGAGCGCCTCCTTAGGAAGCTCGCGCAATGCCCACCCCCAGCCAAGCCGCGCGAACCAACGCTGAAACCCCGCCGGATTCCATATGCCAATACACGCGCCGGCGAGAATATAGAACGGCAAGAGCAGATACAACGCGCAGTCATACGCGAAAAGAATCATGCCCGCCCAGGCGCTACTCTTCATCGTCATTCGCGAGATCCCCATGTATACAATGCAGTATGCGCCGCGTAAGCGCAATCGTGTTCACGTCATCCTCGCCGCGAACAAGCGGGACGGCGTTCCCGCGAACACAATCGCAAAAGTGCATGAGTTCCTGCTGGAGCGGATTGACGTTATGCACAAATACCCTCTCCACGGTAGACTCCACCGAATAGCGAAGCTCCCCGCTTCGTACCGCGTAATCCTGACTCAGGCGGCGGTAAACGTCAATTTCCTGACGGCTGTAATCCAGAAATATGTAGGCGTCGCGCTGCGAGATCGCCAGAGTTCGGATCTTTTCATTGGTGACACGGCTCGCCGTGATATTGGCGACGCACCCATTCTCAAACTGGAGAATCGCGGTCGCGACGTCTTCATGCGCGCTGGGCGAGTAAACAGCGCTGCCGACGGCATACACCGATTGCAATGGCGAGGCAATCAGCCCCAGCACAATATCGATGTCATGTACCATGAGATCAAGCACCACACCTGTGTCCTGCGCGCGATCTGTTCTGGGGGCAAGCCGACGCGCCTCCGCGAGATGCGGCGCGGAAACAATATTCCCGATTTGACGGATCGCGCCATTAAAGCGCTCCACGTGTCCCGTTTGTAAAATGAGCCCCTTCGCCGCCGCCTGTTCCACCAGACGCCCGGCATACCGCGCGGTGCGCGTCATGGGTTTTTCGACCAGCACATGCACGCCCGCCGCCAGCGCCGCGCTCGCAATTTGGTAATGCAGATTTGTCGGCGCGGCAATCGTGACCGCATCGACCTGCGCCAAAAGCTGATCGAGATCATCGAAGCACTGCACCCCATAACGGGCGGAGACTTCGCGGGCGCGGTTTGGATCGGCGTCGTGTACGCCAATAAACTGCACACCGGGAAGGCCGGCAAAAATATTGGCGTGGTACTGACCCATATGCCCCGTACCCACAACGCCCATCCGCACAATTTCCATGGTGTCAGCGGTTCTTGCGCCGCGCGAAGAGATCGGCGGGTTCCGGCGCGGCATTCTCCGCACCTTGCGCCGCGAAATCGCGCAGGAGCTGCTTTTGCTTGCTCGTGAGCGATTCGGGAATGCGCACATCGATCTTCACGAGCATATCCCCCCTGCCGCCCCGGTTTAAGTGCTGCGCCCCCTGCCCGCGGATCCGCATGATGCTCTCGTTTTGCGTTCCCGGAGGGATCTTGAGCTTGACCTGTTTGGCTTCGAGCGTCGGCACAGTAACCTCTGCGCCGAGCGCGGCCTGCGTAATGGATATGGGAATTTCGCAGATCAGATCATTGCCGTGCCGCTCAAAATGGCGGTGCGGCGCTGTATGCAGCACGATATAGAGGTCGCCGCTGTATCCGCCGCGCATACCGGCCTCGCCCTCGCCGGACATCTTGAGGCGCGCGTCGTCGTCCACGCCCGGCGGTATGCGCACCTGGATAGCGCGGGTGCGCTTCACCTGCCCGCTTCCGCGGCAGGCGGTACAGGGATTGCTGATGACCCTGCCCTCGCCGCGGCATCTCGGACAGGTGGTACTGATGCTGAAGAAGCCCTGGTTCCGGCGGATCTGTCCGCTGCCGCCGCAATCCTGGCAGGTTTCGGATTTGGATCCTTCGGCAGCGCCGGAACCGTTACAGGTATCGCAGGACTCGCGGCGATCTATCTCGACGCGTTTTTGCGCGCCGAAGCAGGCCTCCTCGAGCGTGATCTCCATATCGTAGCGCAGATCCTGCCCATGCCGCGCGCCCGTCGCGGAAGCGCGCCTGCCGCCGCCGCCAAAAAGATTTTCAAAAATATTTCCAAAGGAACCAAAAATGTCCTCAAAGCCGGAAAAGTTGCGCGGATCAAAATTGCCCGCGCCGCCGGAAGCGTCGAGACCCTCATGCCCGAAGCGATCATAGGTTGACCGCTTCTCATCGTTCGAGAGTACCTCATACGCCTCGGTGGCTTCCTTGAATTTTTCGATGGTCTCGGGATTATCGCGGTTGCGGTCGGGATGGTACTGCATCGCGAGCTTACGATACGCTTTTTTGATCTCTTCCTTCTCGGCGGTTTTTTCTACGCCGAGAACCTCGTAATAATCACGCTTTTTCGAAGCCATGCGATTTCCCTGTCAGGCACACGAGCGCCCCGCCTTACATAAAATTAGCTCTTTTTATCGTCGTCAACGACCTCAAAATCAGCGTCCATAACATTGCCGGAATGCGTATCGCCCGCGCCGGAACTTTGCGAACCCGCGTTTTGCGCGCCTCCGGCGTTCTGCCCTTCGGCCTGCTGCTTGGCGGCAGCTTCCTTATAAACAATCTCCGCGAGCTTATGCGCCGCCTGGGTCAGCGATTCGGTCGCCGATTTAATTTTGGCGTCGTCTCCGCTGTCGAGTACCGCGCGCGCGGCGTCGATCTCCTTTTGGAGCTTTTCCTTGTCGGAGGAATCCAGCTTATCGCCGTATTCGCGCAAACTCTTTTCGGCTTCGTAAATGAGGCTGTCGAGTTTATTCCGGCCTTCGGCGAGTTCGCGCTTTTTCTTGTCCTCGTCGGCGTGGAGTTCGGCGTCCTTCACCATGCGGTTGATATCCGATTCGGAAAGCCCGCTCGAACTTTCGATGCGAATCTTTTGCTCCTTGCCGGTGCCGAGATCCTTCGCGCTGACATGAACGATACCGTTCTCGTCGATATCAAAGGAGACCTCGATCTGCGGGATACCCCGAGGCGCGGGCGGGATGCCCTCCAGCTCAAAGCGCCCGAGGGTGCGGTTATCCTTCGCGAACTCGCGCTCTCCCTGGAGAACGTGAATCGATACCGCAGGCTGATTATCCGCCGCCGTTGAAAATATCTGGCTCTTCTTGGTGGGAATGGTGGTATTGCGCTGAATCAATGACGTCATCACGCCGCCCAGGGTTTCGATGCCAAGCGATAACGGCGTAACGTCGAGCAGAAGCACGTCCTTCACGTCGCCGGCGAGTATCCCGCCCTGAATCGCCGCGCCGAGCGCAACGACTTCATCGGGATTCACGCCCTTGTTGGGCTCCTTGCCGAAGATCTTGCGCACCATCTCCTGCACCGCCGGAATGCGCGTGGAACCGCCGACCAAAATGACCTCATGGATTTCGGAGGCCTTGAGCCCGGCGTCGCGCAGGGCGTTTTCGCAGGGGATGCGGGTGCGCTCCACAAGATCCGCGGTCATCTGCTCAAATTTGGCGCGGGAGAGCGGCATACTGAAGTGCATCGGCACGTTATCAATCGCGGTTATAAACGGGATGCTGATATCAACCGACTGGCTTCCCGAGAGCTGAATCTTCGCCTTCTCCGCCTCGTCGCGCAAACGCTGCATCGCGACCTTGTCTTTGGAGAGATCTACGCTCTTTTCTTTTTTGAATTCGCCGACCATCCATTCCACGATGCGCTGATCAAAGTCGTCGCCGCCCAGATGCGTGTCGCCATTGGTGGACTTGACCTCAAACACGCCGTCGCCAAGTTCCAGAATGGAGATGTCGAAAGTCCCGCCGCCCAGATCGTAGACCGCGATTTTTTCGTCTTTCTTTTTGTCGAGCCCGTAGGCAAGCGCGGCGGCGGTCGGCTCGTTTACGATGCGCTCCACCTTTAAGCCCGCGATTCGCCCCGCGTCCTTCGTCGCCTGGCGCTGCGCGTCGTTAAAATATGCCGGCACGGTTATCACGGCGCTGTCCACTTTGGTACCGAGATACTCCTCCGCCGTTTGCTTCATTTTCATAAGCACACGCGCGGAAATTTCCGGCGGCGTAAAATCGCCGCTTTTTGTGACCACGCGAACCTCGTCATTCGCGCCGGCCTTCACCTCGTACGAAACATATCTGACCTCAGCGCCCACCTCGGCATTGCGCCGCCCCATAAACCGCTTAATGGAACGGATGGTGTTCGCGGGATTCACCACCGCCTGATTTTTGGCCTGCTGCCCCACAAGCTGCTCACCCTTGTCCGTGAAAGCAACGATAGACGGCGTTGTGCGCTGCCCCTCGCTGTTTGCGATAACCACAGACGCGCCGCCCTCCATAACAGCGACGCAGGAATTGGTGGTTCCCAAATCGATTCCAATCATCTTTGCCATAACCTATCTCCTCTCTGCGCCCGGCTGCATCCCAGGCGCATATATTTGCATATTACCCTCGCAAGAGCGTACATCCATGTACGCGCTCGGGACAGAACATCCTGTTCTAGGTCTGTTCTTTCCCAAGCCCGCGCGCCACCTTAACCCGGGCAAGCCGAAGAACCTTTTCGTTCAGGAGGTAGCCGCGCTGCAATACCTGGGCGACGATCTCCCCGCTGTGTTCGCCTTCGTCAACCACAAAAACCGCCTCATGGATGGCGGGATCAAAAACGCTGCCCTCGCCGCTGCTCTCCTGCACTCCATATTTTTCAAGTATGGAAGAAAATTTGCGCGCAATAAGGTCTATCCCCTCGCGCCATGCCGCGGGATCGCTCTCGCTCCAGCCTGCCTGCGCGCCCGCAAAGCCGTCCTCAATATCCAACAGTTCGGCGAGCAATTCGCGCGCGGCATTTTTGCGCAGCTCCTCCTGCTCCTGACGGGCGCGTCGACGGAAAGTATCAAACTCGGCGAGACGGTACTTCTCTTCGCGTACGAGCGCGGCGTTGGCTTCCTCAAGCTGCGCGACGCGCTCTATAAGCGCCGCGTTTTCCACTTTCAGCGCGTCGGCGGAGGCTTCCGGCGCTTCGTCGGTATTTTCATCATGCTGTTGCCGCGCCATGGTTTCTCCTTTGACCAAAATTGTGTACTAACAAATGTTTAGGTTTTTTAATGGTACACAAAATTCGCGGGGGCGGCAAATAAATTCGTGCGCTCCGGATGAATTGCTCGACACGTGCCGTCGCGAAAAGCCGACGGGCGCGGAGCCGGATGCGGAGCGTCCCGCGCCGACAGGATGTCGGAAAGCGCGGGAAGTGCCTCGCAATTCATCCGGAGCTTATATGGGAAAGACACGCGCAACAAAGGCGTTGAGCGCAAACAACGCACTCATGATCGCATAAGACAGGAAATAAAGCGCATAGCCCCGCCCCCCGTTCAGCCTCATTGGCTTCCCCCGCCTCCTTTTACATAAAAAAGGCTCTGGCGTTTTTCGGACGTCGCTTTCTCCCGAAGATTCCCATCTGCTCGCACTGCCTACGGCGGGGGGTTCACATCCTGCCCCGCGCTGATCGCCATCCATGGCGGCGCGGGGTCTTCACATCCATGTTCCGAGAACTTCGGGAGGCAACATGAGTTCACGACGAGCGAATATGAAGCACTTGTCCAATCGCACACACAAAATTGCGCAGGGTATATTTTCGTCGGAGATGTACTTAAAAAATAAAAAAAGACTGCAAGCGTGGAATCTGCGCGCTTTATTTTCGCAGGAACCCATGTTCGTAAATTTTCGGCTCAATTTTCCGGGCAAGCGCTTTTAAGGCGCTCCGCAAATTGCCGATGAGTTCCGTATATTTTTCGTCTTTGCTGGAGGCGCACATATTTCCCGAGAGTTCTCTCCCCTGAAAGCGCTCGCGAATATCGTAGTAACCGGCGTTCAGATCGCAACTGGGCTGCGCGTGGTAATAGCGCCAGAGTTCGCGGCCTGCGTCAAATACAGCGAGCGCCTCGGGCGAAAAGATCAACCTTTCCTGCGGGATATATACAGCCTGCTCAAATAATTGCGGTTTGATGCTTTTCGCGCCGCCCAATTTCCCGGACATATACTCCGTCATGAAATTGCTTTCAAATTTGCCCTTTGCGTACACCTCTTTTTCGGTAAAAGGTATCCAGTGATTTACGCCGTGCGCGGATTGAATATTGTTTTGAGTGTGAAAAAGCGTAAATGCAAGGCAATCATTTTGAAATTCAGTATCATCTTTCCAGCTATCCGCCGGATACAAAAACTGATCGCGGTCGTTCAGCCAATCCGCACGAATTGCATGGCGGACAGAAAAATAAATACATACACAAATCAAACTATATGCGTTGATTGGTAAATAATATATATGCCTTGTACCTGCATCTTTCGATATAAAAAGGAAATTATTGTTTTGAAAATCCGGCGATGGATTTGGCAGAAATCCAATAATGCAGCCCGTACTGTCCGCAAACAGTTTTATCCATTCATTTATTGATTGATGAGCGGCATAAATTCCTTTTTTACCGATAAAATCTCCATCCTTATTATAAACATCCGCGTGAATTTCTGTAAATTCTTCTTTAATTGTTGTATCCCAAATCTGGAAGCTAATGGGAAAAGCACCTGCTACATTATCAAAAGTATCCGCCGGGACAAGAAAGATTTTTTTCAACCCAGCCAGAAACATCTTTCGAAAATTTTTGAAATTGGTTGCCACCAGATTTTTCAATTTACAAAAATTTGCGAGAATACATCCCGGAATGTCCTGGTATATCCTTGCTAAAAAATGCGCAAAAATTTCGTTGCTTGCTTTTCCCAATAACGCTTTATACTGTTCTCTTGTTTTATGTGAATTTGCAACACCCGGTTTATTGTCTCCTGTTTCGCGGACTGTTTTTGCCGTGGTTGCCTCCGCATACGGCGGATTGATGTACACCACCAGCTTTTTGCGCTTCTCTTCGCTGTTGATAATGGCTTGCAGGCTTTTGGGCAGCTTTGTAAAATCATCGTTCAAAAAGTCAAACCGAAATACATTCTCTTCCGCGAGGTTCGCGCCGTTTTGAATACGGTCAAGCATAATATCCACGTCGGCCTGGTCGAGGGTGGACGCGAAAATATTGTACTTATTGACCAGCCCGGCCAACAGGTTGCCCGTACCGGCGGCGCAGTCCCATATATAATATTCATCCTGCCAATCTATGCCGAGAACATCGGCTAAATATTTTTGCGAAAGTTCCACCCAGATTTTGGGCGTAAAAAATGATCCCTTGCGCTCGCGCACGTCCTGCGGTACAAGTAAATCGCGGCGCTGGATGATATAATCCCAGTATTCTTCCAGAGGCGGGCGCGCGTAGATTGCCCAAAATTCAGAATGCGCCCTTTGCTTATCGTTAAAATATGTGCTTCGTATATTCTCAAAACCGTCAGCATCCAGTTTTCTGTCCAGCCTGTAGTGATCGGATTCCAGCAAAACATACAGCTTTTCCTTCAGCGTTTTATTTTCCGAAGATAAGAGATCGGCCAGATAAAAATCGCTGTCGATAATGCCGCTTTTTTTGGCTGTATCCCAGTTGACCAGAATGGTCGGCTTTACCTTCTCGATCCATTTGCTGTAGATTCTGATAAAATTGTTCTTTTCTATCTGAATTTTTGCGGTTTCCGTTTTGCCCGCCGTAAAATTGTCCTGAATGAATTGCCGCAGTTCCTTTTTGTCATTCTCAAAATCAAAAAGGAAGGTGCCGCCTGGTTTATCGCTCTCAATTATTTGCTGTATGTGCGCATAGACCTGCTTAAACTCGCGCGTTTCCGTATTGGAGGGCGTTACCTTCCAGTTGAAATCGTTCTGGTAAAAAATGCCCTGAATATCGGGATAAGGCACAAAGGCTATTTTTTCGTTATCGTAGCAGCCCAAAAAACGCGGCGGCGGCACTTCATTAAAGGTGCGCGCCTTGCCGATGGTGAGCACAAGCTGCGTAAGCATTATAAGAACGTCCGCCGGTTTTTGCTTTGCCTCCGCCCAGAGGAAATATATATCCGCTTCGCCCGCGCGCATGGAGCGAACCGATTGTTTGGCTTTAACCGCAAAATCGATTTTGCCCAGGATCTTTGTGCAGTCAAAGGCCTTAAAAAAATCCTGCGATACCCTGTTCTTGATTTCTTCTTCGAGGGCGTTGGTGTATTTCATTTTTCCTCCGGGGGAAATATACTGCGGTCGGATCACAGAAAGAGATCCACAAGGATGGAGTCCAGCCAGAGCATCCCGCGCATGGTTGTCCGATAGCGCCCTTCTGTGCGCGTCAACAAGCCTGAACTGACGAACCCATCCAGTTTGCGGCGGAGTGTCTGTACTCTGTCACTTTGTGCGCTACGCGGCGCGCCCTGCTTTCTGCACATATTTTTCAAGCGGATCGAGCGAACTGTTTATGGTTACCGCCTCGGTAATATTGTGCTGTTTTTCAAGATTATCGGTTTGATCTTTCATAAGAGACTGGAGCGGCGAAATAACCACCGTCAAACCTTTTTCGTTTACGCCGGCCATAAGCGCGGGCAGTTGAAACGCAATCGATTTGCCGCCGCCTGTCGGAAATATTGCAAGCAGGGATTTATTGGCTACAGCCGCCTGTATCGCGTTTTTTTGCAGCGGCTTTCCGTTATAACGCCTGAATCCATCAAAATGAAAAAACCGCGACAATGCCCTGGTTTCGTCCAGCGATTCAGCGCAATAGGCGCATGATGCGCATTTCCGGCTTCGTAAAAGATGCAAAACATTTTCCACCCGAGGATAGTTTTTCAAAACCCAGGGCGGCGTTATGGAATCGTACTGGATGACATGGATTTGGCTCAGCGCAAAACAAAGTTCTGTAGGGTGTTTCTCCGCCAGTTTCCCAACAGGCGCATGTGCGCAGATTTTATCCTTAAAAGTTTCGAGTATGAGCCCGGAAATATTGCGCTGCGCTTTTTTGCAGCCGATGTATTGAAAAAATCCCTTGAACTCATCACGCCCGCTCAACAGGGCGCAATATATCTCTGCTAACGGCTCTTCCAATTCCGCAAACTTTGCCGCTTCGTCATGAAACAAATCTCTGGCTTTTTTGGCGTCGTTCAACGGATTATTCAGTTCATCTGCGGCTAATTTATCGTCTTTTACCAAATGATGGTACGGTTTTTGGGGAAACAAAAGGGGTGATAAGTACAGCGTATCTATAACAGAGTATATGTCCTGTAAGCGATGCGCACTCTTGCGCTGCGCGTTCTTGTTTTGCACGATTTCCAGTACGTTATATTCTGTTATTTGATTGTCCAGATATTTCAAATCGTGGTTAAGTATATTATGGGCGCAAATATATGTATTGCCCCGCAAAAAGCCGCAAAATTCCCGCAGCGAACCGTGCTGCACACGCGCATGAAACTCCTGCCCGTTCCCTTTGACCGCTCCGATATCCAGAATTTTTTCACCATGTATATCGATTTCGGTATCAATAAAAACGATCTCTTCCGCGTTCAGGTTTATTTCTCCCGGAGAATGATTGGAATTTCTTTGATAAAACATTCGTTAAGTTTTTGTTTTCGCGTTGATATTCGCGCCTTCTCGTGCCTCCTTTCCTCTTAATATAACACGCAATTTACTTCTTATCAACAATACGTCTGCGCGCATTCCTTTCCAGCATCCGAATCACAGAAAAATATCCATGAGGATCATAAACCCCATAGCCATCGCGCAGGCTTGCCAGCAGCGGCTTTTCTGTCTATAATGAAAACGCAACCGCCGCTATGAACGGCGTCGCAGATAGCAAAGGAGCATATTGTTGAATAAACAAAAACTGCTTCAGCAAATACTCTCCAATCAAAAGAATGTTAAATACAACGACTTTGTAACTATTCTTGAAGCGTATGGGTTTTATCACGCGCGGGCGGAAGGAAGCCATAATATATTCAGGAATGTTTCAGTTAAAGAAATTACGAACATTCAAAATGTCCATGGTGAAGTTAAGCCGTATCAGATAAGGCAGCTCTTTTCCTTAATTGAAAAATATAATTTGAAAATGGAGGAATGATCATGAAGGACTACCATATAAATATTTTTTACAGTGATGACGACGAAGGATATATTGCGGATATTCCGGACTTGAAGAATTGCAGCGCTTTTGGAAAAACGCCAAACGACGCTCTGCAGCAGGTCTTAATTGCCCAAAAACTTTGGCTCGAAGAAGCAAAAAACAGCAATATCCCGATTCCGAAACCTCAATACCGCCCGATCATTTACCAGGTCGTCTGACGTTATTTGTCATTCATGGGCGCTCTCCGCACTGAAATATCAATATAGAACGGAATATCGGAACCTATCCAAACGGCTTAACCTATTCCGGGAAATCGGAGCAAGTTCTTCATATATTGATTCGCTCGTATTTTTTCAATTCTGCATTCATAACATTTGCCCACCATGCATATTTTTGTATTATGTACGGGTCGTCATGTATATTTTTTTTTCTGGGTATGCCCCGTTTCATTTTGCTAAAAATTTCTATGTGTTCCGAAATAGTAGAATCGGTAATGCACACCACAAGCGGCCACACATATATCATGTCATCAAAATTTTTTCGCAGCAAATTTTTTATGCGTTCTTTTTCTTCAAAAGGTTTCGCTTCGTGTTGTTTATGAATAACAATCAGCGGATAAATTGCTTTTGATTCTACTTTATATGCGTCTACAAACACTTGACCAAACATAGAATGCTTGCCCATGTGCAATGAATCATACGCAATTCCGCCGCGGAGTAAACATTCTGTTTCAAATAACGCTTTTTCCGGCAGCATGGATACATATATTATTATAGCAGCCGTTGCCAGGAAAAATTTGTGCTCTAAAAAGTTGTCTCCGGTTTTACTTACGATAATAGCACCATCAGATATAAATCTATGTGATAGCGTATATTCGCAGAGTTTTTTGCCTGTAGAGTTAAATACTGTATCTGCAAAGTCAAATATTTCCTCCACATAATTTTTTGCGAATTTCTCACCATACCCGCGGGTACTTGTTCCCAAAGCGTCAACAAATGCACTTACATATTCATCCATTTGAAATTTCCATGTTTATATAATATTGTTTCACCGCATCATCAACCTGTTGGCCATTCGAGCCACTTCTTTAGCCATTTTTTCTGCCGCTTCCAGAGAGTATTCAACAGTTTCTAATCGCTTAAGGAATTTATCTTTCCCATCATAAGCGGTATTCTCTTTTTTCATATCTCCAATCCACAAGATCAAAAAACCTCTTATCGCCTGCGCTTTGGCGGCAAAAGCTATAGCCTTTTTCTCTGTAAATGGAGTATCCGCACAAAAATCAGCGATGAACTTCGCCATCTCATTCTCAATTTCAACTATTTGGTCTTCATTCAACTTCTCAACTTTTTTCTCTTCGGCATAAAACTGACGGGAGGTGGCCGCAGCCATATCCGCAGCCTGTAGGGAAATCCTAGCCATTTCACGAGCATGCGCATGATCCCCATCCGCTATAAAGAGAAGAGCCTCCTTGTAGCTACTCTCCGCGCGTTCGAGATCCGCAGGGGCATATCTTTCGGCGTCCGCCCCCTTTGCCTGAGTTATTGATTGTCTGGCCAACTGAACGTACTGGCTCGGGATGGCCTCATCACAAGCAGTGACGAAAACGCTCAAAATCATCAAAAATGCCAGACCCATTATCGTTTTTGCTTTCATAGCATACCT
>JAITCI010000012.1 GCA_031283155.1 Spirochaetota bacterium | reverse complement strand
CCCAAACTTTATATCCAAATACGCCGCGATACACGCGCCTGTCCCCAACGGCTCCAGCTCCAGAATCTCCATGCGCCGGATCACTTCCCGCGCTTCCCAGTTCTTGCTCTCATCCAGTTTGTTCTTAAGTTCCACCTGCCCGATAAGCACGATAGATAGCAATTTCTTGAACCCGTCCTCCATCTCCCAAAACCGCTTGAGGTATTTCATCGTTTGTATCCCCAGATCATGCGCCTCCTCGATCATCAGCACATGGCTGTATCCGCTCCGGCTGGAGTGCGTCAGTATCCGCTCCACCTGCCGCGCTTTCGCCTCCAGCGTCCGCCGAGGCACTTCAGTCGAACAGTCCGCGATAATCGCGTCGCAAATGCTGGATGTGGTCAGCCGCGTCTTGTCCACACACCGAGGCGCAATAATCCGTACCTTCTCGCCCCCCGCCAGCATACGGTCTATCGCATACCGCCGGATGGTCGTCTTGCCGCTCCCGCTTTCGCCCACCAGCGCCACCATGCCGCCTACCTTCGCGGCTTGCAGCAAATACTCCGCCACAAAACGAGTGTCCTCGGTGAGATATACATCCTCCGGTTTTACAACATCCCCGGTAAAGGGATCCTGATGTATCCCAAATTTTTTGAACGTCTTTAAGGTCAGCATCTGTTACGCTCCTTCCTTATACATTTCATGTTCCGACCTGCGCGCCGCAATCATGTCATCCACAACTCGAGTGGGAAGCCCTTCCGGATATTGCCGCTTCATCTCGCCAATAAATCCCTCCGGCACCGCGCCGCATGCCGCCTTGATCCGCTTCGCTGCCTCCACCGCGCTGATGATGATCTCATGCGTGTACACAGTCTCCGCAGCTTGTGCTCCATCACCGTCAGGCAGCAGACTGTCAGTCGACGCAATCTCGATAGACGCGCCGGTTCGCTGCCGGATAAACTGGTTCCCGGCAGGGTGTATACGGCTGTGGGTTTTGAAACCCTGCCCGTCTGTTATCACGGCAAAGGGCTTCACGCCTTTTTCTCCCTCTCCGGATATTTTCGCGAGGGTTTTAACATTCTTTTCACGGAGGGTGTCTTTTTGCGCTTTGTACTCTGCGCCTATAACTGCTGCGTGTACGTCAAAACCGGCCGCGTCAAACTCGATAGGTTGAACTTCAAAGCTCACTTCTTCGTTATTGTTCCTGTACCACACTATGAGCAGCGGTTCGATGTCAACCAGCACAGGCTGGATCATAACTTCCTGCCCGGATACAATTCCGGGAAGATCGGCAAGGCTGTACACAAGGGCGCATTTTGTTTTTGGATGCACCACACGTATTGTTAAATCGCCCGCAACTTTGCGCAGCACAACGCCGGTCGTGAATATCTGCCGACAGACTTCCGCATCCGGTAACTCGCGAAGCTGGTCTGCCTTTATCCTTTGCCATAACATGGTGCGGACGCCGATGATACGCCCCGCGCGGCGCAGGCGTGTGTCCAACGCCGGTATTTCGTTCGCGTTGTATGCCGCGCACCACCGTTCCGCCGCGTCATTCAATTCGGCAAGGCTGCGGACTTCCTCCAGTTTGAGCAAACACTCAAAATGCGTTTCCACAATGTTGTTCGCGTTTTCAACCTGCCCCTTTGCCCTCGGCTTGCCCACGGCGTGAGCCTGCGTCTGTACCCGTAACGCTTTGAGCGCATTGGTTACCGGCTTGCTCCTGTTCGCGCTGCCCCTGTCCCATCCGAGCAATGCGGGCAGCCCGTGAAATACATACGACGGGATTTGTTTTTGTTTCCATGCGTACAGCAAAAAGTCATACAGATTTTCAGGTTTTTCCCCCGGCGACTCGTAATACCGGACGCAGATGCTCGCCGAATAGTGGTCTGTCAGCACATAGCGCCAACATCTGAGATTCTCCTTGCCCTCCAGAATCGGCTTGTTTTTATAGGCTTCGTCATCACGGAGAATGTGCTGTTTGTTCGGCGTGAAGTATAACAGCGACAGCGAGGGGTCTACAAAATGTACATGGTTCGGATGCAGGCTCCGCAGTCGGCTATGCGGAGATGACTTTTTAACGCTCTTTGCCGACAGTTCCTTCTCTCGTAATAACTGGCGAATGCGGCTGTTTCCTACACCCAGTTCTTTTCCGTTGATTGCGGCGACAGACGTGGCCACGTTTATTGGCATGGTCTCTTTCCCGTTTTTGCGAAAACCGTGCATGGACATTGCCGCGATGGCAAGTAACGCTTCCGGGTCAACCACTGTCGTCCCTGCGTCTTTGCGTGTACACCGCCCTGATTCCCAGCCGCACTCCGCCAAAACCTTGTATGCCTTCGACGCCGAAAACGCGAACATCCGGCGCATCTCCGCAACTATGGCCTTGCGCTCCGCCGAAGTTGCTGCCTGTGCCATGCGGATGGCATAGGGGCCAAATAATACTTGGTTATGATCGCTCGCCATCGCCTTTGTCCGGATTGATATAGTTCAGCGCGTCGTCAAGCTGCTCAAAGAGTTCGTTGAACCCCGCCAGTTCTTCGTACTCCTCGCGCGCCCACTTCTCCAGTTGCGGGAAGGTTACGCCGTCAAGCCGTGTGGCGGTTTCTATCGTTTCAAGCGTTTTGCCAAAATACAGACGCGCTAACTGGATATTGGTAAACAGGTCTTTGCGCAGTTCTTTCAGTCTTGTCTCAATGGCTTTTTCGGCTTTCTCTTCTTCGGAAATCGGCGGCAAGTACCGTAACTGCCCGTCCAGCTCGTTGATCTTCGCCTCCTTCTGCGCTATCGCCTTCTCCTGTACCTCGCGATCATGCTTCCGGGACTCCCGCTCCTTGCGGAGATGCTCCCGAAGTTCCCGGACGCTCATCCGGTCGATATCGTCCAGCTTCATTCCGCCAATGTCGCCCCCGGCAGCGATTTTCTGCACGTCGTCGTCATCCAAGACAGAGAGGGCGATCATTTTTGAAGCGCCCAAATTCGCAAACGTTTGCGAATTTGAAAACTTCAGAGCTGCTGCCATCGCGTAATCCACCGACCGGAGAGACATATTGACGTTTTCGATTGTTTTCAAGAATCTGCCATGTTCTTCATGTTTTTTGATGCGGATAAACCGCTTTCCCATTTCAATAAGGGACGTTCCGGCTTGCTCCTGATAAAACCGTATCTCATTCTCTATCCGCTCCAGCTCATACGGCATCCCATCCGAATACAACTCTTCCACAGTCCGAATATCCATTGCCATCTTTTCCACAGCAACAATCTCCAAACTTTTACCGGCTGCTCCTTTTTTCCCCGCCATACAACCCCCTTATTGCATTTCCGAGGCGTACCGCGCCTCATCTTCTGTCAGTCGCAGCTTCGCCGTCTGGAAACATTTGATAATCGTCCCCGCAAAGCCCCCAAACTTAGGCGACATCCGCCACTTACCGCTTGTATTCGATTTTTCTACCCAGCCGCGCGCTTCCAGAATCTTCAAGTCCCGGCAGATGTTCGCCTCTGTGGTATTGAGTTGAAAAGCAATGGTCTTGTTGCTCATCCCATCAACCATGTTCCCCACCAGCATCTCCACAATGCGCAAAATCCGCTCCTGACTACTGAATCTTGATTTTTCCATGCTCAATCACCCCGTGCCGATACATGAAATCCCCTATGCACAAACCCAGCCCAATAAGCCAGCCCCATCGCCATCGCTCGCCCGTATCCTTGCAATACATACCCAGCCTGAAAAGGATCCCTCCCATAGCATCCCCTCCTATATCTGCTCCTTGAGCAGGTCTTTGTTCACCTCTTCCCGATCCGCCTCGCAAAAGAAATCGTCCTTCACCTTGCGCAGCGCGTCCACCTGCGCCAAAGTCTCATCATCCAGCGCGGCCATCGCTTCCCTGTCCGCCTCTTTCTTCACCCGGACGTATTTTTCCAATCCGAGCTTCTCCAACAGATCAAGCGTCGTTTTTCTGACAGTAATGGACGTGCTTTTCCGATACCCAAAGGTGCCAAACGAAACCTGCACCGTCTTCTTGTCCCTGAATAATTCCGCGCGGTTGTATTCAGCATACGCTCCGAGCAGAGCCGACAAATCCGTGATGCGCTTGCGGATGGGCTCGCCCGCTTTCACGGCAACCGTCTTGATCTCCGCAATCTGCTTGTGCGCGTCGCCGTCTATAACCTCCAGCTCCCTCTCCAACAGCCCAATCTCCTTGAGCGTCAAATTCGCGTCCTCAATGGTCTCAATCTTCTTTACGTTGGGTTTCAGTCTCGCCATGCCTCTCCTCCTGCTATTTTTTGTTTGCGTCCGGATACTCTTTGCGGCATACTTATGTCTCCTTTCTCCCCTTCACCGGGGCGTTTCTACCGGCTGGTTGCGCAGCCGGTTTTTTATCGCTTCCACTGCTCTCCGCCATAAGCGCAAATGTTTTTGCCAGATTGCGCGGCTCTACTTCATAGTCAAAAACGGGATTCTTCTCATTGCCCGGCGTGAAACATATTTTCATGGTATTATCCGTAAACTCCGCCGGAATCAGAAATAACCGATACCCGCCATCTAATCCCTTTTCCGTCAACGCGCAAAAGACCGCGAAAAAATCAGGCTTCAGTTCTTTATGCTTGGCCGTCACAAACTGCCACGCGCCCCTGCTTGTTATAGAGCTGTACTTCACATCTACCGTTATCCCGCGAATGTCAAAATCAAATGATGGACAATTTTTCTGAAGCTGCCCGTTCGCGCTCATCGCCTCCGGCACAAGCCTCTGAAACTCTTTCTCCGCCAGCGCCCCCAGCTTCGCGCCGTCTGTGCCATATCGGGTCGCTTCATCCGGCTTTAACGCCCTGGCCTTCTTTAACCAGATGTACGCTATATACGGCGGGCATCCCGTCCTCTCGCAAGCCTCCCGCAATGCCCCCAGTTCAGCGTATGCCCGGAGAACGCCTTCTCTGCTATACATTGTTCCGCTCATCGCAAGCTCCATTTGTGTTTTTTGCGTTTTGGTGGTTTTATATGGTTTTTTATGAACGTATCAACTGTCATTCTGTGTACGCCAAGCAAGCGCCCTATTTCAGTCTTGGTGGTTCCTTTAAGCAGAAGCTCCTGTATTTCTTTTTCGCGGCCGGTCAGTTTTGTATACGATGATTTCCTGCCGAAGGGGCGGCCTAGATGCACGCCCTGCGCAACCTTCAACGCCAGCGCTTCCTTCGTTCTTTGGGATATAAGATTGCGTTCGATTTCCGCCGATAGCCCAAAAGCAAAGGCAAGAACCTTTGACTGGATATCATCGCCCAGGCGGTAATTGTCTTTGATTGTCCACACGCGCGCGTCCATTTTCATAAGGTGATTCAGTACGTCCATTATCATAAACAGGCTTCTGCCAAGCCTCGATAATTCGGAACATATGATCAGATCCCCGGGACATATTTTTTCGAGCAGCCCCCCGAGCTTGCGTTTCTCAGGCTCCTTCAAGCCGCTGATGGTCTCTTTTACCCATACGTCAATCTTCAGCCCGGTTTTTACGCAGAACCGCTCGATTTCGTATTCCTGATTGTCTACCCGCTGTTTGTCAGTGCTGACCCGTACATAGCCGTATGTCATTGCTTTCCCTTTCGCCGGTACGATTCCACTCCGTATTGCTTTTCGAGTTCGGGAACCCATGATGGCGGATTGTCATGGTCTGTAATCGAACGAATGTATTCCACCATCACCGGAACCAGTTTGAGATCGGGAACTTCACCGCCGAGAATATTGAGCTTTTTTTGCGCCGCGCGGATCGCGGTGTTCAGGCCTGGGTTCATCACAGCCGCCTCATGCTCGCCGCCATAGACGGATACCCACGCGAGAATCTGGCAGCATAATTCATCTGAAACCTCCAAAAGTTCAGCATCCAAAAGGGCGTCAAAAAATTGGTATGTCAGAGAGCTCATGCACAGGCCTCCTTTCAGTTATATGGGCAGTCTAATATCAGCTTCTTGCTCCATGCGTCCACGCGGGGGATGTACCCCAGAGTGACAACCGAACGATCCGCAGCCCGTGTCCACGCCGTGACCATATAGTCCGGCTCATTCCCCCAGCAGAAATACCGAACCTCATCCGTCGCGTACTTCTTTCCGTTGATGACAATGTTCTTCCTGCTCATTCGCCTGCCTCCTCGGGCAACAACTCAGGATTGTCGTGGATATTGCCAACAACCGCGACATTTGCTCTCAGCATGGATCCGTCGTAATCCCATTCCACAAATTCATTGAGAGGGAGATCAAAAATGCAAAAAGCTCCGGCCTGATAGTGTACGACTGAAAAAGATTCCGGCTCGCCAGACTTGCTGTCCGGCCCCGCATCGACAATATCCCCCTCGTAAATCTTTGTACCGTTTATATCTTTCAGCCCTGTGTACTGACCGACAGTCCATGAACATACATAAAACCAATTGCGAGTATCTTTCTTCGGTGTAATTTTAGGCTCAGTATTATCTGGCCAAGACAGACACCCATATATCCATTTGTCCTCATCTTCATCTATAACCACGCCCCGAAACTCAATCTCTCTGGATAGTTTGCCCATGCGTCACCTCCTTACGTTCTTCTGGAATCATGCGCCCATGCAACGCGGAGGATGTGCGCGCCGATATCTCCGGCGCGGAGTATGTCCTCCTCCGGCGTGTTTTTGCCGTATACATCGCGGTGTATCTTTTCGGCGGAGTCGGTAATGATGAAATACAAAACGCCGCGTATGTAAAACAGATGCGACATATACCGATGCCATTCGCGCGCGGGCACGTTTACACGCGAAGAGAATAATTCCATACGCTCGTACCCATCCGTGTTGAAGAATGTCTTTACGCCGGTAATCATTCCCGCCACTTTGTCGTGGGCGTCCAAAAGCGCTATCGAACTTTTGGTTATTTTGATGCGTTTGCCTGCCAAATCCCCGGCTTCCATACTTGCCTCCTGTATACTCTTTTTGAGTTGTATCTCCCGGATTGTTCCGGAAAAACGCCGCGTGGCCATGCCCTCAAGCCAAGTCTCCAGAGTTTTGCGGCTTTGACTGCGCTTGCGGTAGCGTACACAGTTGATCTCTATCTCCGCGCACAAGCCCGTCCAGGGCTTCCCGCGAATCTGCTTTTTTGTCTCGGAATAAATGGAACCCTTGGCTTCGCGCGGTTCAGAGGGCGATACCTCGCCGCGCGATTTGAGCCATTTAAGCAGAGCGTCGCGGCTTGCGCTGCTTTTACGGTAGCGTACCCCGTTTACATAAAATTCCGCGCGCCAGCGGTCGGCTTTTCTGCCGCGCCCTTTGCTGGATGTGTCGCGGTAAATACAGGCACCGAATTTTTTGGACATGGGCTTACTCCAAAATGTCTTTTGCGGGGAACCCTTCCGCGAAAACGATATGGTCTTTCATAAAAGATTTCCCCACCCGGTTTTCTATGGACTGCTTTTCAATCAGGACGCTTTCGAGATAGCAAATCCGCGCCTCTATGTGCCGGCGCGTCTCAAATGCGGGCGGGAACATGGGAAGAATGCTGGCGAGACGGGCAAGTTCTTTCAGCATGGCGTCGCTCATTCCTCCGCCCCCTGCGCGAAACTCCGGTACCAAACGCACTCCCGGGGCAAATAGCGGGTTACTTGGCTAGTGATACCCGACTGGATTTTTCCACAGAAGAATCTCCATGTCTGTACCCCCGAATCTGTATACTCGGGCTGTAGGTATGCGCACGATGCGCATTGAACCTCATTTGGCAGCAGTCGGTTGTTCTCGACCGGACGCTGTTTCAATCTTCTTTTCCCCGGCTTTGCGTCTTGCATCATTTCCTCCTCCATTTCTCACCTCCCTCTCCTGATCGTGAAGCCAACAAGACCGGCGGACAAAACGCCAAACAGGAACCCCGATATAAGCAGCGCCGCGATTGCAAGAAACGTCATGCTGCACCCCCTTTGTTTTGTGTACGCGCAGCCGCGAGCAGCTCGTCGTAGCTGGCGTACCCGAGTACGTTTGCCAATACTGATTCCACTGCCTTTGAATGCTTGACTTGCTTAACAACCAGGGATACCATAGAGACCGAGCGGTTCGCTTGGCGTCCAACCGCTTCATATTTGATGTTCCGGAGGTCAAGCTGGTATCTAATCCAGCTCCCCTCCGGCGGCATGGGGTACTTTTCTGACCGCGTCCGTGCCATGCTGCTTCCTTGCCTTGCGGGGGTATCCCGCAATTTTTTTCGGTCGGCTCGTCAAGTAATCGACCGATGCTATATTATTAACGACCAAGTTCGTTATTTGCAACAAATTTTTTCGTTAAAATGAGGTTTTTGTGCTGAATTTAGCAGATGAGTTGAAAATTATACGGAAAAAACTTGGTAAAACTCAGAAAGAGATTGCCGAGGAATATGGTATTCCTCAAACTACATGGGCTAGTTATGAGGTAGGAAAAGCCTCGCCCCCAATGAAAATCCTGTTTTCATTGGCAGAAAAAGGTTATCCAATTAAAGGTCTTGCTTCTGGTCTCTTTGAAAGCATGGTTGAGGATGGCAAAATCAGCAAAGCGGAACTTCAAAAAAGGCTTGAAATTGCCAGAGCAATGGCTGAAAACACTCCACCTGATACCCCAATTGATGATGACTGGGGAAAAAAAGTTGATGCTGAATATACAGCCTTTCACTCTGGGAGTACGCCTGTTTATACCTATGCCGATCTTGTAAACAATGGAAAAACCTTTGTTGTCCCGTTGCTCGGCCAAAAACTTTCAGCAGGCAACGGGCAAGAATTACAGCAAAACGATGAAACTACCGCTCTTATTCCCGTCCCAAGCCATCTAGCCAAATACAGAAAAAATCTTGCAGCTTTAATTGTGGATGGAGATAGTATGTATCCAACCTTGTGTCGGGGGGATTTAGTGGTTTGCGATTCCTGCGGTTGGTCGGGCGAAGGGATCTATGCGCTACGGATGAGTGGCTCGGGCTTCGTGAAAAGGTTGACCAAAGCGCCGGGCAAATTAGTCGTTATTTCTGATAATCCCAAGTATCCAGTTCGGGAAGAGCCGGAAGAGAGCCAAGATATTGAAATTATCGGGCGAGTACATTGCGCGCTTAAAAATATGGAGTAAATAAAAAAATCGGTAAACAGGAGGCGTATTATGAAAATGGAAAGATTGCTCATCGTTTGTTTCTTTTTGGTTTTGGCGGGGTGTGCAAATGCGGAAAAAGATGATTTATCAAATTACATTAAAGAGTTGCGCAAAGTTGTGAAAGCCGAAAGCCTCGCAATGAACGCATATGCTTCCGTTTCTGGTTCCAATTATACAGACGATGAAACTGTGTATGAAGCTCTTACGGAAACAATTATACCTGCGTCTCGGGATTATCTCAACAAATTAGAAGCTATAACTGTACGACTGCAAACAAAAGAAATTCGAGCATTAAACGAAAAGGCCATTGAGGCAGTTACTCTTCAGAATAATGCTTTTGTCTTATTGATGGATATACTTGAAGAACAAGATAGGAGCAGGGTGGTTGATTTCAATGAGCGATTGGATAAAGCGAGACGGTTGGGGCGGGAATGGCAAACAGAGGTTCAAGATCTTTGTAAGAAAAACGGTATCTAATTAAATCCTTAGCGAGGATATATCAACCTTTTATTCGCTTCGTGCCCAAATTTGTATATCGAGAGTACCCTCTGCCGCATTACGAATTTGAGCAATATCTATCTTGATAACATCATACCCGGCAGCTTTGAGGGCGGTGGAAATTTTTTGATTTTCTTCCGCAAGAAATGTGAAAAGCGTTGATTTTTGTTTCTTACTCATGGGGCGCTCCTGTATGAAGGATTAAGGTTTTGTTTACTCCTTGTAGTGGGCACAACTGTTGCCCGTTTTCCGTGAATTTATTTCTAAAGGCGCTTTATGCCCGAAAGCAGCACAGTGATCAGTTTTTCTGTCATATTGCTTACACCCCATGCAAAAACCCCAAAGATGGATTTCCCAATCAGTGTTATTTTTTTGTTTATGTACTTCCAGTAACCCTTCACGGAGCGCAAGATCGTATTCTTCATCTGTCATTGTTGCTTCTGGCATCATTTGAAGAACCTCCCGATAAGGGTTTGCATCTCTGGTTTTACAAGGTGTCTATACGAGGGGTCGAGGTATAATACCACATTTTCCGCAAAACACTCTGATTTTTTTTCCCAAGGGTCTTGTACGTTTAAGTCGCGCTCAGAAACTGAATAGTTCCCCTTATTATAAGCTATCTTATTAGCGGTAAACCACTGGTCTATCTCCACCCCATTGTTAATATGTACCAAATGCCCGTATTCATGGCGTACAAGGACACGCGCGTAATCATCAATACTATTATAATAGCATAATGTGTGCTTCGGAATTTCCCCCGCCTTTACGGGGAAATTTTTCACTATGTTTTGAATATTCTCAAAAACCCTTGACCCAATGGAAAAAGATTTATCCTTTAATTCTATACTTGCATTGCTATGATTATATGCGTTTCTCTCAAGGGACGACACTGTAATGCCGCAAGATTGCTGCATATTCATTATTTCGTTGCATATCTTCTTCAACGTATCGACAGTCCCAATGCCATCGTTAAATGTAACAGGGAGTGCAGCAGACTTATCCCCGCGGAAGGATACACGTTTTGCCACAACCCCATTTGCTGCTTTATGCAACTCATCAAAGGTTTTCGCGTTTTCCCAGGGAAATAGATTAAGGTCAGCCTCCGGCTTTACGCCAGCCGCTTTTTCATAGTTTCGCTTAGACTCCTCAAGTTTTTGCAGAGCTATCTTGTCTCTGGTTTTGCCCTGATTCCAGTTAAACGCCGGATCAACGCCTTCCGGCACTTGCTCGACCGTACCTTTGCGCTTGTTGACATAGGTTCTGTACTTGACGGGCGGGGCTTGGGTTTTCGCCTTTACATTATCGCCGCCGGTACCGTCGAGTCGCGGCGCGGTGGGTATGCCGTTTTCTTCATATTGTTTTTTGCGCGCCTCGGTGATGGCGCGGGTGTAACACTTGCAGCCCCAGCCATTGGGCGGCAGGTGGCTGTCCCACCAGGGATCGTCTTTGCGGAGGATGAGGCCGTCCCAGCTCTGGTGATCCTCCCTGTGGTGCACACTCGGACCGATGCGGTACATCAGATAAGGGTGGAGGTCGCTGGCCATCGCGCGCTCGTACTGCCCCTTTTGGTAGGCGCTGCGCATATTGACGCGGAAAATTGTTTTGAGGCGGCGGTCGCTGCCCAGTTGGGCGTTGACTGTTTTTCCGGTCAGGGGGTCGGTCATTTCCTTTTTTTTTTATCTTCCTTTCTGCTGCAAGAGTGGTTTGAGATTTTTCTTGAATGACTCAAAGGACTGCCCCTTTGCCATCGCTTCCGTAACGGCGGTATGCAGATCGGCTAACACGTCAAGCTGCATGGCTTTGGCTACGGTGAAGGCGGCGGCGTGTTCCTCTTGCCATACGTCCTTATAGCTGAAGCCGACTTTGAGCTTTTTATTTTTGATATACTCCAGCGCGGCTTTGGGAATCATGGATGCCCCCGGTCAAATTCGGCGTCGCCCTGGGCGCGGGCGCGGAATGCCGCCACCGCGATACACTCGGCGATGGTATCGGGCGGCCAATCCTTGACCAGCTTTTGGAGTTCATCACGGAATGTTTCAAAGTCCGAGGCGGCTGCCTTTTCGATGACGGCGGCGATGTCGTCGGAAATCATGACGTAGCCGCTTGCGTCCGCCAGCGTGTCGAGTTCGTCCGCCGTGTTTTGCTCGGTGTTCAATTCCGGAGTGCCGGCGCCGATGGGCGCAGGGCAGCCGTAGTCCATGCGGCCGCCGATTGTCTCATCGCCCTCTTCGGGGTTAGAAAGACCGAGGAGGGAGCGCATCTCATCGGCCTTGACCTTGAAGCCCTGCGGCCCGAGCTTCTCTATCGCCGAGATAATCTGCTCCACATTTTTCTCGTCCGGCTTGAACAGGTCGATGCGGGGATAGTTTTCCTGCACGCCGAAATTGAGGTTGATATAGGGAATGGTGAGAGCGGTGTGCAGCGTTTCGAGTACCTGCTGAATGTCGCTGTCGGCAATATCGTCGCGCACCTTCTCATGCGTTTCGCTCTGCGACCGGCTGGAGCCCTCATCGGTGGTCATGGTCTGGCCGAGGACGAGTTTGCTGATTTGCTTATCCACCCAGTCCGCGAGGGCTGCGTACACGCCGGAAGTTTCGCTGGTATGCTGCGCCTCGATAATTTCCAGCACGGCGCTTTCTGGAATCACCGCGCCAAAGTCCTGCCCGATCGCGGCGACCGCGCGCTTCAGTGTCGCGCGATCCTGTTCGGTGGCTTTCTTTCCATACTTGCCTATGCGGATGGGATAGCCGTAGCGGTCGATAAAAGCAGCCCAACTGGTGACGTCATAGGTTTTGAGCATCCAGTAATACAGGGCAGGGAGCGCAAGTCCCGCCAGTATCTGGTTTCCGCTGATGAGATGCGGCTCGTGTACCACAAACCGGAACTGCCGCAGCGGCTCCAGTTCGTTTCCCAAAGGGGTGCGAAGCATGAGCGTCTTGCCGGTTTCCTTGTCGTATTGGAACCATCGGGGATCGCGGAATTTGTAGGCGCGCGGCTTCCATGGCGGCGTATTCGTATCCCAGATGATTTCGCACACCGAGAAGCCTTTGGCAAGCGCGTCCAGCATATCGCGGATCAGGGCGTACAGTTTTGTACTTTGGACAATATCGCGATTGACCGCTTCGGCAAGCTCCATATCGCGCTGCTCTTCGCCTGCCGGAATCACCTTGATCTCCAGTCCGGTGATCGCGTCCTTGCGCGTGGAAAGCACGGAGCGGTAATGCAAATCTTTGAGTTCAATATCCTGGGCAAGCTCCAGATATTCCGCCGGACATTCGCCGCGCTTGACGTCGTTCAGGATTTCCGCGAGCCGTTCCGGGGTAAGGCTTTGCAGCAGTGAAAAGTCTCCCCACGGATGGCGGTTTGTATAGGGCACCGCGTTTGCCTGCTCATCATCCTCTGCCGGTATGTGCGTATCGTCGGGAATGTACGGTATTGCCCGTTCATCCGGTTTGGCGAGTAAAAAATCCCTCAATGCCGACGGTATGTTTTTATCGTTGCCGGCTATAAAATCCATCAATCGTCCCATATATCTTTGTTCCTCCGGTAGCGGTTTTCTGTTGCCACGGCTTCGTATGTCATAGGCTGATAGCTTTTCGCGTCATCTTCTTTTGCGGCATAGAACGCCATCAGCTTGGCGATAGCGCCGTCGCCGTGCCGGTGTTCCCGGGAACCGCCGCTGCGTTCCAGCACACAGGGTACGCCGGCCTTCAAGCCGACCACGCGGAAATCGTCGCGGATGAAGGGATCGTCCGGGATATTCGTTGCGGCGTCCTCCATGCTGCCCTTGAGCGCGGGGAAGTTTTCGCTGTACCATTTTGTGGTGATCATGACTTGGTAGACGTAGCCCGGCCATTCCTGAGCGGCGAGTTCGGCGATCATCTGGCCGTTGCCCCGCGAGTCAAAGGCCGCGCTGCCCAGATTGGGCAGGGTATTCATGCAGTATCGGATAACTTGCCACTGCTGGGCAAAGGGTACATTGCGCAATTCGATAACAAGAAAAGTGAGCAGCCGTCCGTCCGGCATCTCTTCGTCGAAGAATATGCTGGTGAGGTCGCCGGAGCGCGCGAAGTCCTCGCCGATATAGACCGGATTTGTGTGGGCGAGCAGAACGTCCCGGACTTCATGCTTCAGCCATTTTTCAAATTCTTTGACTCGCTTTTCTTCTTTCTCAAAGGTGAAACTGTCCTCGCAGGTTTTGCGGAGTACAGTAACGCCATTGTCCGCCACGGCCTCCAGCAGCGCCGCAGGGAAATAGCGCGTGCCGGCGCGGATGGGAATGCAAAACAATTCCTCATCGGCCATATCGCCGTAATCGCCTATAATTTCCTGCCGCCACTTTTCCTGTTTTTCGGGCGACCATGCTTCGCCTTTGACCAGACAGATGCGCTTGTATAATCCCTGCTCCAGCGCTTCATCAAAGGAAGTGCGGTAGAGCGAATACTTTTTCTTCCCTTCGCGGATTTCTTTGATGAGCGTATTGAATGGGTTATCGTCGCCGTTATGCGTGGAGAGAATCCGTACGCACCCGCCCCACATTTGCAGAGCCAGCGCCGCCTTCAAGAGTCCGCTCATATCGTCAACAAAAGCGGCCTCGTCCAGAATCACCCGCCCCTGTTTCGACCGGAGCGACCGCGCGGTGGATGGCAAGCCCCATATTTCATAGCCGGAAGCAAAGCGTACACGGTACACCGTGATGTCTTTGTCCTCGTCTTTGATGGCGATCTCTTCAACCTCTGACGCGGCGGCGTGGATATGCTTTGCCCAAAACGCGGCGTCTTTGGCGAATTGCTGGGTCATTTCTTTGGAGTAAGAGAGGTAATACGAGGATTGCCCGCCCGCTTCTTTTGACTTCGCCGCTTCCAGCACGGCGGCAAGCGCCTCGACATACGACGCGCCGATCCGCCGCGACTTCTCCCAGACTTTGACGGCGGCCGTGTCCTCGATCCATGCTTTCTGATAGGGCAGGAGTATATCGAGCGAATCCTGTTCCATCTATAGCCCCAGTATTTGCGTTTTGATTTTCTCTATCGTGTCGGCGGAGAGGCCGCTGCCTTTGGCGGTTCGGTCTACCGCTTCGGCGGCTTCGGCGAGCGCGGATTTACGGATGGCGTCGGTGCGCTCGGCGTTCAGTTTTTCCGCCGCCTCCAACTCTCGCAAACTCCGCGCGATTTTGTACAGAATATCGACGGCGTCTGTTACCTTCATGTCCGGGGCTTCGCGGATTTCGTCAAACTCTCCCATAAGGTCGAATATGGCTACGCGCATTTGTTCGTTGGTGATCTTGCCCAGTTTTTGACGATCATCCGAACCGTATTTTTCTATGTAGATCTCGGCGATCTCTTGAGCCTGACGGTTCTTCTCGGCAAACCGTTTCATCTTTTGCGCGTAGCGATTCATGGACGATTTTGACAGCAGTTGTTCCCCGGCATCGGCGTTGATCGCGTCCACGATCTCCGCCTGCGTAACGGCGGGGTTGCGCAGCATCGCAATCAATTTGGCGCGGAGATTTTCCGGCAGTTTGTCAACGGCGCTTTTCTGCCCCATGCTATTCCTCCGGCGGCGCTGCTATGCCTTCGGCGCGAGCGAGACCGGCGGCCACCTCGATCCCCGGCCGGGTGATATGCACAATTATGAATGCGTAATCGGAGAGGCGCGTGGCATTGACGTACCCGCGATTTTCCAGCCAGTTAATCTGCTCATTTACCTCGGCGATGGAGCAACTGTGGCCGTTTGCTTTTAGGAGCCGTTGGATCATTTCGTTGGAGAGTTCGCGCCCGGAGGCTTGTTCAATTCCCTGCAAAATGATGATCCGCTGGAGCGGCAAAAAAATGTTTTCCATCATCTACCTCTTGGGATTGTTGATGAACCAATTCTGAATGGACAGCAAAATCGGCTTGAAGCTGCGCAGCTCTCCCTCAATAACGCTGAGGCGGTTTTCAAATCTTTGGGACATGGTATTTTCAATGGAACTGATGCGCCCCTCTATGTGCGTCACCGCTTCCTTGCGGTTGTCGATCTCTTTTTGTATGATGTTTTCGAGCGACCTTTTGAGCAGCTCGAATTTTTCATCCTGCTTTTTTCGCCAGTATTGAAACACTGTGAACGAAAGGCCGAAGACAGATAAAAAAGTGCCGACGGCTGTTAAAATGAATTTTGCTATTTCCACAAATCCCCCTCTTTTATCTTTTCGCTTTTTTCTTCTTTGATTTTCTCGCTTCCATCCCATCGACAAGCATATCAACGGCGTCCTTATCGTTCATCAGATGCCGCATGATTGCTGGTCCGAGAATCACCGCATCGAATACTTTCGCCAGGCAGCTTCCAAGCATCACCGCGACAACCAACAAAAAAAATGTTCCTCCAGACACGTACGCCTCCTATCCTTTTTTACTTCCTGAAAAACCGGTATGCCTTGAACGCGATTGCAATAATCCACGCGGCACCCAGGGCAATAATGATGGCGTTCTTCCCTCTATGTTTCGCCAGGCGCTGGTTCAACTCGGCGATTTCGCCATTCTTCAATGAAAGACGGGTCAGCCACCCGGCTTCTGATGCGTTGAAGGATTGCTCCAACTTCCTTTGCGCCTCCCGCGCCCCGGTCAATTGCCAATTCAAGTTCGCGGAGTGCGCTTCCAAACTCTCGGCTCGTGTCCTCAATTCTCTGACCTGTACGAGCCAGCTCTGCCTCTCCTGCTCTGATTTCGCTTGATAATCCTCTATACTCCGCAGCTCCGTTTCCGAGATCAGATACCACGGCTCGGCTCGCACACCCGGCGCACAACACAAGGCAAGCAGCAAGTATGTAAAGAACCTTTTGTTTGCCGCGCATCGCCTCTCCTTATTTGTTGTTGTCACGGGATATGGCGCTCTGTTTGCCGAAAATATTGTTGATCCAGATCGATGCGTCCACCGGCAGAAAAACCGCCTTGACGAATCCGCCTGTTTTGAGCGCATCGTCCATGTTGATATTGGCGTTCCCTGTGGCGTTCAAAACGAATGATACAAAAACAATCGCAATCCCGATGCCGGCTGCGATATTGGAAACGGTTTTCATTTTGATTTCCATCTGTTACCTCTTTCCCATCATTATTGCCACACCCAATTTGAAGTCTTCAAATTTTCCGGGGTGATCCACAAACCATTTGGGGCAGTATTTGCCGGTAATGCCGTTATGTGTCCAAATATCCCGCGCGGGGTTAAGGCCGAATTGAGTACAGAGCAGGGCGCATAATTCCAGCGCCGCTCTTGTGGTTTCTTCCGTAAAGTAGCCCTCAGTCGTAGGATGACAAAGCTCAATACCTAACGTGCAGTTGTTTGGATAATGCCCCAGACAGCCCATCGCATCCGGCGTGTAGGTTTTCGCGCCCACATGGTAGGCCATCTCTTCGTTGGGTATGCACTGGATCACCTCGCCGGACATCCCCACGATAAAATGCGCGGACGCATAACAGGCGCTGCTCTGACTCTTGAGGGACTCAAAATAATCCCGGCACTGCTTCGCGGTACTTCCCACGCTCCCCACCCAGTGAATGACAATCGCTTTGACCACAATGAGCTTTGTGCCGGGGCGGGAGAATGGATTGATAGTTAATAATTCTTTTTGTATGTTCATGGAAGAGAGTATAGCTTCCGGCTAAAACGCGAATAATTTAACTGTAATTATTGTTTTTCCCCGCCACGGGTTGGTATTCTGAAAAATACAAGCTGGAGTACCGCGCATGGCAGCACACCCTTGGCGAATGAGCAAGAGGATATCTTCACAACGGTAAGCTAACCGACGCTCTGACTGGATTTGCTTACAGACTTGAAGAATTTCCTATAGAATATTTGGAATATCTTTTTTATTACACTATATGTAATGCCTATTACAAACGGCTTCCCAATAAATTCCGCCAAATTCCTCAAAATCCCGTCTATTCGCTGCTATTTCCAAATCTATTCTCTGCTATATTCATCTTGTGTTGAGCGCGATTTTGTCGTCGAGGCAAGAGAGCGTGGCGGCAATTTTTTTTTGAACATCAAGCGGCAAGTCGGGAACTTCGTACCGCATTATCGCGCTTTTATCGCCGCGCGGCATTTTCGTGCCTTTTGCCGTGGCAGTGGCATAGTCAAAAAAGTTATCATCAGAAAGCAGGTAATAGAGAAAAGCAGAATCAACTTGTTGATTTGCCCTAAGTACCAGCACGTCATTGGAACAGCCGCCTTTGCAGTTGGCAAGCCATATTTTCCTGAAGTATGGACGAATGTTGGACACCAACACGTCCCCTGGTTGATACGCCTGGGTCTGTGGTACATTTGGCAAACCAGCAGAGCGGGTGACGCCTTCCTTGTTTGGGAGCATATTCTCGGTGGAGATGTAATTATCTGAATCCAGGCTGGAAACAGAAACCCGTTCATCGGCAAAAGCGCAAACGTCAGATAATTTTTGCATCATTCCCCATCGCCTCGCTTCAAGGAGCGAAATTCACGAAAAAACCCACTGCAAGGCTTTTGGCTGCCATCATTATAATGATGCTATTTGTCCGGTTAATTTCTCTCACCAGTGGTGAGAGTTTTTCATTCCCGACATAGGTTTCATATACGCAAAGACTCCCAAAATCGCGTCCATTCCGAAAAAAAAGTCTCTATCAAAAGCAGACAAAAATGCGGCGGAGCGGCTACACGAGTTTTTCCAGTATCTCTTTCGCGGCGTCACATTCAAAGTCGCGGAAGGCCGCCGACGCCTTTTCCAGCGCGGCATTGTTCGCCTCCCCAAAATCATATTTGACGAGATCCTCGAGAATGGCCGCGCCCCGGCTTTGGTCAAAACCGGCTGCGGCGTCGATTGCTTTTTTGAGATTATCCCGCAGATATGCCGCGTCCCCCGGTTTTCTGTCGACGGCGGTATCCGGAAAAATCGGTGCCAGTTTTTGGTGGAGGTCGAGGAGTTTCGCGCGCAGTTCGGGGTAAAACTCCATGCAATAGGCAAGATTTTTTCCCCTGGATTCCGTTTCCAGCTTTGCCGCCGCTTCGGATAACTGCATAATACCCAGGGTGGCAAGGGTTGATTTCATCGCGTGTACGGAAATCGAAAAATAATGGAGGTCTTTGGCTTCCATACTCGCGGTCATGCGCGCACATTCGGACAGGAGCTTTTGGTAAAACAACTCAAATGTTTTGCGGTACATGGGTTCCTGGCCGGAAACGCGCCCGAGCCCGATTTCGGCGCTCACTCCGTCTATCTGTTTCAGCGCCTGTATGAAATCACTCACAGCCGGGGTATGTATAACTTCGGACTCCCTTTCGATGCGAACCTTTTCGGGAGGCAGCCAGGTTTTCAAAATTTCCCGCATCTCATTGATATCTATGGGCTTCGTGATAAAATCGTTGAGCCCATTCGATAAAAACACCTCCCGCATACCCTGCACCGCGTTTGCGGTCAGCGCAACGATGGGCAGCTTTTCAAATTTGCCGCCCAGCCTTCGTATCTCGGCGGTCGCCTGAATGCCGTCCATTTCGGGCATCATGTGATCCATAAACACAAGCTCAAAATCCTTTTGCTGCACCGCTTCTATGGCTTCCCTGCCCGAGAAAACCGCCCGCGTGTCGATACTGAACATACCCAGGAGCCCTTGCGCAACCCTGAGATTGAATTCATTATCGTCCACAATCAGGATATTGGTGCCGGGCGCGTACAGCTTATAGCTTTGCCCGGAGATCTTTGCGTGTTTTACCCCGTCTTTATTGCCCAATACCATGGGGACAGCAACCGTAAATACGCTTCCCTTCTCATACTCGCTCTCTACCGATATTTGCCCGCCCATCATCTCCACAAAGGATTTGCATATCGAAAGTCCGAGTCCCGTTCCGACAATGGCGCGGGTTTTTTGGAGATTAACGCGCTCAAAGGAACTGAATAATTTGGGGATATCCTCCGCCCGCACCCCCATGCCGGTATCGGATACCTCAAAAATGAGATTGCCTTCCGCAATGCGGAATCTGAGTTTGATGTACCCCTTTTCGGTGTATTTGACGGCGTTTCCGCAGATATTCGTTAACACCTGCCTGAGCCGTATATCGTCGCCGAAGAGATAATCCGGGAGATCGTCCGGGCACTCATACAAAAATTCAATCCCCTTCTTGTGCGCCACATACCGAAACATTGAAGCGAGGTTGTCCATGAGAACGCGAAAATCATAATCCACGGGGTTCAGGTCCAATTTCCCGGACTCGATTTTCGAGAGATCCAGAATGTCGTTGATAATGGAAAGGAGCGTATGCGCGGATTGGGTGATATCCTGGAGGTATCTCGTTTGGCGGGTGGTGAGCGCTTCCGCCATCAGAAGCTCCGTCATGCCGATGATCGCGTTCATCGGAGTGCGGATCTCGTGGCTCATATTCGCGAGAAAATTGCTTTTTGCCATAGACGCGCTTTCCGCTTCCTGCCGCAGATGTTCCATAACCTTATACGGGCGTGTTATAAACCTGGCGGACACCAGCGCGCCTATGACGCTAAGCAGGAACGCTATAACGCCCACAAGGAGCAAGCCCAGCGGGATGCCTGTCAGGCTTTCCGGGATGGGGGCGACGATAGCCACAAACCAGTTCTCGCCCGGACTCGAGACAGGCCGGAAGGCGCAAATTCGCCGCACCCCCTCCACGGAAAAACGCGCAATCCCCTGCGCGCCGGCGACCCCGCGCGCAACCATGGCGGCCAGCTCCGCGTGCGCGCTGTCCGTTTCGGCGGTTTTCAGGAAATTCACGCGCTTCTGTACCCATTCCGGACGGACGTTCGCGATAACGGTTCCCTCGGCGTCGTCGATAAAGATATGCCCCGTTTGATATATCCTGAACCGCGAAAGCCTCTCGCTGAAGTATTGCCCGGGCAGAATGGCCGCAAGGACAAGGGTATCGCTGATGCGCGCGGGGACGCACATCACGAGTTCGCCGTCGGCGGTATATATAGTAGTGGAAATGGTTTGCTCGCCGGTAAAGGCGGCTTGGATAAAGGGCTGGGACGCCCAGTCGGGAGGCACGGCGAGTTCGCCCATATACTCCCGCAGCCCTGTCCTGTCGAAAACAGCGGCGCCGATGAACACCGGGTAGGCGCTTAAGATGCGATCCAGAGCGTTGGGCGTTCCGGTTCTGTAGAACGAATTGAGGTCGTCGGCGGCTTCGGCGGCCCTGATCTTGAGCAGCTCGATTTCGTTCGTCACATATCTGTCGGCAATGGTGACAACGACCGTCATATCGTTTTCCAGTATACCGCTTATGTTCTGCATTAACACCCAGGCGACGGGCAGAAGGCCTGCGGCGATTACCAGGATCGCCGAGGCAATGATCACGAGGACAGTTCTTGCGTAGTTCGACATAGGTTCCCTTGCTCTGATGTTTTTTACCCGCCGCGAAACAAAGGCTTAATTATAATCCGGCCCCGACTCCTGATCCGTGACGCTGCGGACAACGCGGAAACCCAGATTCCCGCCATACTCAAACGGATCATAATTACCCCTGTAGGCGGAGCGCAGATAAGAAACCGTACTGCCATGAGCGCCACCGCGCGCGACACGTTTACTCCCTGTATTCGGATTCGGACCCACAGGGTCGGTACTTGCAGTCGTAGGATAGCTGCCAAGCCAGTCCCAGCACCATTCATAGACGTTGCCGACCATATCATATATTCCCCAGCCATTCGGGTTCTTGAGACCGACTTCATGGGTTTTATCAGAGCTATTCGCCGTATACCATGCAACAGTGCCTATATCCGCACTTGTGCAATACGCCGTGGCGGTTCCCGCGCGGCAGGCGTATTCCCATTCCGCTTCGGTGGGCAGACGATACCCATTCGCACCGCTGACCATAGTAATAGCGTTCCAATCAGCATTGTTGCCCGTAGGTACTGCGCCCCAAGTTGCAGTATCCGTGCTGCCGCCTTTGGCATATACAGGAGCAAAACCATCCCGAACGGAGAGTTTGTTGCAGAAAACCAGCGCGCTATACCAGCTCACATACTCCACGGGGCGCTTTACCCAACTCTCTCCTGCCGGTGCGCTCACTGTTCCGCCATGCATACTGGGGTTGTTGCCCATTACCGACTCATAGAGTTCCTGCGTAACCGGATATTTTGCGATGCGAAACGGGCGGGTAAGCGTGACGCCGTGCTGTGTCTCATTTGTTCCGCGATTTTCTTCGCTAAGCGGGCTGCCCATTTGGAAACTGCCTTTTTCAACCCGAACCATCGCTATCGACTCGTTATCGTCTTCGGACGAACACGCCGCGAAAAACGCGAAAAGCGCCAGCGCCATTGCCGCTGCTGCCTTTACTGAAATTTTGCCTGCATACTGCCTGTGGATTTTCATAGGTATTCCTCCATAAAGATATACAGCTTAATCTATCATATATCCGAAAAACGCGGAATACAAAAAAATTTTGGAGCCCCGTTTTGCGCGCTTAGGCTGATCCTGCTATTATCTCCGGCATTGGTTTCTTTGCGGAAAGGTCTGCGTTTTTACTTTGGCCTGACATCGTGAAAGACTTGTGTTGATACAGCATGAGGGATAGTATAGAAGGGGATGATCGTGTTTTAAGTATGCTGGAGTGCAAGCATGAAGCTGTTTTTAACCAAAAATGAGGAGGCCATTATGGTTATGTCCCGCCGCAAAGTATTGTGTATGCTTTTTGTTTTGCTCGCCATGGGGCTATGTTTTTCTGTATGTTCGGACGATCCCGCCCCCACCCCGATCTCGTACACGATTATGACGTATAACGTCAATCACTTTCAGTATGGGGCGAGTTGGGGCGTTCTCCCGCGTCCGTCATCCGTTAACCTGTCTCATAATGGGATCGCGAATGTGGTCAAAACCAATGCCCCCGATGTTCTCGGGTTAAACGAAGTCTCCACCGCCGACGATGAAGAATTATTTGCGGGCCTCTTAAACAATCTGGAACATCCCATGCCAATCCATCACTTTTCCGGCTTTACCGACGGTGATAATTATATCCGGCATGCGTATTACAGCCGTCTTCCCGTTTCGGAAGTCAGCGAAATCGGCGGACCGGACGGTATTGAAGGTTTTCAGTCAGTACGCAAAATCCTCAAATATAAAGTATCCTTCCCCAAGGCCAGGGGCGGTACGGCGGATGTATGGTTTTACGGCTGCCACCTGCAGGCATTCAACGGCGAACCGAATGAGACTATCCGCTATAATGAGGCAAAAGCCTTCAATGGGTATATCCGCGCACACCACAATCTCAAAACCGATTATGTGGTTATCTGGGGTGATATGAACACGAACGTCGGCAGAGATTGGCCTTCAAACAGGGGACTGGGGCCGGCAAACAACACTGCCGAAAATCCGAGAGGAACGCCCGGGGATTGTACGATAGATTATCTTGAGATGCGCAACGGCTCGGATCCCGATGAGTATTTCACCTCGCTTACCCTTGCAGGCGTGTACCCTCACACAACTTATGCAACCGCTACATGGGCGACCGGGCTGCCGCTCGATCACATTATTTTGAGTCCGGCACTCTATAATACCCATTATGTCGGGGAATCGGTCAAACGTCTCAGTGCCGGAGATTATCAGGGTGTAGGTCAAAATCCGACCGACCATTATCCGGTGCGCTGCCAGCTTGCCTTTTAACTTGCAGACCAAGCCCCCGCCCCGGGAGTTTGCGCCCTGGACGGGGTTGAACCCGCATACGCTCAATTTTTACAACCGTACACGTACGCCGATCCTGACACCGATAACAATACGGTTGTTGGAATTGATGTCATGGCTGGATATACTGAAGATTGGTTCCTGCATGGGTTCGTTACCGGAATTATGCACCCAGGTAACGGATGGCCCCAGCGTGACGCTCCAGCCTTTGCCCAAATTTACCCCCAGATGGGGAATAAAGCTCAAAAAGGTTTGGCTCGCCTTTGCCCAGTTGGTATTCAAAAGGTTGATCTCGGGATTAAAGAACAGGGACTCGCATACAGGAAGTATGGAACCCAGCCCCGCGCCCGCCGCCAGATTTTTGCCAATCGGCAAACGGCCGGAATATGCAATGACAAACAGAGATGTATATAATTTTTCAATGCCTGTTTTTAAGGCGATGGCTATGGGAAAAAATTCCGAAAAGCTGTACTCAAAGGCGCGGTAGCCTCCGCTTCGCGCCATATTGATAAGCCCAAACTGGAGGCTGCCGCTGATATCATCCGCAAAATTGACAAGTCCTATTTGCGCGCCGGATAATTTTTTCCCGGTAAAATTGACAAGCCCGAGCTGTACACCTTCAAAATCGCCGCCCGTAAAATTGCCAAGCCCCCATTGCAAACCGTTACAGCTGCCTGCCGCAAGATTCGCGAGGCCAAGCTGCGCGCCCCGGAAACCGCCTCCGGTTATATTCGCGAGACCAAGCTGCGCGCCCGAAAAATCTCCCGCGTTTACATTCACGAGTCCCAGATGCAGGGTATTGTGCTTGCCTTCGGCGATATTCACAAATCCTATCAGGGGGGTATTGGAGTCCTCGGGGGCGATATTGACGAAAAAGGTATATATGACGGTTCCGGCCGCGCATATACCTGCTATTCCCAGAGTGCAGGCCAAAGCCAGAAAAAACTTTTTCATCATGTTTCCACCGACGATCATGGCTCCATTTTACAGGCGCGCCCGGGTAAAAAACAGCAAAAAGACGGGAGAGCGATGCGGCTTTCCGAACGCCGTTATAAAAATGCGCGGGGTACTTACATCGTGTAAGTATCCGCGCTTAACACTCCCTTCTTTGAATTACTTCTCAGGCATAAAGAGATTGAAGCCAAACATATACTCGCCCTGGCGCTTCTCGTAGCGCGTAAGCCCCTCGCCTCCCGTAAAACGGCGCCACGCATAATGCTCCCCGTCGCGCGAGGCGTAGGTTACATCCAGAACTGCGCGGCCATTCTTTACCTGAAGATTCGTGATCGCACAGTCGATAAGGACAGATTTGCCGAGCGCGTTTTTTTGCGCCTGCGTCCAGCGGGCACCCCGGGTAAGCGGCAGACGCAGGAGTTCAATCGTCTGGAACTCCGCGTCCATCAATGGCGCGCGCTGCCCGCTCTGAATAAGCGAGTCTTTCGCAAGAAGATACTGTAATTCGACTTTGTAATAGTCCTTCCCTTTTTTTGTCTCGCCGCCAGACACATCATCCACCACGGCTTCAACGCGGTATCGCGTATTCTCACCCTCTTTCCGGACGTCCAGCCTGCGCAGCTGCTCCATATGCTCCAGAGCGCCGTCGTGCCGCCAGGCGGAATACACTGCGGGAGTTGTAAACTGCTTAAGCGTCAGTTCCGGCGAAGGAGACGCGGAAATCAGAAGCACCGCGATCAGTACCGGAAGAAGCGCCGCAAGCAGGATAATGCACAGGGTAAAACGTTTAGTCATGATTATTCTCTCCTGAAAAATATAGTCAGCCCGCGGCTTTAGGAACCTAAAGACACGCGCCATGTGTATACGTCAATGTTTGGATGTGTGCTGCAGGACGCGCACTGACGGATGCACTATCGGGGATGACACTGCATCCGCAGGAAGCTCACCGATAGTTTATGATGCGGAGGAAGCTCTCGGCCTTCAGGCTCGCGCCGCCGACCAAAGCGCCGTCGATGTTCGGGCGGGCGATGAGTTCATCGATGTTCTTGTCGTTGACAGAGCCGCCGTAGAGTATCGATACGGAATCCGCGACAACCTCGCCGTATATCTGATTGAGTACCCGGCGGATCGCGGCATGCATATCATCGGCCTGCGCCGGGGTGGCGGTCTCGCCGGTGCCGATAGCCCAGACAGGCTCGTAGGCGATCACGCAGGCGAGGATATCGGACGTGCCTATTCCCTGCAGACCGGCGCGCACCTGACCGGCTGTAACCTCTTCGGCCCGCCCGGCCTTGCGTTCGGCGAGTACCTCGCCCACGCAGAATATAGGGACAAGGCGCGCGAGGAGCGCGGCCTTGATCTTTTTGTTGATGATCGCGTCGGTCTCGCCAAAGAGCGCGCGCCGTTCGCTATGCCCCAGAATGACATGGGTACAGCCGGTGCCGACGAGCATCGCTGCGGAGACCTCTCCCGTATAGGCACCCGATTCGGCCTCGTGCATATTTTGCGCGCCGAGCTGTATGCCCGACCCCGCGAGGCGCGAGCGCAATGCCGCGAGTACAACTGCGGGAGGACATACCACCGCCTCGCGCGCGCTGTTATGGGTATACCCCGCAAGCAGCGCGCCCGCGAGCGCCTCCGCCTGCAGCAGGGTCATATTCATCTTCCAGTTTCCGGCGATAATTCTTTTGCGCACGCTTGCGTCCTCCGATCTTTAGTCAAATAATACATCATGCGCAGAGGGAATACCATACAGGCTTTATTCAAGGCAGAGTTCTACAGGCGCCAGTACCCCGACGCCGCTGCAATGCGCGCGGATAGCTGTGCCGCCCTGAATATAAGGCACACGCGCGGAAAAGACATGGACGGGCAGTTCTATCTCTCTCTGGAGCAGCGCGGACTGCATCCGGTTGGTTGTATTGCCGTTTTCAAAGCTGAACTGCACCAGACAGTCATTCGACAGGCGAAAATTATCGCTGCTTTGGAGACGGATCGCAAGCTGCGCCTCGAGATAATCGCCGTTTATCACGCGGCTTAACCGGAAGACGTATCTGCCCTGTTCAAGTTCCGTCGAAGCCGCATCACCTGCGGAAGAATGTTTTTTATTCCAGACAGTGCCCCACACAATAAAAACAACGAGAAGGATATCTACAATGATAATGATCTTTATTATTTTTTTTCTGGGCCGCATCGGGCTGGGCGCGTTCGGGAGCGCGAGTCGTTCTTCGCGGCTGTAATAATAATGCAGACCACTCGACTCGGGATTATAATCCGGATCAGGAATTTGCCCCATACTCCCTCCTCTGAACGCCGGTAAACCATGCAGGCTCGCTCGGAATATTCATCTCTCCTTTTTGAAGCCGCGCAAGACCGGGCGCGAGCGTGGCGGCAAGGATCTCCGCTGTTACCCCGTCGCTGCCGTGTTTTATCTGCGCCCGATGCGCGCCCGCGCCATGCAGCCACACCGCAAGCAGCGCGGCATTACGCGGATCCATACCGCGCGCAAGCAATCCGCCAAGATAGCCCGCGAGTACATCGCCCATCCCGCCGCGCGCGAGACAGGGATGCCCGCTCGTAAGCCAATAGCATCGCCCATCGGGACAGGCGACCAGATTGGAAGCGTCCTTAACTACGATGATCGCGTGTGTACGCGCGGCAAGATCCCGCGCCTGATCTTCGCGCATACACGCACAGGGATCCGCATCGGACGCGGACGCGCGTCCGGATTGCACAAGCCGCATGAATTCGCCGTAATGCGGCGTACATACCGTTTGCGATGGCAGGGCGCATGGATCATGCATAACCGGAAGCGCGTCCGCATCCAGCAAGAGCGGGCGATCCCAATTTGCGATAATCCTGCGGGCGCAATCCAGACTCTCCTGCTGCCGTCCAAGCCCGGGACCAAGTACCAACGCCGACATACCCGGGAGCAATTCGGAAAGAGCCGGAACCGAACTATTCCCGAAATATCCCAGCCCTGCGTCGGGAATGGCATGAACAATAACGTCCGCCGGGCGATTGGGCAGAATGCCCGCAGCACTCGCAGGGATAGCAAGATGCACCAGACCGGTTCCGCTCGCAAGCGCTCCGCGAGCGGCCAGAATCGCGGCGCCGGGGTACATGGCGGAGCCCGCAATGATAAGCAGCCTGCCCATTGTACCCTTGTGTGCGGCCGACGGGCGCGACGGAAGGATCTGCCGGAGCGAAGAGCCTGTTACCCACCATCGCGGAGAAAGGATGCTCTCACTGAGTTCTGCCGGAAAGAAGATATCAAAAAGAATAATCCTGCCGCAGTATTCGCGCATCGGAGAAATCTGCATACCGATTTTGGGATGCCCGAATGTAAGCGTAGTATCGGCGCGGACGATGCAATCGCCTGATACACTCTCCGCTCCGGCATACAATCCCGAGGGAATGTCCAGCGAAACAATATGGGAACCGCAGTCTTTGCGCGCCTGGCGCGCAGCGTGCAAAGCAACGCCGGATGCGGACGTGCGCGCCTGCAACAGGAGGTTGCGTCCCGAGCTGCGACACGGATGTCGCACGCCTGCGAGGGAAGCGACATGGATGTCGCAGTCTTTGCGCGCCTGGTTGATCGCGCGGATGCAGGACGCGATGGGTTCGCGCGTTTCCCCGCGCGCGCCCACCCCGAGAAGAGCGTCCACAATTACATCGGTATCCTGCGGGAGGTTCCCGTCCCAGGCTGTCACAGAGCCGGGCAGATAGTCGATGAGCCAATCATGATTCCGGCGGCAGAGCGGGCTGGCTTTATCGGGATCGCCCGCAAAAATAACGCGAGGCCGAAAACCCATCCGCGCGAGATGCCTTGCCGCGACAAAACCATCACCCCCATTATTGCCGCCGCCGCAGAAAAACAGAAAGCGCGTACCGGGCGCAAATTCCCGCGCGAGATACTGCGCCGCCTGCTGCCCCGCATTTTCCATGAGGAGTTCCGCGCGTATGCCTTTTTGGGCGCACGTCTCCTGATCCAGCTTCAGCATCTCTTCGGCGCTTGCGAGATGGATCGAACCTGTCGGCATGGATTATTTCCAACTGTAAAAATTGATGCCCCGCTCAAAAACCTCGAGGCTATAGAACGTACCGCGGGATGAAAATACAAAATTACTCATGGTGGGTCTCGTGGGATCGGCCTCTATCGCGTAACGCATATCCTTAAAGGTCTCCATATTATAAAGTCCGATGATCGCGCGCGTGGAATCGCGGAATATCTCCACATCGTCAATAAAATAGAGCGTACCATCACGGGAGACGCCGAGCAGACTATTCCATGTCGGACGCGAGAGAGAAACCGGCTCCAGGGAATCGGAATCCATGTCCAGAACAAAAAGGGCTTTCTCATAAGGATTGCGAATATCGGCCTTGCGGTACTGCACCTCGATCAAAAATTTGCTGTGATCATACAGGGGATGCACACTGAGTATCGTATCAAAACGCAGATCCCCGCTCTCTGTTTGGCGGAAACGTTCAAGATCCAGGCGATGCATTGTATGGGTCTTCTCATTGATATTATAGATTGAAACCGCTGTAACGGTGGCCGACTCTTCGCTTCTTCCGGAGGTATAGGCGCGATGCGCCAGAGCGTGCCAGACAAACAGAATGGTTTGATTATCAATCAGGCGCATACTCTGCAAAAGCGGAGTATAACTTTCCCTGCGATTGGCAAACCGCTGCTCATAGACCACCGCGCGCAAAAAAGCGGCGCTTGCAAGTTCCGATTCATCATCGTGTACCTGATAGAGCCGGTATCCGCGGGCGTCCTTTACAGATTCGAAAGCAGCAAGCCAGGCGGATCCCGATGGGCTGACAGCGGCAAGATAATGGCTCTGTTCATTTCCTTTCGGCGCTATTGAAGCAAACTTCCGATCAAAAACAAGCTTCCCCTCGGTGGTATAAATAAGCAAATGCGGATTATCGGGTTCGAGAAGGACAAGGTAATTATCACTCGCCGTAAAACCCTCTGCAAGAGGGGCGCGATCATTCGCTATCGCCGGAGTTCCGGCTTCGCCGCGCGCATCGCCAAAGGGTATAAAAAAAAGAAAGTTAGCCGAAAGGACAGCCCTGTCGCCGCTGCAGGATGTACAACAAAGAAGCGAGACAAACAGAAAAAAGAAGCGCAAAGTTTGCCCCCTACAAATGAACCCCGATGCCCGTTCTCAGACAAAAAGCGCTTCTCTGTGAAGAATAGTAATCAATACCCAAGCCAAGGTCAAACACAAAATTGGAAGCAATATACCGGGCGCCCACAAGCGCTGATACCTTATACCCCTTTTCCCATCTGGGATCAATCGGATAAACAAAGCCCGCGCCTGCGCGGAAGTACATTTGCCAGTTGGCGGCTTGATTGTTTTCATACAGATGCGCTTCCAGAAATAATGAGCCATCAACGGTTAATTGGCCAAGAACCACTCCGCCAATGCCAAACGAAAAATGTGTGCGTTCTATATCAAGAATTAAATCAAGACCGGCGAGCGAACTCATACTGCTGAATTTTGAGTCAAACGAAGCGCCGCCATACACAATGGCGCTCAGACTGAATACACGGCCAGAATCGGCTTGATTCTGCATTTCCGGTACCGAAGACATTGATTCAAGATCGATTGCGATTTCCGTCATCCCCGATTTTTGTCCGGGGGTAAAATTCTGGCGCAGACTGGAAGCAACCCTGACCACAAGGTTTCCCATTAATGTATTTCCCAGCCGACGGGTACCCTCAAAGGAAATGGGAAGCAGAATCCTGTTTCCCCGAATATCCAGCATCCGCGCAGCCACCTGAAATGTATTCGGATTTTCGGTAGAAAGCCGTCCGGTAACAACATAATCAGCCCGCAGCTGCCTGCCCAGACTGAAGAGAAGCGGATCATCCTGCACACGGTAGCGCGCTATCAGAGGTTCATATTCGCGGCGGACTTCCCTGTCCGGAATCAGTTCAAAGTCCGGTGAATTTTCAAATCCGAGACGCAGAGCCTCATTCACCTGATCCAAAAAGGGAACGGGGGCGTCTTTCCGGGATTGTTCGGTTAAAGTGAAATCGACAATAGCCACCCGGATATTCTCTGCGGAGACAAGCTGCGCCGCGCCAAGCAGAACAAAAATAATGGCAAGGCAAATCCTTCGCAGACTCATGGCGGATGCTCCGTTCTCAACAACTCACTGCCCAGTATAGCACATTTAACAAAAAAAAACGCGGGTCTATAGCCGAAAACAATTTCAGGGATATACCCCTATTTTCGGCAGCGGCTGAGAGAAGCTCAACATCTTATATCCGGAGACGGAAGGCCTGCACAGCCTCCGCCAGATCCAAACGCCCCTCATATACCGCGCGCCCCACAATAACTCCCTGGAGCCGGGGAATGCCCGCATTTGCGAGATCCTGTATATCCTGCATTGAAGAGACGCCGCCCGACGCGATAAGGGGAAGAGAAATGCAGGAAGCCATGCGCCTTTGGGCTTCGATATTCGGACCGTCCAGGGTGCCGTCCGTATCGACGTCGGTAAAGATAACGCCGGCGAGAGGCAGATCGGTAAAACCCCGCGCGAAAGCGTATACGTCCTGCACCGAATCGGTCTGCCAGCCATGCGTCGCAATCATACCATTCCGCGCGTCCGCGCCCAGAAGTATCCGTTCCGGAAATTGCAGCGCGAGATTTTCAACCAACCCGGGATTCTGCAATGCGGCTGTCCCGATTATCACATAATCAATGCCAAGATCGAATATGCGTTCGGCGTCTTCCCGCGAGCGGATCCCGCCGCCCAATTCAAGCCGCGCGCCCGTTGCATCCCGAATAGCGCGGATTGCCTCTATATTCGCGCTTGTTCCGCTGCGGGCAGCGTCGAGATCCACAATATGGATACGCGCGGCACCTGCCTCTTCCCAGAGACGTGCGCGCGAGGCGGGATTATCGTCATAGATTTTTTCCTGCGCATAATCGCCCTTGTACAGGCGAACGCATTTGCCGTCCCGAAGATCAATGGCGGGAATGATCAGCATAGCATCAGTCCAGCGCTCCCTTGGTGGACGGAACCCCGGCTTCGCCCGTAAGCGAAACCGCTTCGCGCAGAGCCCGCGCGAGCGCCTTGAATACCGCCTCCAGAATGTGGTGCAGGTTATCGCCGGCCTCAATGACCAGATGCAGCGTTATCCCCCCATGCTGGGAAAAGGCGCGCAGGAATTCCGGGAGCAGTTCCGTCTCAAAATCCCCTGATTTGCCGCGCGGGAGTGTTCCTTCTGTTTTGCAATACGGGCGCCCGGATATATCCAGGTGTACCGCCGCGCGCGCCTCGTCCATGGGGATGACGAATGATCCATACCGCCGAATCCCCTCGCGTTCCCGGAGCGCCTTGCGCAGAGCCTGCCCGATGCAGATTGCGGTATCCTCAACGGTATGATGCAGATCCACATCGGCGTCGCCTGCGGCGGAAAGCCGCATATCAAAGCCCGCATGAAACGTAAAGAGTTCGAGCATATGGCGGAAAAAGCCGGAGGGAACATCTATATCCGCTTTACCCTGCCCATCCAGATTGAGGGAGATTGTAATATTCGTTTCTTTGGTTTTTCGGGTTATTTCGGCAATCCGCATCATCCCTCCCCGCTTTCCCGCACACGAAGGCTGGCCTCGTGCGCACAGAGTCCTTCGTTGCGCGCAATCAATGCCGCATCCGGTATCAGTTCGCGGCAAAAAGACCTGCCGGCAGAAATTACGCTGGATCGCTTGATGAAATCGTATACCCCCAGGGGCGATGCAAAACGCGCGCACCCAAGCGTGGGCAGAGTGTGGTTCGGTCCCGCTATATAATCCCCAAGCGGCTCCGGAGAATAATGCCCGAAAAAGATCGCGCCGGCATTCTGTACGGCACCCAGCACCTCTTCCAGCGAACAGGACGCGAGTACCTCAAGATGCTCCGGCGCAAAGAGATTGATGATCTCCCAGGCCTCGGCTTTGTCATGAACATAGAGAGCATAGGCATTTTTGGAGATCGAATTTTCGATAATGTCTTTTCTCTCAGCGCCGGCGATATGCACCGCAAGATATACATCCACGCGATCCAGCAATTCGGGAGAAGAAGAGATCAGGATCGAGGAGGCGTCCTCATCATGCTCCGCCTGCGAGAGGAGATCGCGCGCGATATACCTCGGGTCGGAGGTTTCGTCCGCATAGATCATGATCTCCGAGGGTCCGGCCAGCATATCGATTGAAACCATGCCATACACCTGGCGTTTGGCTTCGGTCACAAATTTATTGCCCGGCCCCGTTATCTTGGCGACCGGTTCTATCGATTCGGTTCCGAATGCGAGCGCCGCTATCGCCTGTGCGCCGCCAACCTTCCAGAACTCGCGTATCCCGCAGAGCAAAGCGGCATAGAGTACGGCGTCGCTTATTTGTCCTGCGGGCGAACAGATCACCCTGCGCGGAACTCCGGCTATCAGGGCAGGAATGGCATTCATGAGTACCGTGGATGGATACGACGCCTTCCCTCCCGGCACATAGAGTCCGCAGGAATCCAAAGCGGTGACGAGCTGCCCCAGAATACATCCGGGGGTGTGCGTAAGCCAGGTTTTCTCAAGTTGAGCATGGTGGAAATTGTAAATGCGCGCATAAGCATGACGAAGCGCCGCCCCGAGCGGAGTATTTTCTACCCGCGCCCGGGCGGATTCAAATTCCTCATCCCGCACCCGCATGGTTCCCGGGGCAAGCGCAATATGATCGAAGCGCCCGGTATACGACAGAAGCGCCTCATCTCCGCGTTCGCGGACAGCGGCAATGATTTCACTTACAATTTTGCTTGTTTCGGGGTTTTGAAAAAATTTCCAGGATCTCCGCCTGAAGAGCTGCCGCGCTTCCCGGAGACTGAGGCGACGCATGGATCAATTTCCCGGGAGGAGAGAGCGTTCCTGAAGCCCTTCAAGCCAAACCAGAATCTGTTCAGCCTGCTCGGTATGCGGGGAATGATCCTGGCGGACATTCTCCAGCGCCTGCCTTGCCCCCTGAAAATCCCCTTTGAGTCCGAGACAGCGCGCCTTCCCAAGACGCGCCAGATTTTTAAATCCAAAATCAGGGTTAAGTACCTCAATTCGGGAATAGGTTTCCAGCGCGGATTCTATATTTCCGGTTTGCTCATGGCAGTTGGCAATCCCCAAAAGACCCGCAGGATAGAGATACATCGAAGAACTATACCCGGAAACCCTGGCGAAATCTTCCATCGCCGCCGCATAGTTTTCGAGTGAATAGCGCATATGCCCCATACGCAGAGCCGCGCGGGCTGCGCCCAATGTTCCGGGCCATTTTTTGATTATGTCGTCCAGCTGTTTTTCAATATCGCCGATATGCTCTCTTAAATCAGGCCTCTGAAAAACAAGCGCAATGCGCTCGAAAGCGACGGAAGCCTCTTCTTCGGCCTTTTTGGTATCCAATACGCGCATCACGATGAATAACAAAACAGCGACAGTTATGATAATCGAGAGAATAACCGTTTTTTTATTGCGAACCAAAAAATGTCTTGTTCTGACAACAAGATCAATCAGGAAATCCTCGCTGAAACTCCCCAGGTTTTGTTTTACCGGCATACCTATCCCCTGTTATCGCTCAGAAAAGCCGGAGAGGTCAAATAAATTCCCAAGCCGGAATGTACCGGATGCCTCTTCGCGGGAAGCATTCACGCTCTCGAGATCCACATTTTTCATGGTCAGCCCGATCGTGTTCCGCGCGGCGTCGATCTCAATAACCTTAACCTCGACCATATCGCCTGGTTTGACGGCGTCACTCACCTTATCAACGCGCTTATCGGAAAGATTGGAGATATGGATCAGCCCTTCAAGCCCGGCACCGAGATCAACAAACGCGCCGAAATCGGCGACGCGCGTTACCTTGCCCTCAAGCCGTGAACCTATCGGGTGGTTGAAAGCAAATACCTCTATCGGATTATCCTGGAGCTGCTTGATACCCAGACTGATCTTCTTTTTTTTGGCGTCAACGCCGAGAATACGCACCTCAACCATATCCCCGGGAACAAAGCTGGAAGCCAGATCGCCGCGCGCCCAGCTTATGTCCTCTTTGCGAACCAGCCCCTCAATTCCGCTCGGAAGTTCGACAAAAACCCCGGGATCGGCGACACGGCTGATACGCCCGGTATGCCTTGAGTTGACGGCATAGTCCTTTTCGAGGGAATCATAGGGATTTTGATGCAGCTGGCGGAAACTGAGCGAAAGCCGCTTTTCCTTATAATCGATAGCGAGGATTTTAACCTGGATCTCGCTCCCAACGCTCAGTATCTCTTTGGGGTGCGCGACGCGTTTTGTCCAGGAGAGTTCGGAGATATGCAAAAGCCCCTCAACCCCATCGGCAAGACGGACAAAAGCGCCGAAATTTTCGAGTTTTACCACTTTCCCGGCGAGTTCATCACCCGGATGCAGATCCTGGCAGAATTGATCAAAGGGGTTCTCGGTCATATCCTTCAGGGAGAGACCGACCCTTTTGGTCGCGGAATCCATCTGGACGATCTTCACCCTGAGTGTATCATTTGGATGCACTATTTCGCGGGAATTCGCGCCGCGCTTCCAGGTGAGATCATCAAAGCGGATAAGCCCGTCAAACCCGCCGATGTCGACAAATACTCCATTTTTTGTGATATTGCGGACAACGCCCTCAACAACGTCGCCTACCTTATGCTGCTCAAATATCTCCCCAATTTTCTCTTCGCGCTGGGTCTCGAGCAATTCGCGGCGTGATACCACTATGGAGAGGGAGTTGCGCCCGCGCTGCCCCTGCGAAAACTCGATGACCTTAAAATCGAATTCCTGCCCGATATAATGCTCCGGGGACTGCGCTGAACGAATATCCAAAAGGCGCATCGGGGCATAGCCCTCAATGCCGCCAAAATCCACACGCATCCCGCCCTTTGCCTCGCGTACAACCTTGCCGCGCATCACCGTTCCCTCGGCAAAGGCGCGTTTCAGATCATGGCGCAGGGTTTCAATCGCGGCGAGCTTGTGCGAAAAGAGGGGAATGCCCTCCTCGCTCCGCTCATACCTGACGATGATTGTTTCTCCCTCTTTGGGGAGAGAAGCAAATTCCTCGCGGGGAACGCGCCCCTCGGACTTTGAATCGACGTCCACCCACACATAGGCGTCATCAATCTGCACAACAAGTCCATGGACGATCAGTCCCTTATGCAGATCCTGCGGTGCGGAACTGGAGAGTTCCGCCAAAGGATCAAAGCCTGCCATGTCTTCCAAAAGAGACTCCTTGCTTATCCGACGGAACGGCCGGAAATATACCTGAGCATTACCTCAAGCACATTCTCAATTACCATCCCTGATGTATCAATATAAATTGCATCTTTCGTTTGGACAAGCGGACTGTGCGCGCGTTCTTTGTCGGCTGTATCACGGCGGGCAAGATCGTTTTTTATTGCTTCAAGCTCCACAAACACGCTTTCCTTGCCGTCAGATAAACGCCGCCGCGCGCGCTCCTCTATGGAAGCGTCGAGATAAAACTTGACTTCGGCGTCGGGAAAGACCGCGCTCCCGATATCCCGCCCGTCAAGAACAGCCCCGCCGTCCTTCCCGATCTCCCGCTGCAGAGCCTGCATCCGCTCGCGTACCTCGGGAAGGCTTGCCACCTGGGAAACAAGCGCATTGACCTCGGCAGACCTCAGTGTATCAGATACATCCATTCCGTCAAGGAAAATTTTGCCTTCCGGATCAAACGAAATATGGACAATATCCAGAAGAGCGCGGATCGCGGCGCTGTCGTGATAATCAATCGCGCCCTGCAGGATACGCAGGGTGATGGCGCGGTACATCGCGCCCGTATCGATATAGACGTATCCCAGCTCTGCGGCGATCCGCCGCGCAAGGGTACTCTTGCCGACGCCCGCCGGACCATCTATCGCAATCACCGCGCGCTCACGCATACTAGCCTCTCGCCCCTCGCCTACGACCCGGATGGGAGTGTCCCGCGCGGGTACGGCCTGTGCCCTGCGGGGTAATGCCCAAAAGCGCGGGAAAGAGCGTACATCCTTGCCGCTGCTTGCCTTGCACGCTTCGCGCGGGATAGAACTTCCGTGTTCTAGTCTCTGATCTCAAATTCAAGCTCCTTGAGTTCGCGCAATTTCGGGAGATCCCGAATCGTGGTTAAGCCAAAGACCTTCAGGAAATTTTTCGTGGTTGAAAACTGTAGTGGCTTTCCGGGCGAGTCACGGCGGCTCGCGACGCTGACGAGATCCTTTTCGAGCAGGGTCTTGATGGCATACTCGGAGGATACCCCGCGTATCTCTTCTATTTCGGCCTTCGTGATCGGCTGTTTATAGGCGACAATCGCGAGAACTTCCATCGAGGTTCGGGAAAGTTTGTTTGTGCTTTTCGCGCCGAATACGCGCGCCAGAGCCAGGCTGAAGCGCGGATGCGCCCGCATCTGGTACAGACCGGCTGCTTCCGCTATCTCGATACCGCTTGACCGAACCTCGTACTCGGACTTAAGCTCCGCCAGGAGATCGGCAAGCTCCTCCTGCTCAAAACCGGTATGAGCCATAAGCCGCGCGGAGTCGAGTCCATCGCCCTCCAGAAATAAGAGAGCCTCGAGAAGCGCCTTTTTTTCGTCCCTGCTCACAATGCGCCTCGCTTCAGAATCGTTATATCCCCGAAAAGCCTGTGCTGCCGGACAAGGATCAGCCCGCGCTTAATCATATCCAGAATCGCAAAGAAGATAATGATAATTTCACCGCGCTGCATCCCGGGCGTGATGATGTCCTCAAAGTCAACCTGATTGCGAATGTCCAGCAGGGTTGCGATCTGGGCGACCTTCTCCTCGGGATCGTAATCGTCCTCGAAATCCCGGAACTCGGGGTACGCCGGAGTTGCAGGCGCTGCCCGCGCCATGATACGCGAGAACGCCCCAACGAGATCGAAGAGCTTGACGTCCACCCAGTTATTTTCATCGCCGGGAAAATCAAAAACTATCTGCCCCGCGCGGCGCTCGAGGATCGCGAGGGAGATGCCTTCGCTCTCTTCGAGGATCTGGGCGGCTGCCTTGAATTTCTGATACTCGAGAAGCTGCGCGACAAGCTCCGAGCGCGGATCTTCGTCATCGTCATCCCCGGCTTCATGCGGCAAGAGCATCCGCGATTTAATCACGCAGAGGTGCGCCGCCATCACGATAAATTCCGAGGCGATCTCGAGATCGAGCCTTTCCATGAGGGCGATGTATTGCATAAATTGCTCGGTAATGAGCGTAATCGGAATGTCGTAGATATTGATCTCGTAGCGGCGCACAAGCTGGAGCAGCAGGTCGAGCGGCCCCTCAAAAAGAGGCGTGCGTATCTGATACCCGGCGCGTTCCTGCGTTTCCATCACAAATCTGCTCTCCCTGTCATTTTTGCGGCTCGATCAGAATATTATCGATAAGCCGCGCGGAACCAAAGCGCATCGCCAGCGCAATCAGCGCCCCTTCCGAGAGATCGCGAATCTCCCCGAGCGTTGCGGGGTGCGCGATGACCGCGTAATCGAGTTCGCCGCGCGCGCGATCCGCGAGTGAAGCATCCAGAAACGCGCATAGTTCCGCAAGGGAAGCGCCCGCCCGCGCGCGATCAGAGCAGGCGAAAAGCGTCCGCGAGAGTACGCGCGCCGCCGCGCGATCCTCCGGTGAAAGAAAACGATTGCGCGAACTCATGGCAAGCCCGTCCGCTTCGCGCACAATCGGCCCGACGCGGATGACAACGGGAAAATCCATATCGCGCATCATACGCTCGATGACCCTGGCCTGCTGGTAATCCTTTTGCCCAAAAACAGCGATATCCGGTTCCGCGATATGCAGGAGCTTGGCGACGATAGTCGTCACTCCGCGAAAATGCGTTGGACGCGAAGCGCCGCAAAGCCCTGTAGTCAAGCCATCGACCGTCACCCAGGTTGTATGATCGGGAAGATACATATCTCTTTTGGGCGCAAAAACCGCATCCACGCCCAAATCATTGAGCAGCGCGCAATCCCGATCAAGGGTGCGCGGGTAGGCCGCGAGATCCTCGCTCGGCGAAAACTGCGTTGGGTTCACGTAGATCGTCACGATAACCCGCGCGCCCTCCGTCTGCGCGATCCGGACGAGTGACAAATGCCCCTCATGCAGCGCGCCCATGGTGGGTACAAGCGCAACCCGCCGCCCCTCCCGCCGCCACTCCCGCGAGAGCGCGCGAAGCTCGGCGGCGGCGTCTATTACCCGCATCACTGGTCTCCAAAGCAGTTGCTCTCTTCGGGAAAGCGCAGCGAACGGACATCGTCCACATAGCTTTCCACAGCGCGCGCTCCCTGTTCAAAGAGTAAAGCGTAGCGCTTCGCGTGTTTCGGCAGCTTGCCATCGAGTAAACCCAACAGATCCGCGATCACCTGCACCTGCCCATCGCAAGAGCGTCCTGCGCCGATCCCAATGGTGGGTACCTTGATCGCCTCGCTGACCATTCCGCCAAGCTCCTCGGGAACGCACTCGAGTACAAGCGCGAAGATCCCGGCATCCTCCAGGGCTTTCGCCTCCAGCAACAGACGCTCGGCGGCGTCGCCGCGCCCCTGCACAAACATACCGCCATAGCGATGCACGTGCTGCGGCATGAGTCCAAGATGCCCCATGACCGGTATCCCCCGCTCCACAAGCGCCTGAATGAAGGGTACGCGGTACGCGCCGCCCTCGAGCTTCACGGCGTGGCATCCGCAGGCCTTCAGAGCATGACCCGCCCTTTCGACGTCGCGCGGGATATCGCCGCAATCGGCAAGGAAGGGCAGATCAAACACAACCAGAGCCTCGCCGCTTGCGCGCGCGACCGCAGCCGCGTGATGGTACATCGCCTCGAGACTAATCGGCAGGGTGTTCGGATACCCGAGCGCGGTGTCCGCGAGCGAGTCGCCGACCAGAATGATGTCCACCTTCGCGCGGGCTGCCATGGCGGCGGTAATGGCGTCGTAGGCGGTCAGCATGACGATCTTCTGTTTGCCCTTCTGCGCCAATATGGTTTTTGTCGTTATCATGGTTCCTCCTCCGCGCGCGCGAACAGCATATCCCCGCCGCAAAAGAATTCGATCCCCTGCCGCAGATCCTGCATCCGCCGGAGCCCGCCCAATGTACCCGCATCCAACTCCGGAAAGCGCGCGAGCCCATTCTTGCAAATTTCGACATAGGGCACAAGAACGAAAAGCCGTTCATGCGCGCGCGGATGCGGCACGTCGAGGCGCTCGTCATGCCATTCGCCGCCCGACCAGGCAATGATATCTATATCGAGGGTGCGCGCCTTGTAGCGCTCCTCAAGAACCCGCCCGGCGCTCTCTTCTATATTTTTCACAGCCCTCAGCAATGCGGGCGGATCGAGGTAGGTGCGAAAGGCAAGGACAGCGTTCAGAAAGGACTCTTCCCGCTCCCCCATGCCGACCGGGCTTGTCTCATAGACCGACGAAAATTCCAGTATCTCGCCCCGCAGTATAAGGCTTGCCGCCGCAAAACGCAAAAACCGGAGGCGCGGCGCGATATTGGAGCCGAGGGAGAGAATGTATTTATGCATCAGGTGCCAGAAGGTGTTCGATACCGTAGCGCCCCGGAGGCTGCGCGGCAAGCCAGGAGGCCGCGCGGATCGCGCCCAGCGCGAAATTCATACGCGAATCAGCGCTATGCCCCAGCATAAGGCGCTCGGCCTCGCCGAAAAAATACACCGTGTGTTCGCCGACCACTTCCCCGCCGCGAAGCGCATGGAGCGCGATCTCCCGCTCCGGGCGTTCGCCCGAGATGCCCTCGCGCCCGTAACAAAAGGCATCCTCGGGGCGGTAGCCTCGCCCGGCGGCTGCGGCCTCGGCCAGGGTGATCGCGGTTCCGGAGGGCGCGTCCTTTTTATGGCGGTGATGCGTCTCTACAATTTCAATATCGAAATTTTTACCTAATTTTTTGGCCGCTGTTTGCACAAGCTCCCGCAGCACCGCGATCCCGATGCTGTAATTATTGGACTGAAAAACCGGAATTCTTTTCGCTGCGTCAAGAATCGCCTGCATATCCTCAGGACAGAGCCCGGTTGTGCCCACAACCAGCGGCTTTTTCGCGCGCAGAGCCTCGCGGAGCACAGCCGGAAAGGCGCCGCAAAAACTGAAATCCACCATAACGTCCGCTGCGGCAAAGGCGGCCGCCGTATCGGCTTGTATATGCACTCCGCAGGCGGGAAGCCCGGCAACGCAGGCCGCGTCCTGTCCCAGAAAAGGAGAACCCTCCGCCTCGAGCGCCGCCGCGAGACGCGCATCGGGATCGGCGATAACAGCCGCGATACAGTGCCTGCCCATGCGCCCGCCCGCGCCGATGATTCCGATTTTAAGCATATCCTGCCCCTGATTCAGGAGATCAAGCCAAAGGAGCGCAGGCTCGCAAGCAGCCTCACCCTGCTGGCTTCGCCAAGCGGCACCAGCGGAAGGCGCGTATCCTCCCGCCCAAACCCCAAAAGCGAGGCCGCCGTTTTGACCGGCACCGGATTGGTTTCGACAAAGAGATCCTCGCAGAGCCTGAGCTGATCGAAGTGCAATTTTTGCGCGGTCGCTGTATCCCCGCGCTGCCAGGCGGCGATCAGCGTGACCATGGAGCGCGGCGCAATATTCGAGAATACCGATATCACCCCTTTCGCGCCGAGCGAAAGCATCGGAAGCACCACCCCATCCTCGCCGGAGAGGAGATCGAAATCCAGCCCCCGCACACGATGCAGCACATCGCTCGTATAGGCCATGGAATTTGCCGCGTCCTTGAGTCCAATGATATTTTTGCAATCCCGCGCAAGGCGCGCTACGGTTTCCGGCGCGATACTGACCGAGGTTCGCCCGGGTACGTTATATACAACCAGCGGGATATCGGAGGCCTCGGCGACGGTGCGGTAATGCTGATACAAACCCTCCTGCGTGGGCTTGTTATAGTACGGCGTGATCAGGAGCGCGCCGTCGGCACCGGATGCCTGGGCATGGCGCGTGAAGCGCACGCTGGTTTCGGTGCTGTTGGAGCCGGTTCCGGCGATGACCTGAATCCGGCGCTGCACCGTTTTGATCGTAAAATCAACCACCTCCGCGTGCTCGTCATCGCTTAAGGTGGCAGATTCGCCGGTCGTCCCGCAGGGAACAACCCCCTGCACCCCCTCCGCGATCTGAAATTCAATGAGCCGCGCGAGCGCGTCATAATCCACCCGATCATTCGCAAAGGGCGTGATCAGCGCTGTATAACATCCCTGAAACATATTTCCCCCGTCTAGTCCTGCGTACAGGTAAATATACGTATACCTGCTCCGTTTGGGTGCGCGAACAGGAGGGGAAAGCGGGCGAATAATGATTTTACGGAGGGGGAGGCGCGAGAACGCAATTCGACAAAAGAGCGCAGTGTATAATTGGGAAAGGTAAAGCCTCCCCCTGGCTTCAGCCCTACGGGCTTCCGCCCACCCCTACTCGTCTCAAAAGCATCTCAATCTTTGGAGTTATGCTCTGCGATTCTTGCGGCTTGCGGAAAAAGGCTATTCTTTTTGAGAATTCGCGGCATTTTTCAACGCGCGCACCTGCGCGGCTGCGTCCTTCGGCACCCCCACTGAACCTATAGCATCAAAATTTTTTGGCGAAATTCACGGATAAAGGCTCGGAAAAAACATTCAGCTATTGTTCTGTCCGATACAAAGGGTATCACCACACTTCAGCATTTTCCGATAAGGTAGATTATGAAGCAAATAAAAAGGCATCCCAAAACAGGATGTTCTTCTTCGCCTCGAGCCTTTTTCATATCTTTCATTTTTTCTTCGTGGAGATACCAATCCATATCTGTGCGGTACTTTTCCGGATCGCTCTTCCTGGCTAAAAAAACTTCTTTCATCCATAAACTAAAATAGCCCATGTTGACGCCTCCTGATGTTTTTAAGCAGCGTTTGAACCCGACGGTCAAACTCTCCTCATCGCGCACAATATGAATTATACGTGTTAAAAACACGCTTTTCAATCAATTTTATACGCTTTTTCCACACGTAGTAAAGGCGGGAACAAACCACTAGAATGGGGTTTTATATGCCAGTTGGATGTGGTTAGATGACGAATATACGCGAAGTTCTGGCTTTCAATATAAAGACGCTCAGAAGCGACTTGGGGCTGTCACAGGCAAAACTGGCTGATTTTGTAAATACCAGCACACGGTACATTCAGCAAATTGAAGGCTGCAAGAGCTTCCCTTCCCCTGAAATGCTGGAACGCATTGCATCCGCTTTGAAAAAAGATACCATGGATTTATTCGGCATTCCCTCGCCGCACAGGGAATGGAAGGAGAAGATACTTGCGGAGATTGGCGATGTGCTTACAAAGCACACGCTGGAGATTGAAAAACCACAGAAAAAAATAAAGATGAAAAACACCCGCTTATTGCAGGCAAAAAAATAGAGTCGGTATATTCCCATTGGCTTTATGAACAAAAATGTTATTGTAAATAATGCGGTGCATATTATTTCCAATGCCAAAAGCGCAATCAATACCAAAACCTACTTCTTGCGCGCGCTTTCCTTTTTCTCGCCTTCCTTCTTTTTGAGACCGGATTCCATCATCTTGGTGGTTATGTCTATCATTCGTTTGAGTTTTGCGGCTTCTTCGGACTCGCCGGTCAGCACCGCTATCCTCCGGAGCGCGGAAAGGAAGGCAATGGATTTCTTGATATCCTCCACCTCTTTCGTTACCTGCTCATACTTATCGCGGTAGCGTTTGCTCGCGCGCTCAAGCAGTTCTTTGGTCAGCCGCATCAGATTGATATTTTCAACATAGTATGGCTTGCGCGGATCGTTATTCCCTATCGCCTGGCGGTAATCGATGAGATTTTTCGCGATAACCGCATACCGTCCCTCAACCTCAACGAAGCTCCATTTCCATTTCGAATTATCGCCAAAACTGTCCACAACCATCTGAATGTGAAAACCGATATTATTCAGGAGATTCAGCTTTCTTTCGGGATTGAGTCTTGCGATAGCCGTAACCTTCTCCTCGATTTCGCTGGGCGGAATATCGACGTAATTTGTGACAACACTCTCAATATTGATGAGAACCTGATACAGAACCTTGCGCGCGTCATTCAGGTAATTTTCATTTTTGATATTCATTATTGCCATGGACTCTTTATTCATATTGCAGTAATAGGCGACGAGCTTGAGATTATTCATCGCAATGATTACCTGGCGGTATCCGTTATGGGTGTCATTTTTGGTTTTTATGTCTTTTTCAAGACCCTTGATATGCTTTTGCACCTCATCGATATCGGCGCGATATTTCTTTATGCTGTCGTTGAAGCGCTGCTTGTTGCGCAGCTTTTCTTCTTTTACGGCTTCTTCATCGATTTGCTGCTGTTGTGTTGCCATACAAGCCTCGTACCCCGCAGAGTATGGATATCCTCCCCTCGCAAAAACGCGCGACATCCATGTCGCAGCTCGGGACACGCCCGTCCGGGGCGTAGCTTCTCAATTATCGGCAGATGATCGGGATTTCAACACCCCGCCCGTATATTCCAGGCCTATTTGAAAAATTCAGCCCGTATAACCGGATTGATCTGATACGCGGAAAAACTGAGGCTGGAAACGGAATACGCCTGCCCTTCGCGGTAACTCGTTATGGTCATGCTTTGGGGGAGATTATAATTTCCAACCGCGCTGTATGTATTCGCGACGGAATACGCAAGCCGATCTCCGTTATAAAACTGAACCTGCCGGATACCCGCGTCTTTACGGGCAAAATAAAATATCGCATGGGAACCCGCGTCTTCTCCGCGCCGCGATATGCGCGCCGGTATATTTTCCGCATCCCCGCCGGCGATCTTCATTTCGTAATCGCGCGAGAATGCCGCCCAGTCGGAACCCCGTGCTTCTATCCATGCGCCCGTCATGGCAAGATACGGCTGATAGGCGCTGAACATATTGCGAAAAAATTCGTTGACGTTCAAAACCCGAATGACGTGCGCGCGGCCGCGCTGAAAATAAACGCACACCTCCGGCTGTCCGGTGCGCGCGTCGGCGGGAATGCGCGCGAGGCTTTCGGTAATCGCATTTCCGGTGATGCGGCAGATAAAACTTTTGGGCTGATTTTTGACCATGCCGCTCACGAAGCGCTCATAGAGAGCCTGCTCGCCGGACACAGCCGCAGCGAGGGGAACGAGACAGACAAAAACCAGAAACGCAGCCCAGGCGAGCCGGGAAAAAGTTTTTCGCGCGAAATTTTCTTTCATAATAACAGAGACACGTAAAAAATCAGGCGTCATCGTCTACATACAGAAACCGCGAACAGTTCAGACAGGTGACAAGCTCCTGCGCGCGGCGCACCTTGCCCAGCAGCTGCGGCGGGATTTTCATGTGGCACCCATCGCAGCTTTCCTGCACGACCGGGACAATCCCTATGCCGTTTTTGCTTTTGAGTATTCTCTCAAATTTGGCCAGGGTGGACTGGTCTATCCCGACCACCTTTTCTTTATAAACCAGGGAGAGTTCCTGCATACGCCCGGCGTTTTTATTGATCTCCGTCTGCACACGCGCTTCCTCCGCGAGGATCCGCTCCTCCTGGCCTTTGTACTCCGCCTCGGATTCCGTAAGCTTTTTACTGAGATTTTCGAGGCGGGTTTTGCTGCTTATCTGCTCGCTGCGGAGAGCCTCTATATGCCCATGGGCTGCGCTCTGTTCCGCCTCAATGGCCTCAAACTCGCGGGATTTGCTGACCGCGCTCATACGCCGGTTGATTTCCTGGAGCCTGTCCTCCTGCGTTTGGAGTTCTATCTCCGCCGCGCCGCTTCTCGCGCGAATACCGGCGGCGTCCCTGGTCATGCCTTCAATTTCCTGTTTTAAGGGTTCGATCCGTTTCCGCATTTCGTATACCGAAAGCGGCAGATTTTTATTCATTTGCTCAAGATCGTAGGATTCCTTCAATACCGACTGGAGCGCAACCAATTTTTCAACAATATCATGGACGGTTTCCATACATTCCCCTTAACCTGCTCCGGCAGCGAAAGAAAGCTGCCAAAGAGGGATACTCCATAATCCCGGCACACTCACCTTCCTCAACAAATTTAGTATGGGCCCACCTGGACTTGAACCAGGGACCTTCGAGTTATGAGCACGCCGCTCTCACCACTGAGCTATGAGCCCCTGGATTAAAGGTAGTCATGGATGAAATTCGCGGTCAAGAAAAACAAGGGGTTTGATCAGATGAAATCCTTGAGAACCCGGATGCGCGTGGGGTGTCGCAATCGGCGCAATGCCTTGGCCTCTATCTGCCGTATCCGTTCGCGCGTAACATTGAACTTGTACCCCACCTCTTCGAGGGTGTGGTTGTACCCATCGTCCAGACCAAATCGCATACGCAAAACCTGCTGTTCGCGTCTTGGAAGGGTACTCAGTACCTCGTCGAGGTGCTCGCGCAAGAGGCGATTCGCCGTTTGATTAACGGGATTATCGGCGTCTTTATCTTCAATGAAATCGTACAGAAAGGAATCGTCGTCCTCGCCAATCGGGGTCTCGAGGGATATGGGTTCCTTGGCGACGCTCAGAATATTTTTGACGCGCGCGTTCGCCCAGCCCAAGCTGTCGGCGATCTCCTGCGGCGAGGGCTCGCGCCGCATCTGCTGCTGGAGGATTCGGGATTCGCGCAAAACCTTGTTTATCTGCTCGATCATGTGTACCGGAACCCGGATGGTGCGCGCCTGATCGGACACCGAGCGCGTGATCGCCTGCCGGATCCACCAGGTGGCGTATGTTGAAAATTTATACCCCTTTTGATACTCAAATTTCTCCACCGCCTTCATGAGACCGATATTGCCTTCCTGCACCAGATCAAAAAAATGCATTCCGCGGTTGACATATTTTTTTGCGATGGAAACGACAAGACGCAGATTGGCCTGCACCAGGCTTTCCTTGGCCTTCGATATCTCAATATCGGCACCTGTGAGGCTCTCGCTCTGCGCGGCAAGAACCCGCGCGCTCGCGCAATACCGGCACTCGATCCCGCGTATTTCCTCCCGGGCGGAAAGATATTCGCGGCAGATATTTTCAAATACCGTGCGGTCAAGCCTATACTGGCGGCAGTATGCGGCAAACCCGCGCTCATCCCTGCTCATCTGGAGCTTTGCCAGCGCCTGCAGATCAGATACAGGCAGCCCTGCGTTCGCTGCGATCACCTCAAGCTCGTCTGTACGCCTGCGCAATTCCGCAGCGCGCCCGCCGGCGTCAATAATCGCGAAAGCGATCCGACGGATCACGCCGCCCGCAAGGCGCACAGCGCGCAGTTTTTCCGAAAATTTGCCGAGGAGTTTTTGGATGGCGGCAAAGTGCTGGCTATAATCGCCGGTGCCGGGAGAATCATATTTTTTGATCGCGCGCGCGAGCTTCCGCGTCTCCTGCACCAAAAAGGCATACCGCTCCTCGTAGGAGGACTTTTCTTCCGGGGATATGTTGATCACCCTGCCCGTCTCGATCAGATCGTGCAGGGAAGCTCTCTTTGCTTCGATGAGCGCGATGATATTCTCCAGCTCATGCACAACCCCGGGCGAACGAATGACAATCTCTTCTATCGCTTTTTCGTTTTGCTCAATCCTTTTCGCGAGCAGCACCTCCTGCTCGGCGGAGAGCAGGGACACGCGCCCTATATCGCGCAGATAATGCCCAATCGGATCGTCGTTTGGGTGGGCGTCCTCGCTGCGGAAGATGCGCATCGAGCCAAAATTGAGTTCGTGCTCATCCTCGGCACCCCCGGCAAGCGCGGCAGATTCTTCGCCCTCAGCTGCCTCCTCGCTCTGATCCCGTAATCCCCACTCCGGATCCTGCCACGTTTCGGGCCAGGCGTCGGGAAGCGCATCCTGTTTTTCACCGGCAGCGCTTGCCGATTTGGAAGACTTGGGCTCCTCGGGCACACCTAAAACCTTGCCAAACACCCCTTCGGGGGAAGCGTAGCCTTTTTCGTCCTCAATGGCGAAAGCAGGAGACTCGACGAGAGTCTGGACGGCGCTCGTCTCGCCCGCTTCATGCGCATCCAGGATGGACACGCCCGCGTTATACAGGGATGAGAGCAGTTCATCCATTTTGAGAGGGTTGGTAAAGCCGGGAGGCAGTTCGTCGTTGATGACGTCGTAGCTCAGGCTGCCCTGCTTCTTGCCGAGTTCGATCAACCGCTGCAATACCCGGGACTCTTTCCGATCAAGCATGAACCTGCCCGCCTTCATTTTTGTCTGCGCGCTGTATGCTTTAAGGCATCCTCGCGGCGTCTGAGCGCAAGGATACGATTTTGTAATTCCTGAAGCATATCCTCATCGCCTGTGAGCTTTTGCCTGCGCATCTCCTCATCAAGCATTCTCCGTTCCCTGCGTACTGCCTGCGCCCAAAGCGTGTCCAGGGTATCGCGGAGCTGTTTTTCCCAATCAACTGAAAATTTACCCGCCGCGATATCCCCGGCAACAAGTTTTTGCAATGCCTCCGTAGGCATGGCAGCCTGAAACGCTTCTTCCGTCCAGGCGGGGGCGCTTTCGGCAAGGGAAGCAAGCGCGTCCAGCATGAACCTTGCCTCCGAATTTTCGATGCGCAAGCCCTGCGCGAATTCGCTTTGCAGCGCAGGCCAGGCGGCAGGATGCAGACCAACCAGACGCAGGAGATAGATCTCAAAATCGGCGTCCGTTCCCGTTTTTTCAAGCCGAAATTTAGTCACTGGAGGGGAATCAGGCAGATTTTTTTTTGCGGCATCCTGCGCCGGGCGGTGCCCCCCCTGCTTCCGCTTCTTCCGGAAATCGATCTCCAATTCCTCGGGATTCGCGTTGCAGAGCAATGCCGCCTTTTGCAGAAACAGCGAAACCAGCACTTCCTCCTGCATATCCGCGAGCCAGGCATATACCCTGTCCAGAAAACCCAGCGCCTTTTCGCCGGAATCGGATTCCTGATACAGGCAATTCAGGATGAAATCCGTCAGCGGAATCCCCCGGCGCACAAATTCCTCAAGCTCCTGTCTGGGCAGGGTGCGCGAGAGATCAAAGGCGTCCACCTTTGCGTCCAGGAGTACCACGCGCACCGAAAAATTCAGCTCGATGGCAGGCCGCGCGGCGGCAAAGGCTGCCTTGCGTCCGGCCGCGTCCCCGTCAAAGAGAAAGATGAGCCGCCGGGTGAGACGCGCGATTTTTTTGAAGTGATCGCGGGTAAGCGCTGTCCCGAGCGGCGCTATCGCATAGGTAATGCCCGCCTGGTGCAGACCAATAACGTCCATATACCCCTCGGCGATGATCGCGAGATCATTTTTGCCAATCGCCTTCCGCGCAAACGGAAGCCCGTATAACACCGCGCGCTTTTTGAAAACCGGACTCTCGGGCGAATTGAGGTATTTTGGCTCGCCCTCGTCGATCACGCGCCCGCCAAAGGCGACCAGCCGCCCGCGCTCGTCATGAATCGGGAACATGACGCGGTCGTGAAAATAGTCATGCGCGCCCTTGCCGTCCTTGTCGGGACGCGCGAGGCCAAGCGTATAGAGACTTTCGGCTTCGTAATGTTCTTTTATAAGCTGCGACGCGAGCGCCGCCCATTGCGGCAGCGCGTAGCCAAGCTTGAAGGCGTCGATGCTTTCCTGCGTAATCCCGCGCGCAAGGAGATAATCGAGCGCCTTCCGCCCCGCCGGGAGTTCCTTAAGCGCATGGCGAAAATGATGGAGCGCGCGCTCGTTCAGCTCTGTCATGCGCCGCGCCTCGGCGGCCTCGGCATTCTCGCGCGCGTCCCCCTCTTCGAGCGCTATACCCGCAGCCTCGGCAAGCAGGCGCACTGCCTCCATAAAGGAGAGATGATTGCGCTCTTCGACGTAATTAAAAATATCCCCGTTCTTGCCGCAGCCGAAGCAATGATACCGGTTATCGTTTGCGTATACCACAAACGAGGGGGTACGCTCATTATGAAAGGGGCAAAGCCCCTTATGGATGGAACCGGCCTTTTTGAGGACAACATCCCGAGCGATATAGTCAACCAGGGGAAGCGCTTCCCGGATACGCTCAATGGTTTCGGAGGATATCAAATATGCCTGGATTTTGCGCGGGCGATTTTCATTTTCTTTTCGCGCTTCCGCCTGGCCGCAGCGTCTTTCTTTTTGCGTACCATACTCGGCTTCTCAAAATGCTCCCGCTTTTTGATCTCGGTCAACAAACCGGCTTTCTCACACTCCTTCTTGAATCGTTTCAGCGCGAGTTCTATTGGCTCGTTGTCTTTGACCCTTACACCCAACATTGTACCGATCACCTCATTTTTTATTTTTGTACCGCAAAAACCGCTTTTTCACCCGGGCGGCCAGGCCATCGCGCGCCCGCCCAGAAGATGCGCATGGATGTGCTGAACCGTTTGCCCGCCGTCCGCGTTGCAATTCATAACCACCCTGTACCCGCTTTCGGCAATACCCATCTCGCGCGCGAGACGAGCCGCCGTTTGCAGCATATCGCTCAAAAGCTGCGCATCGCTCATGGCGTCGAGAGAATCATAATGCGCGCGCGGTATAACAAGAATATGCACAGGCGCCTGCGGATTGATATCCCGAAAGGCCATAACGCGCTCATCGCTGTATACCACGTCGGCAGGTATGCCGCCCTTCGCAATCCCGCAAAATAAGCAGTCCCCCACGCGATCCTCCGTCGCTAAAATCTAAATATATGCACACAAAAAAGCAAGATGGGAAAAACAACGCCAAAGATCAGACTTGCAGAGACGGCGCTGAAATTTTACCTTATGATACAGGCAGTCGCATCACGACGGAAATTGAAGGAGAAAATATGAGCATCTTTTTTGACGTCAACTGGCTTGCGGTCATCATCGCGGTTCTGGCAAGCGCGCTTGTGGGATACCTCTGGTACGGGCCGCTCTTTGGCAAGCGCTGGATTGCGGCTATGGGAGGAACGGCAGCGCCGACAGCCGCAACGGTTTCGGAAACGACCACGGACGCTGCTGTAGAGGCAGTTTCGGCAGCCGCCACCGCGCCGGAAACAACCCCGGACGCCGCTGCGGAGGCAGCTCCGGCCAAAGCGGAAGAAAAAACCAAAACCGGCAGCCCGAATAACGCGATGACCATAATGCTTGCGCTCACCCTTGTGCAATGCTTCCTGGTTTCGAGCCTGATCGACTATTATAAGGGCAGCCTGGGCAGCGTTATCCTCTGGGCGGTTGTCACCTGGTTCGCGATAGTCGTCCCCCTGCTCGCAAACCAGTGGCTGTTTGAGAAGCGTCGGCTTGATCTGGTTCTGATAAGCGCCGGGCAGCAGCTCGTATCGCTTTTGGCCGCCTCTTTTGTTATTGGAGTTTGGTACTGAAAACGGCTCGCGCCGCAGCTTGTCGCAGAATCGCCATTGCGGCGAGCGGCGCGTCGCTGCGCATAATACACTCTTCCCCCGCGCGGACAAGGGATATTTCCCCGCCGCCCGGGGAGAAGAGGGTATAGGCAAACGCCGGAACGCGGATCATTCCGGGCATGATCGCGGAAAGCTCCGCTCCGGGTCGAAGCGCGTTTGCCGCGCGGCAGCGCCAAAAGCCCTCCCCCATGCTTTCCTCTTTGCGAAGGACTATCGCCATCATCAGGCGCGGCATGGTTTCGGCACCGCGGCTGGGTAAACGCGCCCTGTTATCGGGAAACAAAAAGCCCGTGGTGAGTTCGCGCCTGGAAAGCGCCTGCAATTCTTCGCGCCAGAACGCGCGTTCCTGATCGGAGGGATTCCTTCCTGCGGCGAGGGCGTCGAGCGCCGCGCGGTACACGCCTGCGGTCACGGCGGTATAGTGCAGGGATTTCATTCGCCCTTCTATTTTGACGGCATTTACCCCGGCGTCGCGCAGTTCCGCGAGATGATCGATCAGCGCGAGATCGCGGCTTGAGAGAAGCGTCGTTCCCTGCGCGTCCTCCCCGATATGCAGCACCACGCCCTCGCGCTTCTCCTCCACAAGGCTGTAGCTCCAGCGGCAGGCGTGCGCGCAATCGCCATAGCTCGCGCTGCGGATACGATCCGGATTCCCCGGAAGCGCCTCTCCCGGCGCGAGAAAAGAGGGGCTCGTCAGATAGCTCGACAGGATGCAGCGCCCGGAATAGGCCACGCACATCGCGCCATGCGCAAAAACCTCGATCTCCAGCTCCGGCACGGCGCGCGCGAAGGCCGCAATCTCCGCAAGCGAGAGTTCGCGCGCGAGAATAATCCGGCGCGCGCCGAAATATTCATGGTAAAAGCGCGCGGCCTCGGCGTTCAGGGTATTTGCCTGTGTGGAGATATGTATCGGGATCTGCGGAATTACGCGCGCCGCGACCCGCATTGCGCCCAGATCGCTGATGATCAGCGCGTCCGGCTGGGTATCGCGCGGAGACGCCGCGAGAGCCTCGAGAAATTCGCGAAGATCATGGAGCATCGCGTCGTTGCAAAAGGCGTTGATGGCCAGATAGAAGCGCTTTTTATTATGGCGCGCCTCCCGGACAGCGATGCCCAATTCGGCAAACGAAAAATTATCGGCGCGGGCGCGCAGGGAGAAGCGCTCCGCTCCGGCGTATACAGCGTCCGCGCCGTAGATGAGCGCGCAGCGCAGCTTCTCCATATTTCCGGCGGGCGCGGCAAGTTCCATCAGGCGTCCGACAGCAGACTCTGCGCCCGCGCTATGCGCGCGAGGGTTCGCTCCCGCCCCAGAACCTCCATGGTCTCAAAGAGGCCGGGCGAGACCTCGCGCGCCGTGAGCGCTATTCGGAGCGTCATAAACACCTGGCGCGCGGAGAGTCCCAACTCCTCCGAAAGCGCGCGCAGGATGGGTTCGATTTCGGCGTGGGTGAAGGCCGCAAGCCCCGAGAGAACGCGCCCTGCCCCTTGCAATATCCTGACCGCATCTTCGCGCGTGGTTTTTTTCGGGATGAGATTCTCCGCGCTGCCGTAGTCGAGCGTATCCGTGAAAAAGAACTGCGCCTGCTCGGCAATGTCCCGCAGAAGAACCAGCCGTTCGCGGTAGAGGGGCATGATCCGGCGCAGGATATCCTCGTGGGCGGCGTCTCCCTCGGCCATGAGTCCGGCGGCGGTGAGAAAGGGGCGGCAGCGTTCGGCGAGCGCCGCGTCATCCAGTTTACGGATATACTTCCCGTTCAGATCATCGAGCTTCGCGCGGTCGAACACCGGCGAACCCATCCCGATCTTCTCGAGAACAAATTCCTGCTCCAACTCAGCCATCGTGATCATACTGCGCTCGCCGTCCGCCGACCAGCCGAGGAGCGCGAGAAAATTGGTCATCGCATCGGGGAGATACCCCTGCGCGATAAAATCATGCACGGCCATACCGCCGTCGCGCTTCGAGAGCTTCCCGCCAAAGGGCGAGCGGATCACCGGAAGATGGACATAGAGCGGCGGCTGCCACCCAAAAGCCGCGAACAGGAGCGCGTGTTTGGGCGTACTCGATAGCCATTCCTCGCCGCGCAAAACGTGGGTGATCGCCATCGCATGGTCGTCCGCCACATGCGCGAGGTGGTAGGTGGGAAACCCGTCGCTCTTCAGCAGCACCAGATCATCCTGAAGGGTGTTCTCAAACTCAATCTCGCCGCGCAGGAAGTCGCGAACGCGGGTCGTCCCGCTCCGGGGTACGGCCAGGCGCACAACATGGGGGGTATTGGCGGCGAGGAGCCGCTCTATTTCGTCCGGCGGCAGGGAGCGGCAATGCCCGTCGTAGCCCACGTCCGTGCGCGTCTTTTCAAGGCGCTCGGGAGTGCAAAAACAGCGATAGGCGTGCCCGTCCGCGAGCAAGGTGTCCGCAGCCTGCCGGTATATGGGGAGGCGCTCGCTTTGGGTATAGGGCGCGTATTTTCCGGAGATATCCGGTCCCTCGTCCCAGGTGATCCCGATCCAGCGCATCGACGCCATGATATCCTGAAGCGAATCGGGGACATAGCGCGTCCGGTCGGTATCCTCGATCCGCAGGATGAATGTCCCGCCGGTTTTCTTCGCGAAGAGGTAATTAAAGAGGGCAGTCCGAAGGCCGCCGATATGCAGATAACCGGTGGGACTCGGCGCAAAGCGAACACGAACATCCATACGATACTCTCCGGAAATTATTCAGCCTTAAAGGTAGCGCTTTTGCGCGCGGCACCTTATCCAAAAATATTTTCCTCAATAAATAGGCGTCAAAGTTCGATAGATTATACAGGGACAGGTTGGTTCCCCTCCCATCCACCGGCCTGTCCCCCCTTGAAGTAACGCTTTAAGGCAGGGCTGCCATTCCGGCAACGGAGTGGCAGCTTTTTTTTTGGGGCTTCCCATACTAGATTTATGGGGAATGCTTTCGGATGCCAAGAGGGGCTCGTATGGGCAGTTTTCGTATCTCGCTGAAATTCCTTGAACGGGTACTGATCGCCGTCCTTATTACGCTCGCCATAGCGTTTGGTATTTCGGTCGCGTATATAATCAGTACGCTCTCCGGCATGGAGGCCATCGAAAAGCTTGAAAACTTCCGCAACAAAATCCCGACCAAGGTCTACGACGTTCATGGGCAGCTCTTCGCGGAATTCTTCTACCAAAAGCGCGAAGTCATTCATTACGACAAGATCCCGAAAAATTTAATCAACGCCCTTATCGCCATCGAGGACAGCAAATTCTTTTCGCATGGCGGGATAGACACCGGCGGGCTCCTGCGCGCGCTTCTCGTAGACGTCTTTTCCGGGAGCGCGAAGCAGGGCGGAAGCACCATCACCCAGCAGCTCGCCAAGCGCCTCTTTACCGAAAGCGAAAAAACCCTCACGCGCAAGATCCGCGAACTCTGGTACGCCCTGCAAATAGAAAAAAAATACTCCAAACAGGAGATCCTCGAACTCTATTGCAACGAGATCTATTTCGGGCATGGCGCCTATGGTATCGAGGCCGCGAGCCAGATCTATTTCCAGAAATCCGCGCGCGACATCAACCTCGCGGAATGCGCGCTCCTTGCCGCCCTTCCCTCCGCGCCGAATGCCTATTCCCCCATCGCCTACCCCGAACGCTCCAAACAGCGCCAGCGCGTGGTGCTGCTCCGCATGGTCGAGCTGGGCTATGCCGCGCAGGCGGACGCGGATGAAAGCTATGTGCGCTTCTGGGAAGACTATAGCCAGAAAAATCTTGCGCCGACCCTCTCCGCATGGAACGTCAAGGTGGACAAAGCGCCCTATTTCACCGAATACATCCGCCAGCAGCTTGTGGATTTATATGGAGTCGATCGCGTGAATGAGGATGGGCTGCGCGTCTATACCACGCTTGACCTGGAGATGCAGCGCGCGGGCGAGCGGGCATTGCAGGGCAAGCTGTACCAGATGCGCACCAATTACATCCAAACCTACAGCCTCTACGTTGAGGACATCCGGCGCAAGCATCTCGACGCGATTGATCTCCTGGGATCGATCTTCAACCTCCCCGCAATGCAGGTGGGGGCGGTCAAGACGACCGATTCCGTGAATGCCTCCCTCGAATCCACCTGGAAGCCGCCGCTCCATATGCTCTCCTTCATGTTCAATCTGGGGCAGCTCAATAGCGTACTCGACGCCGCCTATAACTGGGATCCGAAGAGTGCGCGCGCGGTCAGCCCCGAGGGCGCTCTGGTCGCGATAGATCCGCGCAGCGGCTACGTGAAAGCCTTGATAGGCGGAAGCGAATTCTCGCCCGAAAACCGTTTCAACCGCGCGGTACAGGCGCTCAGGCAGCCGGGTTCCGCATTCAAGCCCTTTGTGTACCTCGCGGCTATCGACTCCAAGATCCTGACCGCCGGCTCGGCGCTCGAGGACGCGCCCGTGGCGTATGAACAGGCAAACGGAGTGCTCTGGTTCCCGCGAAATTATGACCGCCACTACAGCGGGCGTTTGGTTCTGCGCGACGCGCTCAGGTGGTCGGTCAATATCATCTCGGTCAAGATTCTGGATCTGGTTGGCTATGAGCATATCACGCGCGTGGCGTCGGCGCTCCTGCACGTCGCCCCGAATGATATCGAAAAGCGGTTTGTGCGCGCGCACAGCCTCGCGCTGGGCGGTTCGGAGCTGACCCCGTTTGAACTCTGCTCGGCATTCGCGATCCTCGCCAACCAGGGCGAGGACGTCAAGCCCATAAGCATCCTGAAGGTCTATGATCGCGACGGCAGGCTCATCGACGACTTTTTGCGCAAGCGCGATTATGACCGCGAAGGCAGGGCGATGACCAACGAGCAGGTGGTCTCCAAAGATTCGGTGTATATCATCACAACAATGCTTGAGGACGTCACCTCGGACGGTACGGCCGCAAAGGCGAAGGAGGACGCGGGCTTACAGCGCAAGATCGCCGGAAAGACCGGAACCGCGAGCAACTGGAAAGACGTCTGGTTTGCAGCCTTTACGCCGCAGATCGCCGCCGCCACCTGGATAGGTTTCGACGATCCCGGGATATCGCTTGGGCGGGGTTCGGCGGCCTCCGACGTCGCCGCGCCGATCATCATGCGCTTTCTCGCGACGGCATTGCGCAGCGAACCCGAAACATGGTATACAGCGCCGGGCGGCGTCCATCAGAACAAGGTTTGCCGCGTCTCCGGGAAAGCGCCGTCACAGAGCTGCAAGCAGGTGTACGAAGAATATTTTCTGGAAGGCACGGGGCCGGACGGCAAATGCGAGGAATGTGAGCGCAGCGGCAATCCTGATTATTACGACGATGAGCGCGTCGAAACGCGCGACCGGATGCTGGATCCGACCAAACGAACCGAGACGCACTCGCTCACGGGGCCGCGCATGGGCGCAGACGATCTCTTCAGGGACTAAAGACGCGACCGGCGCGCGTATATGCGAGCAAGTGTGAAATTGCTTGCGGCGCGTGTGCGAAATTACTTACGTCGCTTTTTCCCGAAGCTTCGCATCTGTTCACACCGCCTACGGCGGGGGATTCACAGATGCGAACTTCGGGAAGCAACATAATGAACGACGAGCAAATTTGGAGCAGGGAGCGATTGCTCGCACATACGCGCGGCGGTCGCACGGTGGAAAAAATAAAAAAGACAAAACCCGTTGATAGCGCAGAATATAGGGCGATACAGATTCAGTGGAGCAAGCGCGCGAATTTTTTAAAAAGCGCATAGCCCCGCCCCCAGTTCAGCGGTGGTGGCTTCCCCCCCGCCGGGTATAGTTAAGGAACGCTGGCGCGGGGATGCACTCATTGTATAATTAGGTGCGTTCCTTATTTATTCTTACCCAACCGCGCGCGGAGTTCCGCAATCTCCGCATCTTTATCCGCAATTACTGTATCCTTCTCCGCAAGTGCCGCATCTTTCTCCGCAACCACTGTCTGCCATCTCTTATTCACTTTTTTTTCGGTTTTCTTTTCGGCTTCTTCACGCGCATGGTGCAGGGCAGCGGCTTCATTGTGCCGCGCGCGGGAGCGCAGACGTTCCAGTTCTTTGAACTCGTCCGTCGCTTTTGTTTGGCGATATGCCTGTATTGCCTGTTCCATGATTGGATACCCCAACGCTTTTATTTTGCGTAAATCTTCTTCCGTCTTCGCCTTAAACAAGCTGAGCCAGAGCTTTAATTCATCGTCCGCGCCTGCAATTTTAGGCAGCTTCGCAAGCTCAAAATAACACAGACGCATCTTGTCTGTCAAGCGAGTATGCCGTGTCACTTCGAGCGCCTGAAATTCAGAGTAAAATTCGGCGCAATCAAACAGATCGAACGCAACGATGCTCATAACAATCGCGCGCGGCAATTCTTCGTACTTCTTGCCCTC
>JAITCI010000087.1 GCA_031283155.1 Spirochaetota bacterium | reverse complement strand
TGGCCTTGCCTTCCACATAAATCTTCATGTTCACCCTGCGCGCCGCCCGAAGCGCCGCCCCCAACCGCACGAGATTTGTGCTGAAGCACGAAAACAAAATGCGCGCCTCTCTATGCCGCGCGATACATTCGGCGAGAAACGCTTCCACCTCCGCATCACCGAGAGAAGGCGCATAAAGTCCGGCGTTTGTGCTCTCGCAGACAAAAATATCCGGGGACGTGCATCGCGCGATCTCCGCCGGATCAGAAAAAGCCTTAAAATCCGCGCTGATAAAAATGTTTCCGGATGGCGCGGCAAGAGAAAGCGAATACGTTCCGGGGATACTGTGCATCGCGGCATGAGGGGTAAGTTGCCAGTTCCCGAGGGCGAAAGTTTCGCCTGCATGAACAATGCTTGCGGAAGCGGTTTTCGGCAGGGCATAGCGCCCATGCAAAAAAGCCAGCGTTTCCCGGCTTCCGAAGACTTGGAGATTCGGAAAAAGATCGTGGAGAAAAGCCGCGCCGCCGGCGTGATCATAATGCGCATGGGTAAAAAAAACCGCGCGGAGTTTCCGGCTCATCGGGATCAGGGATTGAAAATCCGGCAGCGCGTATCCGTTGGGACTGCCTGACGCTCCGGCGTCGATCAGCATGGCCTGATCGACGTCCTCGATCAGGAGGCAGCTTCCGCCTATGGAAGAGAGTCCGCCCAGAAAACAGAGCCGCATACCCTATTCTCCGCTATGCCCAAAACCGCCATCGCCGCGTTCGGTTGCGCCAAGCGATGCGCTCGCGATAAGCTCCGGATGCGCAACACGTGCGAAAACGAGCTGGGCGATGCGCATTCCGGGTTCGATGGCCACATCCTTCGCGCCGTGATTCTGCAGGATAACGCCCACCTCCCCGCGATAATCCGAATCGATGGTTCCCGGAGAATTCAAGACGCTTATCCCGTGTTTCCAGGCCAGACCGCTGCGCGAGCGAACCTGCGCCTCCATATCCATCGGAAGCTCCAGCGCGATCCCTGTGGGTACAAGGGCGCGTCCGCCAGCGGGAAGAATGACAATTTTATCCAATGCAGCCGCAAGATCATACCCGGCAGCGGCGCCACTCGCGCGAAGGGGCAATGCCGCGCCCGGTTTCAGGATCTGCACGAATACCTGATCACTCTTTTGCATGGGGGCTTCCCGGAAAAAATCGCTCCAGCACGGGGAGGGCGCTCTTCGGCCCGAGGGTGCGCGCGGCGCAGATATGCCCGCCAAGAATATGATCGATAACAGCCCGCGTGTCGTCCAGCCCCACCTTGTCTATCTCGGCCAGGATCTCACGCGCCGGAATGTCCCGCCCGAAAATGAGTTCATGGCTCGCGTTGGTATTCATGCGGCTCTCGGCGCTCTCCCGTCCAAAAAACCAGGAACTCCTGAGCTGCTCCTTTGCGCATGCGAGTTCCTCCGGCGTGACGCCCTTGCTCAGCAAAAGCGCGTTCTCGCGGAAAATGAAACGCAGCACCTTTTCCAGATTATCATGGGAACTCGCGCAATAGATCCCGAATAATCCGGTTTCGCGCATCATTGCCGGGAAGGTATAAATGGAATAACAAATACCCTTGTCCTCGCGCAGACGCTGAAACAAACGCGAACTCATGCTCCCGCCCCATATCTGGTTCAGGAGAGACATGGCGTAGCGCCGGGGGTGCGTTTTGGATATCCCGGGCATGGCCAGCAAAAGATGCGTTTGCTCAAGCGGCTTTTGCTGCGAGCGGATGGTATATGCAATGGGCGGAACGGGCGGGATGCTATGATCGCCCGGGCTTTTGCGTTCCGACCAAAGCGCAAAGGCGTTTTGAATCTCCTCGGGATTGATCGCGCCCGCGACAGATACCACCAGGCGATCTGTGACATAGTGATCCTTAAAAAAACGTATAAGGCTGTCGCGCCGCATCGCGCGTATATTCTTTTCCGTGCCTGTTACGGTAAACCCGATGGAATGATCCGGCCAGAGCTGCGCAAGGAAGCGATCATGGATAACCTCATCGGGAGAATCCTCGCACATCAGGAGTTCCTGCAGGATCACCTCTTTCTCGCGCGCGATCTCCTTCGCGGAAAATATGGAATCGTAATACATTTCCCTGAGCGTATCGATAACCATGGGGATGTGCCGCGAGAGGGCATTCCCGTAAAAACAGGTTCGCTCGCGCGAGGTGTAGGCGTTAAAGACCGCGCCGACGGAATCCATATGCCTCGCCAATTCGCGCGCGGAATGCGCGGACGTACCCTTGAAGAGCATATGCTCCGTAAAATGCGTTATGCCGTTATTGGATGAATTTTCGTGGATGGAACCGACCCGCTGGAATAACCCAATGGATACCGTCTCCGCCTGCGGTACGCGCTCACATATAAGCGTAATGCCGTTCTTAAGGGAATATCTGTGTACCATGCTAATCGGTATTCAGAGCGCTTAAGTTGATGCGTCCGAGCCTGTCTACGTCCACAACGCGCACCTTGATATACTCCCCTTCGCGGATGACGTCGCTCACCTTATTAACCCTCTTTTCGGAGAGCTTGGATATATGGCACAGACCGTCCTTGCCCGGAAGGATCTCGATGAATGCGCCAAAATCCATAATCTTTTTTACCAGACCGTTATACACCTTGCCCATCTCGACTTCGGATGTCAGCCCCTTGATGAAGTCCAGGGCGCGCTCGGCGTCCTTCAGGTTCGGCGAGGCGACCGTGATCGTGCCGTCGTCGGCGACATTCACCACGGTTTTGGTAGTATCCTGGATCTTGCGGATGGTCTCTCCGCCCTTGCCTATCACCGCGCCGATCTTTTCTTCGTTTATCTTTATGGTCAGTATGCGCGGGGCATAGGGCGATATATCCGCGCGCGGCGCCGAAAGCGCTTTCTGCATGGTATCGAGAATAAAGAGGCGGCTTGTCCTTGCCTTCTCCACCGCGTCGCGGAAAATCGCAAAGGTAATTCCCTTTACCTTGATATCCATCTGAAAAGCGGTAATCCCCGTCCGTGTTCCGGTCAGCTTGAAATCCATATCCCCCAGATGATCCTCCACGCCCTGGATATCCGCGAGAATGCTGTACTTGCCGTCCTTGCCCATAACAAGACCCATCGCCACCCCGGCCACCATATCTTTGATCGGGACGCCGGCGTCCATCAGCGCGAGGCATCCGCCGCAGACCGAGGCCATTGAGGAAGATCCGTTCGATTCGAGGATCTCCGAGACCACGCGAATCACGTAGGGAAAAGACTCGGCGCCGGGAATCACAGATGCAAGCGCGCGTTCCGCGAGCATCCCGTGGCCAATCTCGCGCCGGCCAACCGCGCCGATGCGCCCGGTTTCGCCCACCGAGAACGGCGGAAAATTATAATGCAGCATGAAGCGCTTCTCGCGGTTGCCGTCTATATCGTCCATGCGCTGCGCGTCGAGCGCCGTACCCAGAGTGGCTATCACAAGCGCCTGGGTTTGCCCGCGCGTAAAAAGAGCGCTGCCGTGGGTTCGCGGCAGCACCGAGGTTTCTATCGTAATGGGGCGAATCTCGTCAAAGGCGCGGCCATCGGGACGCTTTCCCTCCCCGACGATCTGGTGGCGCACAATCTGCTGCTCCAGATCGTGCAAAATCGATCCGACCTGCAGAAGCGCCTCCGCAGGCTTTCCCGCTTCGGCAAAATGGAGTTTGGTTTCCTCCGCCACCGCGTCAATCGCGGCATAGCGCGCGAGTTTGTCGGGAGTGGCGCTTGCCTTGATGAGCGCTTCCCGCGCGTATCCGGTTACCTCATCCCTGAGCGTACTGTCTATCACAACGGGAACAAACGGCGCTTTGTTTTTGCCCGCCGTCTCCACGAGCTTGCGAACGCCCGCAGCCACAACGCGGATCGCCTCATGCGCCTTTTCCATGGCGGTCAGGAATTCGTCTTCGGTGATATTTTCGGAATGTCCCTCCACCATCATGATCGCGTCCTCGGTACCCGAAACGATCAGGTTCAGGCGCGAATGTTCAATCTCCGCCATGGTGGGATTGATGATATACTTGCCGTCGATAAGCCCAACGCGGCAGGAGCCGAGCGGACCGTCAAACGGAATATCGGAAATGGAGACGCTTGCCGCCGCCGCGATCATCGCGAGCACGTCGGGGGGGTTCACCCCATCGGCGGAAACCGTGGTGGGCAGAATCTGCACCTCGCGCACATATCCCTCAGGGAATAATGGGCGCATAGGGCGGTCGATCAGGCGCGAAATCAGAACCTCTTTATCCTTGGGACGCCCCTCGCGCTTGATGAAACCGCCCGGTATCTTGCCCGCCGCGTAAAATTTCTCGGAATACTGCACCATAAGAGGGAAATACCCCGCATCCCCCTTGCCGTCCGCCGCGACCGCAGAGCTTATCACCGCCGTTCCGCCCTGAACCGCGTACACAAAACCATTGGCCTGTTTGCCCATCCTTCCCGTTTCCAGAATGATATCTTCATTGCCCACACGAAAACTGACACGCTCAATGCTCATAATGAGACTCCAGACAGGGATTGACGCCGCTTCCTGCGGCGGAAAAGAGAACACTGAAGGAGACAGGCGGAAACCAGGCACCATACTATCGAAAAAGTACCCCGCGCTCGGAAAATCTACTTGCGCAGACCCAACCGACTGATGATGGTACGATAGCGATCGATGTCTTTTTCTTTGAGATAATTGAGGAGCCGCCGCCGCTGGCCAACCAGCTTAAGCAAACCCCTTCGGGAATGGTGATCCTTTTTGTGAAAACGGAAATGCTCGGTAAGGCTTGTGATCCGCCCGGACAGAAGCGCTATTTGCACCTCGGGAGAGCCGGTATCCTTCTCATGCTGGCTGTACTCGCGCATGATTTCCTGTTTTTTTTCTTTTGTCGCCGAAGACATGATTCCTCCAAAAAGTATCGACGCGTTTCCGCCGCTCATCGTGTTCGCAGACAAAAATACGAATATTGGAGCAAAAGGGCAAGGGGGAAGAGCGCCCGGAGCCGCGAAAAATACGGGTTCTCGGCATATTTTTTTGGGGAGGAACATATACGCCTGCCGGTGTACAGCGAAAATGCCGATATGGACAAAAGAGCGCCCTGCCGCCGCGAACAGGAGGTTCGCGCCCCGCGCAGACAGGATGTCGACTCGGCGTGGGGTATCGGATGTGCCGCAGCTCTTGTTCTCCTGGAGAACCGTCCCGCAGGTGCAAAAAAAGACCAACAACATAAAGCCTGGCATGAATACTGCGCAGCGTCCGTCGCTGTACAACAAAGCCCTCGATCCCCATTCTCCGGAAAGCCATTTTGTGCTACCCTGTGGTATGCGCTATATCATTATTACCGGTCCCCGGAAGGCCGGAAAAAGCTGTAGCCTGCTGAAAACGGCGGGAAAATTAAGAGCGTCCGGAATACCCCTGGGAGGCGTTATCACCAAACGGGCGCAGGAACACAGCGAAGGCGACGACCGCGAAATTGTTGCGCCCGGCGGCACGGAGGCGGTACCCTTCTGCTCCCGAATCGAGTGGGGCGCGCGTGATGATGTATTTAAGGAAGGCAATTTTTATTTTTCGAAATCCGCCTTCGCGATGGGCAACGCCTGGATCCGCGCCGGTCTGGAGAGCGGCGTTGTATTTATCGATGAAATAGGCGGACTGGAAATGACGGAGGATAATGAATACAAGTGGGATTTTGCGCTTCCTCTGGCGCAGGACAAGGGGAAAAAGCAAACGCTCCTGTTTGCCGTAAAGGAAAATCTGTTGGACGGGTTTATTGAAAAATATAATTTCAGCTGGAAAATTATAAGAGCGGAAAACGGCGCGGACGTCAGCGAAAGGATCCTTGCGGAAACAGAATATTAAATCTCCGCGATGATCCTGCCCATCTCGGAGGTATTATAGCCGCCGATGTTTCCGAATTCCCGCTTGAAGGCGCAGGTGTTGATAATATTCATCATGATCTGAATTTCGGGCAGCCGGATATGCTCTTTCTTGATGATCAGATCGTACCGCTCCTTTTTCATCGGGATAAAATCAATGTTATCCGCCTGCCGCGCGATTTTTTCGATGCCCACCGCAACGTCGGCCTTGCCGCTTGAGACGGCGCTCGCGACAGCCAGATAGGTTTGCCCCTGCGCCGCGTACCCCTTAACATCGCCGCCCGCTATGCCGAGCAGTTTCAGATTTTCATCCAGCAGCACGCGCGATCCGGCGCCGTATTCGCGGTTGATCATGGTAATGTCGTCCCGCCGGAAATCCTCCCATCCGGTTATATTCTTTGGGTTGCCCTTGCGGACATAAAGCCCCTGCATACGGTAGGTGAGATGAATGACCACGGCGGCAGTGCCGGGCAAAAGCCGCTGGATATACGGGACGTTGTATTCATCCGTCCCGCCGTCCCAAAGATTGGAGGAAGTCACATTAACCTTGTTCTTGTATAAAAGCGTCAGCCCGTCATAGCTGCCAACATACGCCCGCAGGGCGGGTATCCCGTGCAGCCGCATATAGTTGGATAAAACATCCAGAATGATGTCCTGCCCGCAAATGATAAATCCGTTCTGGTTTTGCGCCCCGTCGCCCGCAGGAACGAGCGCGATTTGCCGCGCGTCCTTGTTTGCCTGGGAGCGGTGGATGAAAGCCCGCACCCCTTCTTCGGTAAACCGAACCTTCCGCCCTACCATATACGATACGAGTTCGCCCTTTTTGATCATGTTATAAATGGTGTTTTTGCTCACTCCGAGCATTTCGGCCACATCCTGTGCCGAGAGAGCGCTTTTTGGGTGCATGGTTTCCCCACGTGAATTTATTTGACTATTTGCGTGAAACATTGCAATATAGACACTATTGAACAATATACGTTCATATTGTTTCGTTTCGTTATATTTCGCACAAATTTGAAAAATCAAGCGCGGAACGGCACGAAACAACACAAATCTAATAGTTTTTGGAGGTCTTGTATGCAGCACAAATTATTGGCGAGTATCTGCGCGCTTCTGTTTCTTGCGGCGTTGGCGGGATGCGGCGACGATGACCCCGCTTTGGACTGGGGGAAAACAGTTGATTATGATGCGGCAGTTGGCGAACGGGTTTTGGGAACCGCAACGGCGGCGCTGGATGGAACAAACGGCAGGTATCAGGAAACCGTCCTCGGTAATTTTATCATGGACGGTATCGCGGAGTATGCCCGATTTAAATCGGGAGGAACGGTTGATTTTGCATTGCACAACGGCCAGAACCTGAAAGTGTTCACGCTTTCAGGCGAGCTGAACAATGCCGCCATTCTCGCTCTTCTGGGTGCCGATAAACTGTATATTTGCACCTATACGGGGAAACAGGTTAAAGATATCATTGAGGGCTTTGTAAAAAGCACCACTGCGGGTTCATGGAACGCGAACTGCGCCGTTATGGTTTCCAAAGAAGTCAGCTATACCATTAACACTGCCGGCGGTCCGCCGGAAGCAGCCAATATCAAGGTAAATGGCGCCCTTGTTGATGAGGGCAAAAACTACCGCGTGGCTTTGGGTGATTTCATTGGAAATAATTCGAATGCCTCCCGCTTCTTTCCCGTATTGCCTGATGACAAAAAGACAAGTTATGACCCGACAACCTTAGCCCAGGCGGTCGCCCAGTACGTAATGGCGAAAGGAACGATCAATCCTTCCGATTATCCTCTGGGCCGCTATACCGGTGAAGTGCCCGTATTATAATTCTGAAACCTGGGGGTGTGTGTTTCAGAACACACCCTGAAATTGCCGGTCTTTATAAGCGCTTCTTGAATTTCAGGGAGCGCTTTGTTATGATCCGGCTGGAAATGAAGGGAAAATATGCCATTACCCAAAAAAAGAGGATTGTTTTCCTGTATCGTCGTCTGTGCCATCCTGGGAATTTCCGGTTGTGAAACCGGATTCAATGAGCCGAGCGCGATTCCGCTGGCCGGCCCCCGCTCCATCCAGATAACCCCCAGGGACAGGGAACTGGTGGTTCAATGGACGAAGGTCGCTCCGGCCAGGGGCGTTACTCCCACATACAGGCTGTACTGGAGCACTGCTTCGACTCCCGGAACGGATTGGATATTTGTGGATACGCACACCTCCAGTCTGATCCAAGGGTATATTCCAAACCTGGTGAACCGCCAGCGGTACTCCGTTTGGGTAAAGGCTGTTTTTGAGGGTCTGGGGGAATCCGCTTTCAGCCCTGTTTCGTACGCCGCGCCCATCCCGCCGCCGGAAACCCTGGGTATCATCACCGTGTATTCGGGATATCAAATGCTGGAACTGCGCTGGGAAGAAGTGGAAGACGCCGCTGCATACGAGGTATATTCCGGCACAACCGGCGGCGATGCGCCTCCTGCCGGAGCGGCCATGAAAACCGTTCCCGAACCCGGAGCGATACTGCACGGCCTCGCAAACGGTATGGGGTATACCCTCTGGGTGCGGGCGGTCAATACGGCGGGCGATTCAGGCTGGCGAACGGCCATCGGCACACCGGCAACGGGCGGCACACCTACAGCGCCGGAGAGCATTACGGCTGCGGGGGGCGACGCCAAAATTACCGTTACCTGGGATCAGGTACCCGGCGTTAAGGCATATATACTCTACTATAATACAACAGATGATTTTTCAGGCAAGGTAGCGGGTCCGACGGTCACGGCGGACGCGCCGAAAAATACCGCCGACATTACCGGTCTCGCAAATGGCGTACCCTACCATGTTTGGGTTGTATCCTCGAATGGAGTGGAGAGCGTTTCCGCCCCCTCCCCCGCCGCCTCCGCGCGCACCGCAGCCAGGCCGCCCATTCAGTGGAACGCCGGTTTTACGCTCGGCAATGCAGCGGCGGAATTCAGCTTCGCCCAGGATCTGCCCGTGAGCGCCTTCTGGCCGGAAGGCCGCCCCAGCACCGACCGCCTGACCAGGGTGCAGGAAACCGCGCTCGGGGATCTCTTCGCCGACGGCGCGGCCTGGTATCTCCGAACCAAGCAGAACAAAAATATCGACTTTGTATTTATCAACGGCGGGTATATCGACAACGCCCTGCTGCGGGGCAGCGTTACTGTGGGATCCCTGATGGGAATTATCTATCCCGATTCGCGAACCGAGGATAAATTTGTTATCGTCACCATGAAAGGCTCGGAACTCAAAAAGTTTTTCTATAATCCCGACAGGGAGGTATCCCTGGCCGCGTGGAATGAGGAAATGGACGTCGCCGGGGTGGTGCATACCGGAAGGGGCTCCGGCGGCACGGGTTTCTTCGGCGCGGTGTCCAAAGAGGTGCGCTACACCATTGAGTACCCGCAGGCACCCCCCGCCAGCCCTGCCCTGAATGCGGACAGAGCGGAACCGTATTACCACGGCAGAATCAAACCCGGAACCCTCAAGATAAACGACGCGGATTTTGACGACGATACCGAATACCGGATAGGCACCACCGATTATCTGGCCTCGGGCGCGTATTTTACCGGCCTGTTCACCGGAAGGATCGCCATTGAGGGCATAGACGTCCTGTTCTGGAGAGGCGTGGCGGAGTATATCTATGACAAGGGTACCATCACCCCGTACACAGACGGGCGGATCAAAATCGAGGGCGGCGTTCCGCTTCCCGCGCCCTGGATCAACAGTACCTGGAAACCGATCTGGCTGGAGTAGGTATGTATCTGATGTATCATTTGGCAATATTTTTGTCATTGCGAATCCCCGCGACGCGAAGCGAGCGGGGTGAAGCAATCCAAGAGGAACATTTTTACATGGATTGCGCTTGTACCCTAACGGGTATTGGCTACGCCTCGCAATGACGAAAAAAACACTTTCGGGACACGCCCCAGGTATGCGCGTCCCGCAAACAGTCTCTGACAGGAAAAGCGCAGTGTTTTTCCTGTCGGTCTGTTTTCTGTGCGTGTTCTCTGCGCGCATATATGCCGAAGCAAGCGAAGATGACGAGGTTGTCGTCCTTACCCAAGTGGAAGTCAGCGCCCTGAGGGACGCCCCCGAAATAGTTACCCGCGATGAGATGGATCGCGCCGGGGCAAGGGATCTCTGGGAATCGGTGCAGGACGTGCCCGGGGTGCTCCTCTCCGGCGGGGGCAGGCGCAATGACTCCAATTTTACCGTCAGAGGCTATGGGGCGGACAGCGTGCCGATCTATGTGGACGGGGTTCTCGCCGCCAACCCCTTTCGGGGCGAGGGGGACAGCGCGCGGATATTAACCGGAGATCTAGAAAGTATAGAAATCAAAAAGGGCTACAGCTCGCAGCTTCTGGGCGCGAACGCCTTGGGAGGCGCGGTACTCATGCGGATCGCCAAACCCAAAAAGCCGCTGGAACTGCTCTCGAGAACCACCCTTGATCTGGACGGCCTTTTCGGCTACGGCGGGATCAGCACGGTGGCCAGGGCGGGTACGCGGCAGGATCTCTTTTACGCCATGGGTACATTGCAGTACCGGAACACCGATCATTTCCGCCTGTCCGAAAAATTCGAGCCTTACCCGGGCAGCATCCAGGAAAAGGGAGAGCGGCTCTGGTCGGATTCAAAAGACACGCGCGCCACCCTCATGGCGGGGATCACCCCAACGCCGGATCTGGATATATGGACTACGTATATTTACCAGAACGCCGATAAAGGGGTTTCTCCGCCCGATACCGGCGGATCCTACGATATCTGGAACTGGCCGTTCTGGCGGCGGCATACCGCATCCATAAACGGCGCGTATACCGGAGAAAGGCTGTCCATGAGCGGGCTTCTGTATTTCGATAAATACGATAACCGCCTGGAGGAATACTACAGCAAAAAGGCCTTCGAACTGGGCATCCACGCGCCCTGGTCGGATTATGATGAATATTCGCTCGGGGGGCGTTTTACCGGAGAGTATATATTTACCGAGGCGCGCTCGCTCGCGGCGGCCCTCACCTGGAAACTGGACGATCACCGGGGACTGCGGGGGACTATCCTGAATACCGATATGCGCGAGGTGATGCACGCGAAGGAAATCATCCTCTCGGGCGGCACGGAATATTCGGAAAGGCCTTTTCGGATTCCCCTGACCCTGAAAGCGGGCTTCGGTCTGGATACCCTCGCCCCCCTGGCATACTGGAGTATGGATAACGAATTTGCCCAGTTGATGCAGTCGGGGTATTATATCGCCCAAACCAGAAATATGCTTTTGTATACCTGGCAGGCCGGACTGTTCTGGCAGATCGCGGAGCATCACGAGGGACGCCTCACCTACGCGCGGAAAAATCATTTTCCCACCATGTCCCAGCGCTATTCCACCCGCTTCGGAACCACCCTGCCCAATCCCAATCTGGGACCCGAACAGGCGAATCATTTTGAGCTGGGCTATCGCGGCGCCCTCTTCGCGGATCGGCTGCATATCGCCGCCGCCGCGTATTACAGCATCATCCGCGGGAAAATGGCGACTGTGGAAATACCCAATCCCGAAAATCCAAACGCCCTTACCGATTATACCTTCAACCTCGATTCCACCTCTTTCTACGGCTTTGAACTCGCGCCCGAACTTTTCATGCACGATTATTGCAGGATGGGGCTGTCCCTTTCCGCCATGAGGTATACCATTCATCACCGCGAAGCCGGAGGGGAATATCTCCCCTATTCGCCGCAGTTGACCGTAAACGGCTATATGATTATCCGCCCCGGGCTGCAGGCGGTTTCCGTTATTCCCCGCTGGGAATATACCGGCGTCCGGTACAACGATATGCTCGGAGATGAAAAACTCCCCGGATATTTTCTCCTGCATCTTAAAATACAAATTGATATTGGTTCTTCTGTTTCCGTTGCGGCAGGGGTCAATAATATTCTGGATATTTTTTATGAACGCAGACGGTATTCGCCCCAGGAAGGCCGCAGCTTCCATTGTACCATCGAGGGGCGGTATTAGATGCGCGCGAAAAAATGTCATTTAGCCGCATTTTCCTTGTCATTGCGAGCCGCGCAAGCGGCGAAGCAATCCAGGTTGTACAATGTTAAAGTGGATTGCGCTTGTACCTTTACCCCTTGCGGGGGCAAGGGTATCACCCCTTCGCGGGGTTCGCAATGACAAAAAACAGCACTTTGGGGACACGTTCTATGCGCGCGAAAAAGTTTTCGCTGTTTTCTGCGACTCTGTCGGCGTCCATAGTTGCACATGGGCTGCTTATCATTCTGGTCTCATTGCATGCCGTCCCTGCCGGGGAATCTATAGCAGTACAGCCGCCGGAGCAATTTCTGACCCTGGTCAGCATTGGTTTACGGGAAACGCCGCAGTCTGCAAAGCGTCCGGTTCCCGCGAGCGCTCCCGTTACGGTTTCCGACGCAGTCCCGTCGGAAGACCTTGCTGCCGCTGAAGAAATTGCCGAGTTCGCCGAGCGAACCGATGGTATGGAGGGGGGGGGCGGCGATGCTCTTTCTCCCGCCGCAGCCGGCGAATACAGCAGGCGCAACTATCTCTATATCCAGCGCCGGATCAGGGACAAACTGACGTACCCGCCCCAGGCGCGCAGGGCGGGTATACAAGGCACAACCGAAGTGGGCTTTGTCATCCACGCAGACGGCAGCGTCAGCGGCGTCAGGGTACGGGCAAGCAGCGGCCACGCGATCCTCGACGAAGAAGCCGTCGCCGCCGTTTTCGCCGCAGCCCCTTTTCCGAAACCCCCCGCATCGGCGCGGATCGCCATACCCGTATCCTTTAAGCTGAGATAGGCGCGAGGGTACCGGATGTAACCGAAGAGCCTTGCCTCCGAAAAGAGCGCTCCGCTGAAAAAACCGCCGCAAAAACTACAAGACATTTGGCCACGAATGACACGAATAAAGTCCCCGCGCCTAGTCGCAACATCCTGTTGCGCGCGGGGTGCTTGCGTCCTGCAAGCACGAATAAGGCAAAAAACCCCTGGAGGGTAAATACAAAAACAAGACATAGGGCTCAGGTGTGCCGTGAAAACAGCTTCCTGCTTTTGGTTTTGGCTTTTACCCCAAATCTTGTTTATCCTTTTTAGGCTTTATTCGATCTTTTATTCGTGTGATTCGTGGCTGAGATGCTTTTTTATTCGCGGCTTCGGTGCGTATGATTATGCGCTTTACCATGCGTCCCAATAATGGTATATGATAATGCAGGACGGATACAGGAGCCGCTATGTGCGAAATACAGGGGATTGATGATCTGTACCAAAAACTGCTTGCCGGATTACGCGAAATACAGAACGGCGAAACCGTCAGCGAAGAAGAAATGATGAAAAAGCTCGACGCCATGATTGCGGACACCCCCTAACCCATGCCCACGCTCCACTGGCTTACCCGCGAACAGGATATGCGCGCCGCCGCCAATACCGAATACCGGCTGCTCACCGAGGATGCGCGTTATGGCTGCGGCGATCCAGGCAGCGGCAACTGCATAGTGCAGGGCGATAATCTGGAAGCATTAAAGGCTCTCTTGCCCTTCTACGCCGCGCAGGCGCAATGTATCTATATTGATCCGCCGTATAATACAGGCTCTGCCTTTGCGCATTACGACGATAATATGGAGCATACCAAGTGGCTTTCGATGATGTATCCCCGGCTGGAATTGCTGAAACAATTTTTACGGGAGGATGGGAGTATCTGGATCAGCATGGATGATGATGAAACGCATTATCTGAAGGTGATATGCGATGAAATATTTGGCAGAAGTAATTTTATAGCGAGCTGTATATGGCATAAGAAGCATACCCGAAGCAACGACGCGAGATGGTTTTCGGATAACCATGATTATATTCTGGTGTACGCAAAATGCAAAAATACATGGCGGCCAAATTTATTGCCGCGCGCGGACGATAGCGATAAGGGATATACAAATCCGGACAATGACCCGCGCGGGGTATGGGCGTCAAACCCATGTCATGTTAAAACACCAAGCCAATCGTGTATTTATCCTATAACAACCCCTTCCGGCAGAAAAATATCACCGCCAAATGGTCGCAGTTGGATGGTCACAAAAGAAAGATTTCAGGAACTGATTAAAGATAATCGAATATGGTTCGGTCTAAGCGGCGATAACGCGCCCCGGCATAAAAAATTTTTATCCGAAGTGAAAGATGGCTTTGTCCCTACAACCTTATGGTTCAGGGATGAGGTCGGCGATAATCAGGAAGCAAAAACAGAGATCAAGCTGCTGCATCCGGAGGATGTTTTCGCCACCCCGAAACCCGAACGCCTTCTTCAACGCATACTGCATCTTGCCACCAAGCCCGGGGATCTCGTCCTCGACAGCTTCCTCGGTTCCGGCACCACCGCCGCCGTGGCGCATAAAATGGGCAGGCGCTATATCGGTATCGAAATGGGCGAGCAGGCCACCACCCATGCCGCAGTCCGGCTGCGTAAGGTGATCGAAGGCGAACAGGGCGGCATCAGCAAAGCGGTGGGCTGGCAGGGCGGAGGCGGCTTCCGCTTTTTCACCCTGGGCGACGCGATATTTGATAATGAGCGGCGCATCAAAAAAAATATCCGCTTCGCCAGCCTCGCCGCCCATATCTATTTTACCGAAACCAAAACGCCCCGCAGCGCGCGGTCGCGCGAATCCACATTCTTAGGCATACACGCAGGCACGGCCTACGCCCTCCTGTATAACGGCATTCTGGGCGATATAAGCACAGGCGGCGGCAACGTATTAACCCAGACCACCCTGGCGCGCATCCTGCGCGATATCGGGATTGACACAAAAAAGAGCAAGGCCGCGTACAGCCAACTGGTCATCTACGGCGAGGCGGTTCGCCTCGGGCAGGAAACCCTGCGGCGCGCGCATATTATCTTTAAGCAAACTCCCTACGACATAAAGGTGTGGTGATATGCAGCTTAAAAAATATCAGCAAAATTGCCTGGACATATTGCAAAAATATTTTGAGCAATGCCGCATAACCGGACACGCCGAGGCCTTCCGGCAAATCACGGCCATCCCTGAGATAGCCGACCGCCTTGTTCATCTGAAAAACGCCTACACCGTGTGGGAGGCCATACCAAACACGCCCAGGGTATGTATCCAGGTACCCACCGGCGGCGGGAAAACGATCATCGCCGCCTCTGCGATCAAAATCGCCGCCCGTACCTGGTGCGAAAAAGAATACCCGCTTGTGCTCTGGTTTGTGCCTTCCGACGTTATCCGCAGGCAAACGGCGGAGGCCTTAAAAGCGCCCGCGCACCCCTACCGCGCCGCCTTATCCGCGCAATTTGACGGCAGGGTGCGGATCTTCGATCTGGACGAAAAATTTACCATCCGCCCCGCCGATATTGCCGAAAACGCCTGCGTTATCGTGGCCACCATACAGTCCTTTGTGAAGGAAGATACCAGCAAATATAATGTGTACAGGGATAACGAAAATCTTGAGAGCCATTTTACGAACGCGCCGGATCAGGCGGGCATGGAACTTGGCGGCAGCCGCCCCAAATACTCCTTTGCCAATTTGCTGTATATGCACCGCCCAATCATGATCGTGGACGAGGCACATAAGGCGGTTACCGATTTATCGCAGGAAACCCAGCGGCGCATCCGTCCCGCCGCGATCCTGGAGTTTACCGCCACGCCGCGCCCCGCCAATAACACGCTCTACAGCGTCCGCGCGGCTGAGCTGCAAAACGAAGAGATGATCAAGCTCCCGATAGTGCTGGTGGAGCATACGCGCTGGGAGCAGGCGGTTGACGAGGCGATAGCGCGTTTATCCGCCCTGGAAAGAGACGCCGCAAACGAAGAGGAATATATACGCCCCCTCCTGCTCTTTCAGGCGCAAAGCAAGGATAAAGATGTTACCGTAGAGGTATTGAAAAATTACTTAATGGAAAATGCCAACATACCCGAAAACCAGATAAAAATCGCCACCGGCGAGCAAAAGGAGCTGGACGCGCTGGATCTCTTCAATCCAGAGGAGCCTGCGCGCTATATCATTACCGTCGAGGCGTTAAAGGAGGGCTGGGACTGTAGCTTTGCCTATATTCTCTGTTCGCTCGCCAATATCAAAAGCGATACCTCGGTGGAGCAGCTTCTGGGGCGCGTGATGCGTATGCCCTTCGCGCGGAACCGAAAGGCCACGTCGCTGAATAAGGCGTATGCCTATGTGGTCTCGCCGCAATTCGGCATAGCCGCCGGGATTATTACCGAAAAGCTCAATAAAAAGGGCTTTAACGATGATGAGGCGCGCTTAGGTCTTCAGCAGGAACCCCCGCAAAATGAGCTGGATCCCAACTGGACCGCGCCCGCGAATGAATTTATACTGCGTACCAAAATTGAAAAAAAGGACGTCCCGCCTTCCATACAATGGAACAATAACACCCTGTTTTTTACGCCACAAACAACCGAAGCCGACGTGTACGCGATATGCGCCAAAATAGCGCCGGATGAGGCAGCGTCTTTGCGCCATAAATTCAGCAATTATAATTTGCCCGCGCGCGAAAAGCCGCCCGCGTACGCAAAGGAGGTATTCAGGATCCCGCGCCTTATGGTGGAACTGGATGGGGAATTATATTTCGCGGAATCCGGCGTTATCTTTGAGCATTTTGACTGGAACATCGCCGACTACGCGCCCGCAAGGCTGGAAAAACAGGATTTTGATATTACCGAAATTCCCGGCAAGGGCTTTCAGATACAGATTGACGGGGATCGCCTGCGGTGTACGGCGAACGGCGAAGACCGCCTCGCACCCTTTATGGCTGAGCTTGCGCTTTGGGACGCGAATAATCTGGTTTTTTGGCTCGACAGAAACCTGCAGCAGCAGGACATTCCGCAAAGCCAAATGCTGGAATGGCTGCGCCGGATAACGGCGCACCTTCTGGAAACACGCCGGATCCCGCTGCATACCCTGATGATCGCCAAATTTGCGCTCCTCTCCAAACTCCTTGCGGTTATCACCGCCGCGCGCGCGAATGCGCGAGGCAAATCCTACGAACTCTTTCGGGAGATGTATCGCAAGGAACTGGATTTTGAGACGGGCTTTGAATTCAAAAGAGGAATGTACGAAATTGATTTTCCGTATTGCGGCGCTTATAAATTCACGAAGCATTTTTTGGGCAATACAAACATCCCGCCCATAGACGGCGGCGAAAAGGGCGAGGAATTTCAGTGCGCGCAGGCGCTCGACGCGGAACCGCAGGTACAATACTGGGTGCGCAACATTGCCGGCAAAGCCGCGTCCTTCAGGCTGCCCACATCCACAGATTTTTTCTACCCCGATTTTGCCGCGAAACTCCATGACGGGCGCGTATTGATCGTGGAATATAAGGGCGGGCATCTTGCCACCAGCGACGATACCAAAGAAAAAGCCATGATCGGCGCGTTATGGGAAAAACTCTCGCGGGGCAAAGGCCTGTTTTTGCTTGCCGTGCAAAAGGAAGGCGTATCCATCGAGCGGCAAATCAAGCAAAAAATAAGCGCGGAAAAGGCATAACAAAAACCGGCAGCGCGGGGCATACACCGGAAAGCGCCAAATATCAGCAAAATTGCGAAAATCCGGCGAAGATATTGTAATTTGCGCTTGAATTGTCCCCAAAATTTGCTAAATTATTTCCCATAAATATGCGAAACGGTGAAAAACTGGTGTAGTAATAATTCATGGAACAGGTAAAGAGAGCCGTACAAACTCCCTGGGGTATGCTTGCAGAGCCGCTTCGCGTGACGGCCTGTGCTCTTATGCCCCCCCCCCCCCCCCCCCCCCCCCCCCCCCCCCCCCACCCCCCCTCCCCCACCCCCCACCCCAACCACCCCCCCCCACCCCCGCCCCCCC
>JAITCI010000064.1 GCA_031283155.1 Spirochaetota bacterium | reverse complement strand
AAAAATGCACAAATTTGCACTTTTTTTCGGGAAAATTTCACTTTTTCCCATTATTTGACCGAATTTGGCGGATTTTTGGGTTGCCCGAAGCCGCAAAAGATACAAAAAAAACATTGAGCCACGAAAAAGACCGAAAAAAGGCGCGAATAAAGCAAAAAAAACAAACCTGGGGTAAATACAAAAACAAGGCATACAAGGTAGCTGACTGAAAAACAGATTTTTTACAATTTTTTATTCGATCTTTTATTCGTGAATTTCGTGGCTGATCAGGTTTTTGCTTTTTTCGGCAAAAATCAAGAGTGAATGCCGGGCGCTTCAGTTATGAAATACCTGCGCCCTGATATGCGCGAGTTCCGGATCAAGGCGCCTGCGCGCAATAATGAGCCAGATAAAAAGAACAATGCCCGCGAGGCTCACCAGCAGCACAAGCCAGCGCATGATCATAAAATACTGCCCTGCGGCGAGCGCGGAGAAGAGGCGCGCGGGCAGGGAACGCGCGGTAAATCCGAGGAGCCCGAAAATGTGGGCTAACATGGAGGCAAACGCGATGCACGTCAGCAAAAACGCGAAAACCAGAGCGGATATCCGCGCGAAAAGCGGCATCGCCGATTTGAGAAAGGAATACAGGAGCGCAATAACAGAGGCAAGCAAAAGAAATTCGATCAGGGGATTGGAAAAAAATATACCCCAGGGATCATGCCATGAGGTGAGGGCATGGGCGAGCGCAATGCACATAATGATGGCGGGAGCGAGCGATTCATAATTATCCCGCGCAAAACACGCCTGGCGGTACGACGCGAGCAGGAGGACGAGATCCCCGATCAGGGAATAGCGAAACCACAGCCCCGGGAGATGCACAATAAGAGGCCGCATACCCGCCCCGGGCGCAACGGACAGAAAAATCAGCGCGAGCGCGCAGGCAATCGCGGCAAAATACGACGCCAAATACCCCAGCTTCTCCTCGCGCGCAAAAAAATCCGATTGGAGGCGCGCGTTCCGGGACACCGCTGCGGTCTGTTTACCCAAGGAAATACACCCCGCCCATCCAGGGACGCAGCGCGTCCGGTACACGGACGCGCCCGTTGCTGAGCTGATAATTTTCGAGTATCGCGATCAAAACGCGCGGCAAGGCAAGCCCGGAACCGTTTAAGGTGTGTACAAATTCGGGCTTTGCCTCGGGGCTGGTACGAAAACGGATATCGCATCTTCGCGCCTGAAAGTCGCGGAAATTGCTGATTGACGATACCTCCAGCCACTCGCCGCAGCCGTCGGCCCAGACCTCGAGATCGTATTTGGCCGCCGCCGTGAATGAAAGATCGCCCGCGCAGATCCGCAGCCGACGCCAGGGAAGCTCCAGCCTTTGCAGGATATCCTCAGCGAAAACCATGATCTGCTCCAGCATGGCGGCTGAATTTTCGGGTTTTGTAAAGGCAACCATCTCCACCTTGTCAAACTGGTGCCCGCGCTTAATCCCGCGAACGTCCTTGCCGGCGGACATCTTTTCACGGCGGAAGCAGGGTGTGTAGGCCACATGCAAAACGGGGAGACGGGCGGCGTCAAAAATTTCATGCGCGTACATATTCGTTACGGGAACCTCGGCGGTCGGCACCCAATAAAAATCTTCCTCCGCGTCGCGGTAAACGGTATCGTCAAATTTCGGGAGCTGCCCCGTTCCATACAGGCAGGATTTGCGCACCATAAACGGAGGATATATCTCGGTAAAGCCATGCTCCTTTGTGTGTACGTCCAGCATAAAGCTGATCAGGGCGCGCTGGAGCAAGGCAAGATTGCCCTTGAGAAGATAAAACCGCGATCCGGATATCTTTGTCCCGCGCTCAAAATCGATCAGCCCCAGGTTTTCTCCAATCTCCCAATGCGGCCTGGGAATAAATTCAAATTCGGGCTTGTTCCCATACTCGCCGATAACGATATTGTCCGCCTCCCCCGCGCCGTCGGGCGTATCGCCTGACGGCATATTGGGTGTATGCAGCATCGCCCATTCAAATTCTTCATCCAGCTGCCGCGCCTCCTCCTCACGGGCAGCGAGGCGGTTCCCGAGCGCGCGCATCGCGGCGATCTTTTGCTCGCGTTCATTTTTATCCTTGATATCGGGAATTTCCTTTGAAACGAGATTCCGCTCACCGCGCATCTTCTCGATTTCCGCAATCATCTCCCGCCGACGGGCGTCAAGCGCAAGGATTTCATCCACGCGGCCATCTTCTCCAATGCGGGCAAGGGCGGCCTTGACCTCGTCCGGCTTCTCTCTGATGAGATGAATATCAAGCATCGGATCTTCTCCTTTCGGGTGCAATCTTTTCCGGCACTGCGTGTCTTAAGAAGATAGGCATTCTGACTCGCTTCCGCCACCCTGCCGGGCGTTCACGGTATATAAAATTCTGCCGCCCGCCGCGGTTCCGGTCTATATTATTGTTTTGTTTATTGTTCCGGCGGGAGATTCAGAGAACAGCGGAAGCGAGGATCAAAATGGCGAATCTTGTTTTTGAAGACGCAAGCACTGTCCTGATTTCCGGCTCCCTGGACATCCTGTGTACAAAAGAAATCAAAGCCGCTTTTGAAGGTAAGGCCTTTTATAAAAATCTGATCCTCGATATGCGCGCTGTGGACTATGTGGACAGCGCAGGTTTGGGCGTCCTGATTTTTCTCTATAAAAAATACAATCCCGAGGGAGTGCGCATCCGCGTACTCCCTTCGGATACCGTGCTGCGTATTTTGGTAGCCAGCGATCTCGCGCAGCTCTTTCTTGCGCAGGATGACCTTGACGCCGGGAATCAGCCTGTCACGATACGATTCTATGACTGCTTTGCCGCCGATACAAACCGCCTTGGGTTTATTATCGACAGGCTCTACAGCGATCTTGCGCAAGCCGGGTACTGCGATGAAGAGAAAAATGAGATTGTGACAGCTTTGGACGAGGCGATTACAAACGCGATTTTTGAAACCATCAGGGAAGTCGGCGGGATACAGACTTTCTGTCCGAACGCGAGAATTGAAAAATCGCCGAAAGCCATTGTTGTGTCCTGGAAAATAACGCCGGATGATTTTTCAGTGAGTATTGCCGACTATGGTTCGGGGCTGGATCTCAATAAGCAGAGAGATCGGATACCCAAAACAGACGCTGCCGATTATCTTAGTCAGGTGCAAAAATATCAGCAGGATTGCAATCTCTCCATCACGGTTAATGGGCAGGCTGTAGAACTGCAGCGTCTTGGGGTTGGATTAAAGATCATCACAAATCTGATGGATCATACGCATATCACGCTCTTCGATCAAAATGACGCGCTTCCCGCCCCTGACAGTACCGCTGCCGGAACCATTCTTGCTCTCCATCGGGCGCGGCGGTTTCCCTTGGCGCATTAACTCTGTCGCGTTAAGGCTTGTTTCGGGGTATATCCGGCGGTATTATAAACAGGTATACGTCGGCAGCCCGCAGCTATAAAAAATACCAGGGAATAATTATGCGAACCATAAAGAAAGCCGCCGTGCTGAAAAATGTGTGCTATGACATTCGCGGTCCGGCGCTCCGGGAGGCGGCAAGGCTGGAGGCCGACGGCATAAAAATACTCAAGCTGAACATCGGGAACCCCGCTCCCTTTGGCTTTGACGCCCCTGACGAGATTATACAGGATCTCATCGCCAATATCCGATCCGCGCAGGGCTACTGCGATTCGAAGGGCATATTTTCCGCGCGCAAGGCCGTGGTGCAGGAGTGGCAGCAGCGCGGCATTATTGTTGAGATCGACGACGTCTATATGGGTAACGGGGTAAGCGAACTCATCAAGGTAGCCGTGGAAGGACTCCTGAATAACGGTGACGAGGTGCTTGTTCCCACGCCCGATTATCCGCTCTGGACAGCCTCCATCACCCTGGCGCGCGGCCGCGCGGTGCATTACCTCTGCGACGAACAGTCCGACTGGCTTCCCGATCCTGCGGACATACGCAAAAAAATCACGAATCGCACAAGAGCGCTGGTCATCATCAGCCCCAACAACCCCACGGGAGCGGTGTATCCAAAGGAGATGATTGAGGAACTCGTCAAAATAGCCGAGGAGCATGAGCTTATCATTTTCAGCGATGAGATTTATGATAAAATTCTTTACGATAATACCCCGTTTTATTCTCCGGCGTATTGCAGCGAAAAAACCCTCGTCATTGTGTTTGGCGGCATATCCAAGGCATACCGCGCCTGCGGATTCCGCAGCGGCTGGATGGTACTCATGGGCGACAAGGTGTGCGCCCGCGACTATATCGAAGGGATTAACATCCTCACCTCCATGCGCCTCTGCGCAAATGTGCTTGCGCAGAACACCGTACAGACGGCGCTCGGCGGGCGGCAAAGCATATTCGATCTCACCAAACCCGGCGGACGCCTTGAACGCCAGCGCACCATCGCCTGGAAATTACTTAATCAAATTGAAGGCGTAAGCTGCGTAAAGCCAAAGGGAGCGCTCTACACATTCCCGCGCTATGACGCAAAGCGCTTTCGTTTCAAAAACGATATGGAGTTTCTGCTTGGGCTTCTGAAACAGGAGCATGTTCTGGTTGTTCAGGGAAGCGGTTTTAACTGGCCGGAGAGCGATCACTTCCGCCTTGTTTTTCTTCCCGAGGAGGAAGCGCTTACGCAGGCAATCGGACGTATCGGAATATATTTTGATAGTATGAAAAAATAATTTATACTCTAATTCTTTAAGGATTTATATTTTTTGAGTATTTTTGAAGTATGCTTTTACAATTTCACGGGTGGTCATATTCGCAAAAAACCCTTGCCTTTTTCTGCAATCAGTTGTAGTATTCAGTGGGCTGTGATCCCTTTGTAGTTTAATAAAATTTTATGATCGCATGCCAAGGAGATTGTGAATGAAAGACACCAAAAAAGCTGCAAAGGCAGCAAAAAGGAAACCTTCCTCCGAGAAGCCATCGCGCAAATTCCGCGGTATATGGACAGAACAGGAGCTGGATATGCTCCGCAAACTGTATCCGTCCATGACAAACGTGGATATTGCGAAAAAACTTGGCCGCCCGAAGGCAAGTGTTGATAAAAAAGGCTTTGATAACGGATTGAAAAAGGATCCCAAACATCGCCGCGAGGTTGCCATCTCGAACAACAAAAAGCGCCGCAATTCCTGGACAAAAGAGGAAGAAACGACACTGAAAAAGATGTATCAGAAAAACACCTACCGCGAGATGGCCGATATCCTCAACCGCAACCCGCAAAGCATTCAGAGCAAGGCCACCAAGCTTGGGCTTTGGAAGTACCACACCATCCGTATGAGCAACAGCGGCAAATAAGGCCGCCTGAAGCAAATCGCTTTTGGACAACAAAAGCACCCCTTTCGGGGTGCTTTTTGGTTTTACTTTTGTTTTCCCGGTAAAAACAAGCCGCCCCTTTTGGGGCAGCTCATTTTTACGCGCAATTTTGTAACGTGTAAATGTTATAACAAACTCTTGTACTGCTGGAAGCGGCGCTTCGCGTCTTCCGCCGCCAAAGCAAAGAGCCGTTCCGCCTCGGCGGGATCCTGCTTCGAGAGCATCGAGAAGCGGCGCTCCGACATGAGGTACTGCCTGAAATCGAGCGTGGGTTCCTTCGACTCCCACACAAGCGGCGATTTGCCTTCGCCCTTCAGGAGCGGGTTGTAGCGGAAGATCGGCCAGTGGCCGCAGGCCGCCGCGTCCTTGCCCGCCTGCTGGCTCTTGCGCATATCGATGCCGTGGTTGATGCAGGGCGCGTAGGCGATGATCAGCGAGGGACCGTTATAGGCCTCGGCTTCCTGCAATGCCTTCAGGAGCTGCACCTTGTCGGCGCCCATATTGACCGAAGCCACGTACACGTAGCCGTAGGTCATGGCCATAAAACCGAGATCCTTTTTGCCGAGCTTCTTGCCCGTGGCCGCGAATTTGGCGATAGAACCTATCGGCGTCGCTTTCGACGACTGCCCGCCGGTATTCGAATAGACCTCGGTGTCCAGAACCAGGATGTTCACGTTGCGTCCCATCGCGAGTACGTGATCAAGCCCGCCGTAACCAATATCATAGGCCCAGCCATCGCCGCCAAAAACCCAAACGCTCTTGTCCAGGATGTAGTTCTCAAACGCGATGATGCGCTCCAGTTTTGCGAGCATATCGCCGGACGCGCCCTTCGCCGCCTTGTGGAGCGCTTCCTTCAAGGCGTCGGCATTCGCGCGCGCCTTTTCGTCCGTCTTATCCCAAAGCTCGGCGGTCTTCGCAACCAGAGCGCCGAGATCCGCGCTCGCGCCTTTCACCTCCTGCAAAAGCGCGAAGAGCTGCATACGGTTGGCGTCTATCGAGAGGCGCATCCCAAAACCGTACTCGGCGTTATCCTCAAAGAGGGAGTTCGCCCAGGCCGGCCCCTCGCCGCGCTCATTCTTGCAGTAGGGTACCGTCGGGAAGGTGCCGCCATAGATGGAAGAGCAGCCCGTCGCGTTCGCGATGATCATGCGGTCACCGAAGAGCTGCGTAATCAGGCGCACGTAGGGCGTCTCGCCGCAGCCCGAGCAGGCACCGGAAAATTCAAAGAGCGGCTGCAGGTACTGGCTTCCCTTAACGGTATTGATGGCCGCGCCGTCGGTGATCGCCGGTAAGGCGTCGAAGAATACCGTATTTTCTGCTTCGCCTGCGGCGCGCTCATCGCCAAGCGGGCGCATCTCAAGCGCCTTTGTTTTGTTTTTGCCGAGGCAGGATTCCACGCAGCTCCCGCATCCAACGCAGTCCTCGATATAGACCTGTACCTTATAGTCGAGACTCTTGTCATTTTTGGTATTGGATTTGATCGTCTTGAAGCTCTTCGGCGCTTTCGCGGTATCCGCCGGAAGGATCTGCTTCGCGCGGATTGTGGCATGCGGACACACAAAGCTGCATTGGTTGCACTGAATACAGTTCTCGGGGATCCAGCGCGGCGTCTCGACCGCGACCCCGCGTTTCTCAAGCCGACTTGTCGCGGTGGGCAGCACGCCGTCATACGCCATTTTGGATACGGGAATCGCGTCGCCCTGTAGGCGCATGGTGGGCTCGATGATCTCTTTCGCGAAGGCGTTGGCGTCGTCGGGGATGAGCTTGCGCGGCGGCACAAATTTCGCGGCACCCGCCGGCACGTTCACCTTCACGAGGGCGGCGGAGGTGCGATCAACACATTCCCAGTTTTTATTGACGATATCCTCGCCCTTCTTGCCATAGGTTTTTTTGATGGCCGCCTTGATGAGTTCAATCGCTTTTTCCTCGGGCATCACGCCGGATATCTTGAAGAAGGCCGCCTGCATCACCGAATTGATACGGTTCCCAAGCCCGGCGTCGCCCGCGATTTTGTAGGCGTTGATATTATAGAAGCTGATCTTGCGGTCGATGATGATCTTTTGCATATCCTCGGTCAGATGCTCAAAGACCTCTTCGTTTGACCACTCGGAGTTCAGGAGGAATATCCCGCCCTCCTTGATCGGCCCGAGAATATCGTAGCGCCCGATATATTCCGGCTTGTGCAGAGCGATAAAATCTGCTTTTGTAATGAGATACGGTGAATGGATTGGCGAGTTCCCGAAGCGCAAATGCGAAACCGTAATCCCGCCGGACTTTTTCGAGTCGTAGGAGAAATATCCCTGGGCGTACATATCGGTGTTATCGCCGATGATCTTGATCGCGTCCTTATTCGCGCCGACCGTGCCATCGGAGCCATAGCCCCAGAAGATGCAGCGCTTCACGTCCTCCGCCTCGGCGTCAATCGCGTCGCCTGCCGGGATGGAAAGATGGGTCACGTCGTCGTTGATGCCCACGGTGAAATTATGCGAGCATTTGCCGCTTAAGTGATCGTACACCCCTTTGATCATCGTGGGGGTAAACTCGCGCGAGGAGAGCCCATAGCGTCCGCCGATGAGCGTTTTGCCGGAGCCTTCCAGCGCCGCGCGGACGTCGAGATACAGCGGCTCGGCCTGGGAACCCGGTTCCTTCGTGCGATCCAGCACCGCAATCTTTTTCACGCTCGCGGGCAGGGCGGCAATAAGATGCTTCGCCGAGAATGGCCGGTAGAGCCGCACCTTAATGAGACCCACCTTCTCGCCCTTTTTCGTGAGATAGCCAATGGTTTCCTCTATCGCGTCGCAGGCGGAACCCATCGCGATGATCACGCGGTCGGCGTCCGGCGCGCCCGTGTAGTCAAACAGCTTATACTGGCGGCCAATCGCTATATACACCTTGTCCATATAGCGCTGCACCAGATCGGGCAGCTCCGCGTAATTCGTGTTGGTCGTCTCGCGTCCCTGGAAGTATACGTCCGCGACCTGCTGCGCCACCTTAATGGTGGGATGCTCGGGGTTCAACGAACGGCGGCGGAAGCGCTCGACAAATTTATGATCCACGAGGCTCCGCATCAGGTCGTAATCAATCTCTTCAACCTTTTGAATCTCGTGCGAGGTGCGGAACCCGTCAAAGAAATTCAGGAACGGAATCTCCGCCTCGAGCGTAGCGAGATGCGACACCAGCGCGAGGTCCATCACCTCCTGCACCGTACCCGCCGCCACCAGCGCGTAGCCTGTTTGCCGCACCGCCATCACGTCCTGGTGATCCCCGAAAATGGAGAGCGACTGCGCCGCGAGACTCCGCGCGGAGACATGAAAGACCGCAGGCAGCATCTCGCCCGCGATCTTGTACATATTCGGGATCATCAGGAGCAGACCCTGGGAGGCGGTGAACGTGGTTGTAAACGACCCCGCCGAAAGCGCGCCATGCACCGCTCCGGCAGCGCCCGCCTCGGACTGCATCTCGATCACCTGCAATTCCTGTCCGAAGATATTCAGGCGGTGCTTGGCCGCCCATTCGTCCGCCAGTTCCCCCATGGTAGACGACGGGGTGATCGGGTAAATCGCGGCGACCTCGCTGAAGGCGTAGGCAACGTGAGCGGCGGCGGTATTGCCGTCGATGGTCACAAACTTTTTGCTCATGATTTCAGGCTCCTTAATTGTATTGAGATCAGTCACATCCAAACACCGGCAAAGCATTATACAACCGGAAATATCATGCGTAAATATACTAGTCTGGCGCGCGCTTGGCTCTGTGCGCGTATTTTGGAAAAAGACTGTGTTTTTTTTGCGGCAACGGAACGGCTTTTCAGAGAACAAGAGCTGCGGTTATTGCGCGATACCCCGCACTCGCTGCGCGACCGACATCCTGTCTTGTACCCTTGGCACCCGCAAGGTGTAAAGGCATAAACGAAGGGCAAGGGTATTCGCGCCTTGGCGCAGCCGCTCCCCCAAAAAACTGACGCCCGGGCAGGAAATTCCGGATACCGGATATGCTGCAAGGGCTTGATTTTTATGATATTTATGATATATTTTTCAGAAGTAAAAGACTTTTCTTTATGGAAAAATATCTATGGAAAAACTGCCCGAGGTCATCAAGGTCGATCCGGATCGCTGCATAAATTGTAACGCCTGCATTGCGGTCTGTCCCGTTCACTTTTGCAATAACGGGAGCGGCGATCATATCTCCCTTAATTCTGAACTCTGCGTGGCCTGCGGGCGCTGCCTTGCCAGATGTACCCACGGCGCGCGGTACGGCGTTGATGATTTTCCGGATTTTCTGATCGCAAGCCGCACCCGGAAACGAATGGTAGCCATTGTGGCGCCGGCGGTGGTGGCGAGTTTCCCGGATCAGTATTTGCGCATTAACGGCTGGCTGCAGTCCATGGGGGCGGAGGCTGTTTTCGACGTGAGTTTTGGCGCGGAGCTTACGGTCAAAAGCTATATCGAGTACATGAAGGAATACAATCCTCCGGTCGTCATTTCGCAGCCCTGTCCTTCGCTTGTAAACTATATAGAGATGTACCAGCCGCAGCTTATTCCCTATCTTGCGCCGGCGGACAGCCCCATGCTCCACACCATACGCATGATACGGAAATACTATCCCGAATATTCGGGCGACCAGATGGTTGTTGTTTCTCCGTGCTGGGCAAAAAAACGCGAGTTTGCCGCTACCGGAGTCGATGCGCTCAATGTCACCCTGTTCTCAATGAAAAAATATTTCAAACAGGAAAATATTGATCTCCAAAAATTTCCCGAGGTTGAATACGCCAATCCCCCCGCCGAACGCGCGGTGCTTTTTTCAACTCCCGGCGGACTTCTGCGCACGGCCGAACGCTGGGACAATGATATTCAGTATTTTACGCGCAAAATCGAAGGCCCCGAAAATATCTATCCCTACCTTGAGCGCCTCAAGGACGCGATTGATCAGGGCTGTGTTCCAAAACTCATCGACTGCCTCAACTGCGAAATGGGATGCAACGGCGGGACCGCCACCGGCGACGCGCACGCGAAGTCTCCCGATACCTTGGAAGCGGCGGTGGATCAGCGAAATCTGGAGATGCAGCGGCACTACGGCAAAAAGGGCAAACTCCCGGATGAGAAAGACAAGAAGGCGCTCCATGCCCTAATCGAGCGGTACTGGCGTCCGGGTCTGTATAAACGCTCGTATATTGATCGCTCAAAGAACCTCAACCTGAAAACTCCCAACGCGCGGGAACTGGAAGCTATCTACGCGGCCATGGGAAAAGAGAGCGAAAAGGATATTTATAATTGCAATGGCTGCGGATACGGAAGATGCGAGCGTATGGCGATGGCTATCCATAACGGCCTCAACAAGGTGGAAAATTGCTATCAGGCGTATCTGAGCGGTGCCATGCAAAAGCGCGTCGTGGAAAGCCTGGAAGGGGGCATGGACACCCTGATATCAAAGATCGAGAATCAGGATGCGGCGTATGCGCATTTGAAGGATTGTATCACAAGCGCCTCCGGCGATATTCAGGAACTTGCGCCTACAGTAATTTCGATTAAGGATATATCTTCCAAAACCAATATGCTCTCTGTCAACGCGGGTATTGAGGCCGCGCGCGCGGGCGAGGCGGGCGCAGGATTTGCGATTGTGGCGCGGGAGGTGCGCGTTCTTGCAAGCCTCTCCAGACAGGAAGCGGATCTCTTTGGTCCGCTCTTTGAAAAAATTCAGGCTGATTTTGCCAGGCTGCAGCAGGATCTGGAAAGCGCCCTGCGTGAGAGCCGTGAAACCAGGAATGTCGTCGACAAAATCAACAGCGATATGCATGAACTTGCATCCTCGCGGCGAAAGAGCGAAAAATAAATAGTTGGTTTCTTTGTCTTTTTCGTACTCGCAGGCGGGGTACTTTTTTGTGGGGTTCCAGCGTACCCACAGGGCACAAGTAGCACAGCAGGAGCATTTTTCCTGGCAAGCTTCGTTTGCGACGCACATTACCCATTCTGGCATAAAGCGGATGCGCACGCGAATATCTTACGCGCCCTGGTTCTGCCATTGCTTTCGCGCTTCGTACAAAAAGACGCTTCCGCTGACGGCGACGTTCAGCGAATTCTTGCGGCCAAACATGGGTATCTCGATCACCCTGTCCGCCAGCGAGAGAATGCCTGCGTCGAGTCCATACTCTTCGTTGCCCAGAATGACGCAGGCGGGGAACCGCAGTTCTTCCGCAAAAAGCGAGTGGGCACCCGATGCTGTCTCCAGCGCGTAGATGCAATGCTCCCGCTCTTTGAGATCGCGGATGAGTTCGATCAAAGAGTCGTGCCTCTGGATGCGCAAAGATAATTGCGCGCCCATTGCGGTCTTGGCAACCTTCACGTTATCGGGACCCGGGCTGATCCCTGTCAGGTACAGCATCGCTGCGCCCAAGCCCTCCGCGCTGCGGATGAGCGAGCCGCAGTTGAAGGCTGAGCGCAGATTGTCGAGGATACACACGCAGGGAAAGTCCTGCCCAACAGGAACGCTCCGATCCCGGGAGCGCACCAAAAAGGTCTCTTCGCCCGCGGGAAGCTCAGCATATTCGGCAAGCGAATGCCACAGAGTATTCAGCGCGGCGGTAATGGCCTGCGCGCGGGTACCGTCGGTAAACATACGCTTAATAATGCCCAGGGAGGCCTCCCAGCGCGGCAGGCTGGCGCTATACCCCGCGCCGGAACGCATATTCTCAAAGAAAAACAGGGCGCGGGCAAAGGCGGCGCGCGCGGCTTCGTCCGGCGCGTCGGCAGGCGCGCTTATCAGGATCTCTTCAACCCCGCGCAGCGCCTGCGCCAGGGTTCGGAGCTGCTTGCGCGGGGAGAGGGCAGGAAAATTTTGCTCTTCATTCTGCATAAGTTCAAAGATATCTTTAGGCACGCGAAAGGTATATCGAATGGGAGGCAAATCATGGCGTATATCTTCGGCCCGGTACGCTCCCGTCGGCTGGGACTCTCCCTGGGGATCGATCTTTTGCCCTATAAAACCTGCAACCTCGATTGCGGCTACTGCGAATGCGGCGCGACTACCCACAAGACGTCCTCGCGAAAGATCTGGACGCCGACAGAAACGATCATCGCCGAGGTTGTGTCCTGGATGAACGCGCACCCGGAAGCGCTGCGCGGTCAGACGCTCACCTGCACCCTGGCCGGCGCGGGAGAGCCCACCCTGCACAGCGAGTTCGGGCTTCTGGGGTATCGCTTAAAAGAACTCTATCCCGCGATACGGCTCGCCCTGATCACCAATGGCCTGCTCTTTACGGATGCGCCGGTTCGCCGCGACGCCTGCATCTTTGATCTGGTTTTGCCCTCGCTGGACGCCGCGACGCAGGAAACCTTTGAAAAAATCAATAAGCCGGAAGAGGGATACGCCATCGAAGATATCATCGCGGGTCTCGCGGCTTTCCGGCAGGAATATACGGGAACGCTTTGGCTCGAGATATTTATTGTGCCGGGCGTAAACGATCAGGAGCGGGAACTGGCGCTGCTGCGCGAGGCGGTGCTGCGCATCATGCCGGATCGCGTGCAGCTCAATTCGCTGGACAGATCCGGCGCGGATAGTACAATACCCCGCGCGAGTGTAAACGATCTGGAGCGGGTGCGGCAAATCCTTGCGCTCGATAATACGGAGATAATCAGCCGCGCGCATTAGGGCGTGTCCCTAAAGTATCATTTGGCAGCATTTTCGTCATTACAAGGAATTCTCCTGCGTCATTGCGAGGCGTAGCCGACACCCACAGGGTGCAAGCGCAATCCACTTTGAGGTGTGTACAGCCTGGATTGCTTCGCCGCTCACGCGGCTCGCAATGACGAAAAAAACACTTTAGGGACGCGCATTGACGTCAAACGCGCCATGATACGCAATTATCTAAGGTATTGTTTGACCGCCTGTTGCAGCCATTCGGCAACCCGTGTGTCCGGAATCTCCAGAAGCCGCCAGGTCCAGTTGCGGTCATTGCAGGTTCCCGGAGTGTTATACCGCGCCGACGCCGGAAGCCCCAGAATGTCCTGCATCAAAAAAATGACGAGTCCCGCCTTTGAGCGCAACAGACATTCCACGACCGCCTTCGCCATACTCTCTTCCGAAATGCAGCCGAGATATTTCTCGACCGATACGCGCTGTTCGTAATTCAGCGCGGAGAGCCATCCAACAAAGGTGTCGTTATCATGCGTTCCGGGATAGGCAATACACTCCCGGACGTACTGCTCGGGAACATAAGAATGCTCACAAAATTTGCGCGCCTTCTCCGTTTCGTCGTTCCAGGTTTCCTGCCCCCAGGGAGCAAAACAAAAAATGCGCATCCCGGGCAGCGAAAAGGCGTCGCGCAAGGCAGCCACATCGGGAGTGATGATCCCGAGATCCTCAGCGATGAGGGGCAAAGGCTCGCCAAAATGCTGTACGAGTTCCATGAAGAATTTTTCGCCCGGTCCGTCGCGCCACTTGCCATCCACCGCCGTATCCGCGTCTGCGCGTACAGCCCAATACTGAACGAAGCCGCGAAAATGATCGATCCGAACACGATGCACAAGATCAAGCAATCGCGCGATTCTCTTTTTCCACCAGGCATAGCCGTCCCGCGCAAGGGCGTCCCAATCGTATAGCGGATTTCCCCAAAGCTGCCCCGTCGGGGAGAAGTAGTCCGGCGGTACGCCCGCAACGGCAGTGGCTCTCCCCTGCCCGTCAAGCTGAAAATATTTTCTCCCCGACCAGGCGTCGGCGGAATCGGAGGCGACAAAGATCGGCGCGTCTCCGATGATCGTGATCCCGCGCTTATCGGCATATTCGCGCACGGCCTTCCACTGGCGCGAAAACTGCCATTGCGCGTACAGAACCGCGCCATACCCGGGATCCTTCCTGAGTTCTTCGAGAGCGGCGCGATCCTCGCGCAGGGCAAGTCCGCGCGGCCACTCCTGCCAGGGTAAGCCGTTATGGCGCGCCTTTGCCGTCATGAATAACGCGAAATCATCAAGCCATTCCTGCTCGCGCGCGGCAAAGGATTCAAAATCGCCGCGCCGCCTGGATTGATCAGCAGAAGCAAAAGAAGATTTCAAAAAGCGTTCCGCCGCGCGGGCGAGCAAGGCATTTTTTTGGCGGTAAAGCGCTGCGTAATTCACGCGATCACGCGCAAGTCTCTGCATGGGCGCAAGACTATCGGGATCCAGATCGCCCTCCCCGACAAGCGCGCTGAGCGAAATCATATATGGATTCCCGGCAAAGGCCGAGAACGAGGAGTATGGGGAATCGCCATAGCCTGTTGGCCCGAGCGGGAGTACCTGCCAGACCTTTTGTCCGGCGGCGGCAAGCCAGTCAATAAAAGCGAATGCCTCGCAGCCAAGGGTACCCACCCCCTCGAAACCCGGAAGGGAGAGCGGATGCAGGAGAATACCGCTCGCGCGATCTGTTGTACGTTTTTTCAACTCCCGAGCCTCCTTGTAATGCTGGGTGTAGTATAATACAGCCATTCACTCAATACCATGAAAGAACTTTACGCAAATAAAACCTTTGACCGCAAGAACGCGGATTTTTATACTATGATAAGATTACGGAGGTATAAAGTATGCCTGAACTTGAGTGTACACTGGACGAATTACGGACACATATAAAAAACGGAAAAGAACTTACACTTGCGGAATGTTTCTATTTTAACAATACAATCCTGATCGGAACCGAGCGCGTCCTCTCGGAAAAAGACATCGACCGTCTGGACGGCAAGGTTGGCGGGCTTGTGCGCGTTAAGGAATTCAAAACCGCCGTGGTGGAGGAAACCTATGTCACCCAGCTCATTAAATTCTGCGTACAGATCCTGAAAGAAAACAAGGACTATAACGGTTTGCACTCAGAAAAGCGGAAAGTAGTCGAAAATAAATTTGTCAACATCCTGCCGCAGCATGATTATCTCACTCTTCGCGTTGAGCAAATGCGTAAAAACGCGCCGCGTATCTTTGCGCATTCCATAAATACGGCGATAAAATCTCTTCTCGTCGATAACGCATGGCAGGCAAAATTCAACAACGGTATGATGAACAGTATTCGCTCCGAAGAGGTGCTTGTCGGTTCCATTTTGCGAAACATCGGATATCTCAAAACGAGCAAAGAGGTTGTCTCCACCAAGATCGGAGACCTCCGGAATTCGCGCAACGCATTATATCTGAAAGTGCCTGATCTTAGTCTCGAGATCGTCAAAAATGACAGCGAAAAACATGAACTCAGCCCCGAAACCCTGCGCATCATCCACGAGAGTTTTGAACTCTCCGACGGAAGCGGCTTTCCGCAGAAACTCAAGAAAGCCGAGATATATCCCCCGGCAATCCTGGTGGGTGCCTGCGCCGAATTTGACCTGACCATGTCGGGAGAACTCTCGCAAAGCGCGCGCGGATACACCGAAACCATGCGGCGGATGATGTCTCTCTCTGAAAAATTCGACAAGAGCATTATATCGGTTATAAATGACGAGTTCCGCTTCCTCGCGAAGTGAATATGCACCATAGGTGCATCCATTCCTAAGCACGTACTCCTGCTTCGGAAACTGTACCCACACAGGGCATAAACGCACTGTCAGTCTTTCAGAAGGAACCAGGACGGCGAAAGATTTGTCACCAGATCGGGATTTTCACAGTTGATACCGGCATATTTGCAATACGCTTCGGAAACAAGCACCCCATCGCCTCGTTTCGCGTCTTCACTGCGTTCGGCTGTAACAAGTTCCTGCCAGGCTTGCGTATCCACAATAAAGGCGCTTCGTGAGTCGGCCTGCATCCGCCCGTACGCGATATCGCCAAAGTGGAGATAGCACGAGGCGGAACCGGTATACTCAATCTCCTCCAGAAGATCGGCGATCTGCGCGATCCATTTACGACAGAGTACCGGCAGACGCTTCTTCAGCGGGCGGCTCACGGAGTAGGGAATATCCGCGACCAATACACTCGATTCGAGGGAAAACTGGATGAGCATCATCCCTGTGCTGCGCGCGAAGCCGAGAGTTCGCGCCATAACCTTGCGCAGCGCAAAATTTGCTTTTTCCGGATCCAAAGATAACCCGCTCGCATTCGGCAGCGAAAGCAGAACAATTACGGTTTCCTTGCTGCGTCCGCGCATCTGCTGGGCATTCTCATCGCTCTGGATGCGATCCAAAAGTACGGGAGCTGTGTACCAGGGGTAACGCGCCTGGGCAAGCAGAGTCGTATGCGCGCGCGCAATCTCATCGCTGCGCTGCTCATGCAGGGAGCGCATCAATTTGTCTTCAAGCGCGCGATAATCCAGGCGTGCAGCCAGAGCGTCCATCTGCCGCAGATTGCCGCTGGGTATGTCCTCAAATTTAGTCAAAGCGCGCGCCAGCCCCTGTGTTACCAGACTGCGGAAGAGAGAAGCAAAAGCCGTTCCGCTCCCAATCGCGATAATCACGAACAGCAAAAGAACGAACCAATGCTCCATAAAACCGAGATCGAAGGTCAAAAGACAGAGCAAAAAAATAATCAGGGAGAAAAACAGCATGACGCCTGCGCAAAACAGAAAAACACGCAGGAAAAACTTTTTTCCGCCGTCACGCGCCTGATTCCATACCCACTGGCAAAAAGCCCCGATCATGACGTACCTCCGCGCGCGCGAACCAGTTGCACGATGCGCGAGGAAAACCTGAGTCCCGCATTCTCCTCGCCGATGGGCATGACGACCGCAGCGCGGAGAGCCGCGATGCCGGGCGACTCGGCATGATAGCGCCAGGCTTTTCCGGCCAAAAGCATACTTTCGCACACAGGGAAATAATCCGCAAGCACACGCAGTCTTGCCTCGGGATGGAGACGCTCTGCGCGATCATAAATCTCTTTGGCGGCGCGGATTGCGCCCATGGCGCAGGTTTGATCATCGCTGCCCGATGAAAAAATGAGCCAAAATGCGTTCCAGGATATTTCGGCAGCAACGCCTCCATAGCGCTCCCCACCGGCGATGAGATCCGCAAAAAGCGCGGAGGTGCGCTCCAGGTGCTTTTTGGCGGCAACCGGCTCCGGATCCTGAAAATCAATGAAAAAAGCAAGCACCGCAGCAGATCGCAGATTTTGGCGCAGCTTGTTTTTTTTAAGCTCCAGGGATTTTGTCCGGTATGCCGTAGCGGCACCCGCAAACGGAAAACGGATATGGGCGTCCAGCGCCCATATTTCGCCCGAAGAAGAACTGCGATCCAGCACACCCTTCAGATCGCCCCGCCAGGTTTCGATGGATTCGGCGATGATCTCGAACTCCTGCCCCGCATGAAAAAGCAAAAAGGGGGCGGGTTCATTTCCGCTTCCATCGGGATCAATGGTATATTGAATACGCAGCGCGACCTCGCGGGAAAAACCGAATATGATCGAACGGTAGGCGGCAAAAAGTACACAGGAGAGAAACGCCAGAAGCGTTACCATAACCAGAAAAAGCCAAAGATCGGGAAATAATGAACCGGGCGCGGCAAGCGCAAAGGCAATGGAGAAGAAAAACGCGGCACCAAGCGGAAGGAGAAACAGAGCCGCGAGAAGCCGTATGATTTCGCTCCGGCTCACCTCTTTTCTTGCCTTTCGTGCCATAAACCTCTCCTTGCATCTATTCTACCTAAAGCGATACCATGAAGTCAAAGGATTCCATAAAGGGACATATTGGAAGCCCCTTTTGATTCATCCTGTGCTATTTTTGCGTTACGTCCCCCATAATCCACGAATAAGGAAAGCATACGTTATGTACCGAAACGAATATTGCGGAAATCTGAGCAAAAAAGACATGGATCGCGAAGTCATCCTCGCGGGTTGGGTCATGCGTCGGCGCGATCATGGCGGCGTTATCTTTGTGGATCTGCGCGACCGCACGGGCTATGCCCAAATCGTTTTTAACCCCGAATACTCGTCCGAGGCGCATCAGTCCGCCGAAAAGTTACACAACGAATACGTTATCACCGTTCGCGGCAGGGTGATCGACCGCAAGGAGAACATTAACCCCAAAATCTCCACGGGGGAGATCGAGGTTATGGCAGCAAGCATGGAAATTTTGTCTGTAAGCGAGAATCCGCCCTTTCAGCTCGACGGCTTTACGGGCGTGAACGAGGAACTCCGCCTGCGGTACCGCTACCTTGATCTCCGCCAGGCCGATGTGCTGCAAAACATAGTGCGCCGCCACGAACTCGCCCAGGCCGCGCGCGAATTCCTGAACGGCGAAGGCTTTCTGGAGATCGAGACCCCGATACTCAATAAATCCACCCCCGAAGGCGCGCGCGATTTTCTCGTCCCCTGCCGCCTGCAGCCGGGTACCTTTTACGCCCTGCCGCAATCCCCGCAGATATTCAAGCAGATCCTGATGGTAGCGGGCATGGATCGCTATTACCAGATAGTGAAGTGCTTCCGCGACGAGGATCTGCGCGCCGACCGCCAGCCCGAGTTTACGCAAATCGATATAGAAATGTCTTTCATTCATCAGGATGATATTATCTGCGCCGTGGAGGGCTTAATCGCGCACGCGATTGGCAAGGTCTATGGCAAAAAAATCCCAACCCCGTTCCCACGCCTCGGCTATACAGAGGCCATGGCGCGATTCGGCACGGATAAACCGGATACCCGCTTCGGCCTGGAGCTGGTCGAAATCACCGATATAGGCAAAGCCTCCTCGTTCAAGGTGTTTCAATCGCTTGCGGAGAGCGGCGGGATCATCAAGGGATTCAATGCCCGGGGAGGCGCGAAATTCTCGCGCAAGGATATCGAAGAGGAGTTCACCAAATACGCCGCCGTCTTCGGGGCAAAGGGTCTCGCATGGATGAAGGTGAGCGAGGCGGGGCTTGAGTCCAATATTGTGAAATTTTTCAGCGGGGAGCAGCAGGCCGAACTCATAAGCCGCATGAACGCCGTGCCGGGCGACCTGCTTTTATTTGTGGCCGATACGCCCAGGATCACGAACGACGCCCTCGCGAATCTCCGCGTGAAGCTCGGACAGCGGCTCGGGATGATTGATCCCGAAAGAATGAATCTCCTGTGGGTGGTCGATTTCCCGCTCTTTGAATACAATCAGGACGAAAAGCGCTGGGACTCCGTGCATCACCCTTTCACCGCGCCCAAGGCGGAGGACATTCCCTTCCTCGACAGTGATCTCGGGCGCGTACGCTCCGATTCCTACGACGTGATCTTAAACGGCGTGGAACTGGGCGGAGGGAGCATCCGTATCCACGATTCCGGCCTTCAGGCGAAGATCTTTGCGCTCATGGGCATCACCCCGCAGGACGCGGAGAATAAATTCGGCTTCCTTCTGGAGGCGCTCAGATTCGGCGCGCCGCCGCACGGCGGTCTTGCGATTGGCTTTGACCGCCTGGTGATGCTCCTGCAGGGGTGTTCGTCATTGCGCGAGGTCATTGCTTTCCCGAAAACCCAAAAGGGTTCCTGCCCGATGTCTGAAGCGCCCTCCGCCGTGACGGATGCGCAGCTTAAAGAACTGTATCTGCGCACCATCGCGCCCCAGAGCTGAAAAACGTGGGGAGTCCTCTCAGGAAAGCCGCAGAGTGGATTACGCGGCTTCTTTCAGCGGGAAAAACGGAATTGCTCAGGCGCGTATCATGCTATAGGCGCAAGCGCCGCATTCTTCTTGCTGTCCTCGCGCCGGCGCTTCTTGTTCCGGTATGTGTTTTATTTTTCGGACAAAGCCCCGGCGTTACGGAAGAGGCGCAGTCCCTCCCTCTGCATACACGGGTATTGGAGGAGGCGCTTCGCTTTCTCGAAAAAGCGCGCATTAATCCGACTATCGCCTTCAGTCAATTCGCGAATGCCGGAGCGGGCGAATATTTTCAGGAACTGGGCGAAAGCCTGTGGCAAACGGTGCATCCCGATCTCGGCTGGCGCTGGTTTTTCCATGGCGCGCTGATGACAATGGCCGAGGAGACGAATGGAAACGAAGCAAATCCGGCGAATTTAACGAACTCCCCGCCGAATACGCAAGCGCCCCGCGCAGATGAGGCGCTGGTCGCTTTCTATCACCCCTGGAGCGATACCGCGCTGATTACCGCCTGGAGCGATACCGCTTTGATTGTCCCCGGGATCGACGAAGTGCAGAGTACACATACCGGGTTGCGCATCCATGACTGCGAAATTGTGATGGGCGATATCTTTCGCACACGCGGAAGCCAGAAGCCCGCGACAACGCGCGCCTGGGCACGCCGCCAGCAATACTTCGCCGCAGCAATAGCACATACAAGCGCGCTCTCGCTGCGTTCGCTCGAACTCCTGAGTTTTCCCTCCAACACAAGCGCCATATCCGCGCCGGATAACAAAATTACCTGGCGCAGTCATATTCCGTTTCTGCTGGACGCCGACAAACTCGAAGCCAACCATATCGGCGCGGGTATCCTGATGCTTGCCGCCATTAACGACGTCGCGCGGTACGCAGCGCCCACAAATGCTTTCGCGATTCGCGTATTACCGGCTCTGCAGCAACTCCACTCGAAGACCAATGCCGTCAAAATGGCTCCGGAAGCGAGCGCAGCCCTGCAGGGCATTCCCGGGAATTATCTGGATCACTATATCCCGGCATTGTACGCAAACAGCAAGATGCGCGCCTTTATAATGCTCCAGGCCAAACAGGATCCCAAACGCTGCCTTGCGCTTCTCTTTGGCCTTGAAGCTCCGGAGGAAGAAGACAAAAATCGAAGCGATACATCCCAAGCGCCTCTCAATAATGAAGCACTTATGGATGAGCTCAATCCGGTTATTCATTATTCCCTGAAATTACTGCGGCTTGATCCTGTGGATATCCAGGCCGTGTATACAAATCTCTACCCAAAATAAAGGATGACCACGGTGCGGTATACAATAAAAATGGTTTTCATATTTATATTAATCGGTTTGTTCATTGCTGCGGCTGCCGCAGAGGGGTATATCGATTATGTTACCGCGCTGCCCCCGCTCTTCTCCGGCATTGAGGCCGAAAGCAATCTGACGCTTGAACGCCTGCTGGAAAACAGGATAGGCTCTGCGGATATGGAAGACGATAAGTCCAACCGATCGATCAAGCACGATCAGATAGCCGCGCGCAATCCACACTTAAGCGGGGTTACGGGCGAATGGGTTCTCGCCAGGCTGAACCGCTTTTATGAAACCAGCCAAAAAATCCGGACGCTCGCGGAAGTTTACTCTCCGGCAAGGGAATACGCACTCCTCCTCGAAAATGAGGATCGCTACAGCGCGGAGTGGTGGGCAACGCTGCGGCTCATCCATTCCGGACGCTACGCTTTCAGCGAACTCACGAATAACACGCGCGCCGCGCTCGCCGGAAGACTTGGCTATGCCCAATAACAAACCTACCGCTTTTTCTTTACCGTCTCATCCTTGCCTCGTTTGGGAATGATGTCTTCGGCGCGAATGCCCGGGTAATGATAACGGCGGCGGCCTTTGGTTTTATTTCCAAATTCTATCGCCTCTTCAGGACACCACTGGATACAGGCGAGGCACTGCTCGCAATGCCCATTCCATTGCGGCTCCGCCCCCTTTTTCGGGATCTTTATAATCCGCGAGGGGCAGATCGCGGCGCAATTTCCGCAGGAGGCACACCTGTCGGTAACGCGAAACTGCTCAGCCACCGTATCCAGCCTTGCAAGAAAAGACTTGTATATAACGCCCGCTAAGATGCGGCTCCAAAAAGCGCCGTTCTCATAGGGGTGCTCTTCGTTCCGGTTCAAAATCTTCGCGATCTCCCGAACCTTCGCGCGGGAGGCGACCAGGATTTTTTTGATCTTGTCGGGCGGTTGGGCCGGATACATCCGGATATAATTGCCGGGCATACGCACCTGAAAACCCGCCGAGAGCTTCATACCCTGGGCTTCAAGCAGGTCCTGAAGCTGCCGGTTGGCAGCGCCTATATTTCCGCCGCAGCTGACCGCAGAAAAAATAAAGCAATCCTCGAGCTGGAGCCTGGGTACAAATTCACGCACGATATTGGGCAGCCCCCAGACATAGGTAGGGAAAACAAGCCCAACACGGGTATTTTTATGGATTATCTTTTTGTTTCCGGGATTCTCAGACATCGCAGACAGCTTCGATTCACTCAGGTAAGTTGCGAGATCGCGCGCGATTTGCAGCGAGTTTCCGGTACCGGAAAAATAATATATGACCGTTTTCATACTCTCCTCCATACACAGAGGCAAAATCGGGTGTACAAGCCTCTCTGTGCTAAGATACTTCCAAACACCGAAAAGAAGCTAGTATCTTTCAGGAAGTCCGCATCACCCCCGGAGCGTACCATGGGAAGAACCATCGCCGAAAAAATCTTTGACGCCCACCTCGTCGATAAGCCCGACGCGGGAAGCCATGTCCTCCGGCTGGACGCCGTTTTCTGCCACGAGATCACAACCCCCATCGCGATCCAGGAACTCCGCGAGCGCGGCATGGAGAGCGTTTTTGACCCCGCCCGCATAAAGGCAGTCATCGACCACGTAAGCCCCGCAAAGGACAGCCTGACCGCGGAGCAGGGCAAGGTTCTGCGCGACTGGGCGCGCCGCTCCGGAATCCGTGATTTTTTTGACATTGGCCGGAACGGGGTCTGCCACGCCCTCTTTCCCGAGCAGGGCTTCGCGCGCCCGGGCATGACCATCATCATGGGGGATTCGCACACCTGCACGCATGGCGCGTTCGGCGCGTTCGCGGCCGGCGTGGGAACGACCGATCTCGCGGTGGGTATCCACAAAGGCGTGGCCGTTTTCCGCGAGCCCAAGAGTATACGCTTTATATTAAACGGAAAGCTCCGCGCGGGGGTATACGCGAAAGACGTGATCCTGTACATAATCGGACAGATCGGCACCGACGGCGCGACAAATTGCGTCATGGAATTTTGCGGTGAAGCAGTTACCGCGATGAGCATGGAATCGCGCATGACCATCTGCAATATGGCCGTCGAGGCCGGCGCGAGTTCCGGTATATGCGCCCCCGACGCCGTTACGGCGGATTATCTCTGGCCATTCATCAGCGCGGAATGCACGTCCAAAGAAGAGGCTCTCGCCTCCTGGATGGCCTGGCATTCCGATCCCGACGCGGAATACGAAAAAACCTTCCAATACGACGTAAGCGCCGTCGAGCCCATGGGTACCTTTGGATATAAGCCCGATCAGGTAAAAACCATCCGCGAACTCGAAGGAACGCATATTGATCAGGTGTACATCGGTTCATGCACAAACGGCCGGATCGAGGATCTGCGCGTCGCCGCCGATGTTCTCCGAGGGAAAAAAATTGCCGATTCTGTGCGCGCCATTCTTTCGCCCGCAACGCCTGCCGTATACAGCCGGGCGCTCGACGAGGGCCTCGTCAAAATTTTCATGGACGCCGGGGTTTGCCTGACCAACCCCACCTGCGGTGCCTGCCTCGGTATGAGCAATGGCGTCCTGGCCTCGGGCGAGACCGCCGCCAGCACCACCAACCGCAATTTTAACGGGCGCATGGGCAAGGGCGGCATGATCCATCTGATGAGCCCGGCGAGCGCAGCGGCGGCCGCGCTTGCGGGGCATATCCGCAACTCCGCGCTGTATACGGCGAATTAACAAGCGAGGCATCCCTATGAAAAAATTCGGCGGCAGGATCCTCTTTCTGGATCGCGATGATATTAACACCGATGAGATCATCCCGGCAAAATATTTGACCGTACTCTCCAAAGACGCGCTCAGCTCCCATCTCCTCGAGGATCTCGCGCTTCCCGGATTCGACCCGGGCCGCGACATCGCGGGAAAAGGGGTACTCGTAACGCGCGCCAATTTCGGCTGCGGAAGCTCGCGCGAACACGCTCCCTGGGCGCTCGAAGCGAACGGGATTTACGCAGTTATAGCGGAGAGCTTCGCGCGCATCTTTCGCCAGAATATGTATAACTGCGGGATGCTGGCCATCGAACTCCCGAAAGAAGATATCGAACGCATCATCGGGGCTTCCCGCGACGCCGCCTGCGTAATCACAACATATCCGCCGAATATTGTCATCACGTCCGAAGATAAAATCAGCACCTGGTCCTTCGTACTGAACGGCTTCGACCGCGATCTGATCCAGGCCGGCGGATGGCTCGACTACGCCCACAAAAAATACGGCTGACTACTTCTTTTTCGCCAGGATGGCTTCCTTGCACGCCTTTGAAAGAACAAATTTGACGACTGTTTTCGCGGGGATCTTGATCGACTCGCCGGTGGCGGGGTTGCGCCCCATGCGCGCGGCGCGCTTCTGAAGTTTCAGGATACCGAATCCCGGCAGGGTGAACTTTGCGTTTTTCTTCGCCTCGCGGTACGCTATCGCGCAGAGAGAATCCAAAAACGCCGACACCTGCGCTTTCGACATATCGTTGCCCCCGGCCAGCTCAGTCAGAATCTCTGTTTTTGTAAGCGGTTTTCCTGCTGCACTCATAATAGTAGCTCCTCTATATGTTTATAAACAGCGCTAAATAAAATCCCTCAGCGCACCGGATATATACCCACTCCGGAGAGCGCGCGGGCAATGTTAAACGCAAAATCACCAATATGCTCCATCTGCTGCAGCTCGTCGATAAATAATATCTCCCCGCTCACGCTTCCGCCCTCTTCGATACGCTTGCGCGCGGCGCGCTTCAGCAGGTTTCGGTAATTGTTAATCTGATCCTCCATCTTTTTTGCTTCGTCCAGTTCGTACTGCGACATACTGGAATCCAGATACCGCGCGATCAGAGAGAGAAATTCGCGGATCAGATTGGTATAGGGTCTTGTCGCTTCCAGAGCCTCTGTGTGATACATAAATTTTTTCTCGCGGCATTTTTGCTCAAGCAAAACCAAATGGTAGCAGGAATCCGCGATGCTTTCAAGCTCATCGATTACGCGCACCAATATGGCGACGCTCGTCATATTGCTCGTACTGAGGTTATAGCGTGAACACTCTCCCAGAAAACGCGATATCTCCGACTGCATCTGGTCGGTAAACTCCTCATTTTTGGCAAATTCCTTCACGTCCTTTTCGATATCTATCTCGCGGCTGTAAAAAAGAGTTATAAACTTTGTAAACATATTCTCAACAATCGCGGCCATCTTTTGTACCTCCTGCCGCGCGCGAACGATACTCATGTCCGGGGTATCCTGCAGGGATGCGGAAAAATAGCGCAGGCGGTATACCCCATCATCCGTCCGGATCCGCCTGCCCGGAAGCATATGCCGTATCAGCCGCTCAAATGGCGTCACAAACCATATCAGGATAAAGGTATTGGTTACATTAAACAGGGTATGGAAGAGCGCGATGCCTGCGGTAATATTCACGTTGTCGGACGTCGCCTCTCCAAGCAGGGATCGGGATCCCGGGTAGAGAGAATCGACAACCTTCACAAATATGGGAAAAATGGACACCACCCAAACAACCCCGAAAACATTGAACATGGTATGCACCATGGCGGCGCGCTTGGCGTCCAGACTGCATCCCACGGAAGCAATCTGGGCTGTAATGGTTGTTCCTATATTTTCCCCAAGCACTATGGATACTGCGGATTCAAAATCCAGCCACCCCTGAAAGGCCATTGTTTGCGTAATGGCCACCGTGGCGCTGGAAGACTGCACGATAACCGTCAGCACCATACCGAAACAGACAAACGCAAGCCGCGAGATAAGCCCGCCGCCGGTTATGGACGCCACAAAATCCTTGATGGCCTGGCTGTCTCCGTCCACCGCAGGCATACATTCCTTCAGATAATAGAGCCCCAGAAAAAGGATGCCAAAACCAATGAGAAATTCGCCAAAGGTTTCCTTCCTGAACTTTTTGATGAATATGAGCGGCAGCGCCAAACCAATGGCGGGCAGAGCCAGCGCCGTGATCTTCATCTTGAACCCAAAAAGGGACACAATCCAGGCGGTCACGGTCGTCCCGATATTCGCGCCCATAATGACCCCAATGGACTGCGTAAGAGACAGCATCCCGGCGCTCACAAAGCTCACCACCATAACCGTCGTTGCGGAAGACGACTGGATGACGCTGGTAACGCCTATACCGGTCGCAACCCCGGCAAAGCGATTTTTGGTCATAAAGCGGAGCGTTTTTTGCAGCCTGTCCCCCGAGGACTTCTGGAGACCGTCGCTCATAACCTTCATGCCATAGAGGAACAATCCCAAACTTCCCAGAAGCTGAAAAATGCCCTCAACAACGCCCATGGCGTACTCCTGCTGCGAGAATGGATACCTGTTGTGTCCTGAAAAGCTATCTGCGCATATGGGGAAGGACAAATTCTTTATTTTGGGCCTGCAACAGGAGGTCGCGTCCCGAGCGCGTACATGGATGTACGCTCTTGCGAGGGGGTGTGCGGCGCGCCTGTGCCTTTGCACCCTTTACGCCCTGTGGGTGGTAGAGTGACAAGGGTAGCGCGAGTCTCACTTGCGGCGCTTTTTCCCGCAATCCCGTCTGCTCGCACCACCTTCGGTGGGGACTCGCATCCGGGAATTACGGGAAGCAGTTTAAGCGAACGACTCGGAATTTGGCTTAGAGTACATACGCGCTCTCAAATACTACCCATTTATGCCTTTACGCCCGTAGGGTGCAAAGGCACAGGCGCGCGCACAGCGGAGTTGGAGATGGGGAAAAAAGACAGCAAACTTGGGGGGCTATGCCAGTTCCGACATGGGTTTGCAACGCTGCTGATTTTTTCTTTGGGAGCGGATAGCACATACGGCTGTAAATACACAACCTAAGTGAAAGCACCAGCGCTCTGCCGTTCTTCGGATGTGCCAAACGTACTTGCCTCCGAGGTGCGCGTTCCGCGAGCGAAAAAACATTACGCGCGATCTTTTTTGTCTTTTTGGGAAACAGAATCAGCCTTAAAACCAATCCTTGCGATCTGTTTTGGCTTTTCCAGCAGGTTGTTCAGCACCAGGATAATATCATCCACGCGCTTATCGTTCTTTTCAATGTACAGCATCAACAATTTGCGAAGCCCGGTCATTTGTTCACTTGCTGTATTTTGCGAAAGCGCGTAATGGCGCATACGCACGAATATTTTCATTATCTGGATATTAACGTCTACCGCTCTGTCAGAATTCAAAACGCTGGAAAGCATGAGAATGCCATGCTCCGTAAAAGCAAAAGGAGGATATTTACGGTTATCATTATTAAAGGTCGCAAATTGCGACCTTAGATTTTGCCATTCCGCATTGGTTAATCGGAACATGAATTCATGCGGAAACCTTTTAATATTGCGCTTTACGCTCTCGTTCAGACGCTTGACTTCAACCCAGCCGCGAAAAAAGCCAACTACAAGACATTCGGCCACGAACAAAACCGAATAAAAGATCGAATAAGGCAAAAAACATCAAGAAGGGTTTCACTACAGGTTCGCGGTTTTTGGTTTTGTCTTTTACCCAAAAATTTTTTTAATTTTTTATTCGAGCCTTTATTCGTGTAATTCGTGGCTGAGTGTCTCTTTCGTATTTTTCGCGGCTTATACTTTGTGTACCAACTCCCGGTAGCGTTCCATCAGCGCGGCAACGATAGCGGGTTCGGCGGCGTCTTTGGGAAAGCCGTAGAGCTTCATCACGATGCGGGACGCTCACGTTGCTTTGTACGCTTCGCGCGTGTGAGCGGAATAGTTTGTCAAAATTGCTTCCGTGATGGTTTTTCTGTTGTCTTCTTTTGCGCCAATGTGGTAAAAATGTTCCTGTGTGATTTTTGTATATGCTTTCCAAATAATGTCGATATACTGGTTTTTTCGATATTGACTGCAATCCCATGTTGAAAGCATGAATCGCGCTCCGCTATCCGATAATTTTTTTTGCAGCATGATTTCCTGCTCTTCATTCCAACTGTCATAGTAATCCACGTGTCGGCCAATGTAGGGGGGATCGCAGTATATGAAAGAATCTTTATCGGCCAGGGCAAGGGTTTCTTCAAATGGCTGACACAAAAAGCGCCATTCGTGTGTATGGATCATGCTGTCAAAGTGCCGAACCTGATTGACAATTTTTGTTATATACGCTTGCGCGAATCGCTGCGGCTTATGCCCATAAGGTACATTATAGCCATTGGATTTATTAAACCGAATCATGCCATTAAAACATGAGCGATTCAAAAAAAGGAAATCCAGCGGATCGTGATCCTCGTTGAATCTTTCGCGGACAGAGTAATAATGCTCTTCCCCTTTTTGCGCCAGAAGCGCCCCTTGCTCCCGGAGGTATTCAAGAACCTGCTGCGGAGTGATTTCCCGGGTTTTGAGCTTGTTATAAAAATTGATTATGTGCGGATTGATATCGGCGAAAATTGCCCTTTTGGGCGCAATATTCAGGCCAACAACGCCTGAACCCATAAAAGGTTCTATCCATAAGGTTGAATCATCTATATGCGCATTTTCCTGTATCAAGGGCACAAGTTTGGATTTAATCCCCTGCGTTTTGAAAGGGGGGATATAAATTTTATTCGTACTCATTGGGCGCGTCCTTTCTCATTGAGGGCTTGGGGTTTATTATTTTTCGCGATAACCCCCGATAAGCAATATACTCTTCAAATGATGATAGCACTTTGCGTTTCCCTGTTTCTGTTTCAATTTGTATCCTGCCAAAATTTGCCCAATAATCATCGAATATGGCTTCCCCTGCTTTTGCAAATACACCATTGCCGGCAAGAATATCTTCAATAAATTGTATGCTTCCAATATTTGCAGTATTTCCACTGCCGCTCTTATCGCTTGCTATCTTCCATTTTTCAACAGCAAAGAATGTAAAATTATTGATAACAGAAGGGATATCCTTGAGTTCTTCAATGGAATATGTTCTGGTTTCAATTTCCGGCCCTAATTGAGCTCTGGAATAAATTATGCCCAAACAGAAGTGTCCACTGTATTGGTTGTACGGATATTGGATATTTTTTGTACTATTACGATTTATAAAATATTCCCCATGCGATCCTAATGTGAAGCCGTTGCAAAAACCAGGATATTTCTCAAGAACATATGTCGTTTTCAAATCAACAGCAAATTTTATTGATTCATCTTTTTTCTGGACAAATGTTAAATCCGGATACCAGTTTTGATGAGTGGCAAGCTCAATTCCGTATCCTGTTTTTTCAGCAAAAGAAAGAAAGTGCGGGAATAAATGCAATTCCAAAATTTTCGATAAGACTTTTGTATCCATGGATATTGTATAAATATTCCTGAAAATGTCTATAAAACCTCGTATTGTCCATTCATCATTATGTGCAATAAAGGCACCCAACGACTGAGCGAATTCACAAAGCTGTGCTGCAAATTTCTTTTTAGCCGATTTATTCATTATTTAAATCCTGTTTCACAGATTCTCATTTACGGCGTACTACGCAACACAACCTCCATAAATATATCATACTTTCATAAAAGAGAACGCTTTCCTGTAACACAAATTTCCAGCGGGACGCTCGTTTCGGAGGCAAGGCTCTTCGGCACATCCGATGAACGGCAGCACACTTGCCAAATGTCTATCATCGCGCGGATTTATCTGTATACAACATCCGCTCCCCAAAAAAAATCGAAACTGTATCAAAAATTTTCAGGCTTTCGCTGCTCCAAATTCACTTGTTCCACAACGTTTTTGTTTTTACATACAAGCGACGGATGTTTTCTGAAGCACGTCCCCGGCGGCTTTGCGCGGGAGCGGCACGTGCTGAAGAAAAGCATCCGGAGCGTCATAGTTCCCATATATACTTGTCAAAAACAATGCGGAACAGGGTTTGGATGATTATCGCGATGGGTACGGCGAGGATCATGCCCAGCATACCCATGACGGAGGAACCGATAAAGAGCGCGAGCAGCACAATAACGGGATGCAGATTTGTGGTTTTGGAAAAAATCTTGGGAGAGGCGAGTGTGGTGACAAGAATATTCATCACGACAAAGAAAACCAGAACCGCGATAAAATTTCCGAGGGATGAAAAACGAATCAGCGCAAGGATAACCGGCGGAATCGCGCCGATGACCGGTCCGAAATAGGGGATGATATTCAGTATTCCGTTGGCGATGGCAATCAGAATCGCGTAGGGTATATCAAAGATCAAAAGCGCGATAAGCGTGACAACAGTCACAAGCATACTGATCAGAAATTGCCCTCTGACGTATCCGCCCAGCCGCTGGTTTATGCTCTCAAAGAATGCACGCACATAGGATGCGCTTTCCTCGCGCAGGAAGCGCTTCAGAGAAGCAAAAATCGCAACCTTGTCCTTCAGGAGATAGAAAACGATCAGGGGGATAATGATGATTAAGGGCGCGCTTCCGATAGCGGAAACAGCAAAGGTGGAAATACCGCTGAAAAGCTGCCCGAAAAAGCCTTCCATCTCGGAGTACAGGCTCGATATGATTTTTTCGTGATCAATGGGCAGCGGGAGGTCGTTAAACCAGGTGATGAGGCCGCTGATAAATCCATTTATCGATTCCCTGCTCGAGCTGATCGTTTCGGTGAGCGAAGATACGCCCTTGATGAGCGGCGGGAAAACAGAAATGATCAGGAGAAAAAAGAACAGAAGAAACAGCATAAAAACCAGAAGGAGCGCGGGCAGGCGTTTTATCCTGAGGATGCGCTGGCAAAGCAGAATCGCGGGATCCAGAAGATAGGCAATAACAAGCGCGACGGCGAACGGAAAGAGGGCGCTGCGCAATACCCACGCAAGCACAAGCAATACGACGGCAACTGTGATAATCATAATACGCCGCACAAGAGGTTTTGTCATGCCTGCCCGCCTGCCGGAATAATTTGCTCGCGCACCACTATAAAGCGGCCCAGGATCGGTTCGATCTTTCTCAGATTCTGAAGAAACTTTTCAAGTATGGAAAGCAGATTCCGGTTGGAAACGCCCCCGATGGTTTTTGCGTTCAGGAGATTTCCGGTTTGCAAAGCCTTGAAATCAAATACCACGCTCTCCATAAATTTATAGAGACTCATAAGACACAGCCCGCATTGCTGCCCAAGCGTAAAAAGCTCGCTGTTCAGAAGGGTAATTTCATCCTCAAAAGTCCTGACTGCCACGGCATTCCCCATATTTCCGGTCAGATAATTGGCAAGGCGGGTCGCAAAGGGAGCTTCCTTGCCTGTGCGCGCGTATATTGCCTCCATGCGCGAGTAGAGGGAGTCCATTTCGTGATAGGTATCGTTAAACGCGACTCCGAATTCCTTTTTGCGGAAAGAACCCTCCACCGCAATGGTGTTGACGCTGCGTTTATAATGTTCGAGATAAACCCGCTCTGCGTAATTCCAGAGGAGATTGAACAAAAACACGTTCGATATCTGCGGTCCGCCCAGGATTTCTATCTTTTGATTGGTTTCGTTATTCAGGATCGGATGCCAGACAAAGGATCGGTATCCATCAAAAAGCTCCCCCACCTGCTGCTGGATCTGCTCCTCCCGGAAGTGAACAATGCTCCGCTCCAGTTTATTTCTGAATGAAGATTCCGCAAGCTGCCGGTAATTTTCAACCCATGACGTCGTATCCCTTACCGGCAGCGCGCGGTGCGCGGGATTCGTTGTACCCACACGTATTAAATTGCCCACCACATCGTAGGCGGTGAGTTTGCGCAAAAGCCCAACCAGCATCCGAAAATCGTCGGAACGGTACTTTGGAATATCCGCAGCACCGGTGATCTGATCGTTGAAGGTATCAAACCAGCGGTAATGTTCCTCACGCAGTTTTGTAAAATCCAGTCTCGCAAGATGGGTATCGAGATTGCGCATTTGCTCTACGCAATATTCAAGGGAAAAATCGCGAAAAGTCTCCTCTTTGGTATCCCCGGCGCGAAAGAGGCTGAATACGGCAGGGAAGTTGTAATTCCGCAGATTGTCTATGGCGGCGTAAAAACTCATGGCGTCTTCTATCCGCCGCAGATCGGCACCCGCAAAAGATTCATTGAATCTGGCAATATTGCGCTCTATCTCCCTTTGCGCGGCGTCTTCCCCGCTGTCGAGCATACACTTTTTCATGTCCAGAGCGCGCAATTCCTTAAGCAAACGGGATTGATCAAGCGTGAGCTGCAGCTCAATAACAGTGCGCGCAAAACTCGGGGAACGTTCAAGGATAAAATCGTCGGCACCCACCGTAAAATTATTGTTGAAAAAAGTATGAAAATCTTCAACCTTCAGATGAATTTGCTGCAGATAGTCCATGAAGGATTTGCGCACGAGCCGGAGCTTCGAATCGTATACCGGCACCGCAAAGGAATTAAGGGCTTTTTCGAGTTCCCTGAGTTCTTTTTTCTGGGAATTTCCCTCCTTGCCGGAATTACCGAAAAACGAGCGAAAAAAATCAACCGTTTTCTGGAAAAAATCGCTCATCGTTTGCCCGAAGGAATTTGCGCCCTTGCGCTTTTTTGTTCCGCGCTTCCCGGAACTCTCCGAACCTGCAGCCTCCGGCATATCGCGAAACTGCGCTGCGTTCAGTTTGCTGAGCATCGCGGATTTTTCATCGTCATCAAGCGACAAAGCGCCTGCGTCAAAAGCGCTCCCCAGCATACCGCTCTTCTTTGCGGCGTTCATGGCTTTCTGATCGTAACTCATGATCTATTCAGCCTATTTTCCCGCGCGCAAAAAATCAAGCCATTTCCCAAGCTGCGCCTCGTTTCCCATTCCTGAATTATGATAGAATGATCGCGCCTCTGCGAGATAGTCCTGCGGCGTCCAATGCCCGGGAAAATCATGCGGATAGGCGTACCCCTTGCCCCGCCCAAGACGCTTCGCGGTACTGTAGGAAGCGTCGCGAAGATGCTCCGGAACCGCAAGCGGACCGGAATCGCGCACATCCTGCATGGCCGCCTCCATACCCATATACGCAGAATTGCTCTTGGGCGCGAGAGCAACGCGCACGGTTGCATGCGCGAGCGGGATACGCGCCTCGGGCATACCCACCATCCGCGCCGCCTCCGCCGCCGCTATCGCAACGGAAAGCGCGCCGGAATCGGCCAGCCCCACGTCCTCCGATGCGGCAATCACAATCCGCCGCGCGATAAAATTGGGATCCTCGCCGCCGATGAGCATCCGCGCAAGCCAATAGAGCGCGGCGTCCGGATCGGAACCGCGCATGGATTTAATGAAGGCGGAAATGATATCGTAGTGATTGTCGCCGCCTTTGTCATAGACAGGAGCGGCCTGCCCGGAACAGGCGTTTTGGATCGAGTCAAAGGTGATTTCGCCCCCGGGAGCGCAGCCGTTTGCGGCAAGCTCCAGCACGTTAAAGAGCCGCCGCGCATCGCCCGCAGAATAGCGTATGAGCGCCGCGCGCGCCTCTTCCTGTATGGTGAGCGCCAGTTCACCCAGCCCGCGCTCCCGATCAAGAAGCGCGCGATCAATGAGCGGCGCGAGATCCGCCGCTCCGAGCGGCCGAAATTCTACCAACTGGCAGCGCGAGAGCAGGGCGGGATTCACGCAAAACGCCGGATTTTGGGTCGTCGCGCCGTAGAGATACACGATCCCCTCTTCGACGGCGGGGAGGAGCGCATCCTGCTGCAAACGGTTGTAGCGGTGAATCTCGTCGATAAACAGGACTGTCCGCCGCCCCTCGTATCCACGGCGCGAGGCGGCGTCCTGCAACGCGGTTTTTAACTCCGCAAGATTGGAGGTAACGGCATTGATGGACACAAATTGCGCTTTGGCAAAGCGCGCCGCGAGATGCGCAAAAGCCGATTTGCCGCAGCCCGGCGGTCCGAAGATGATCCACGAAAAGCCGCGCCCCTCCTCCGCAAAACGCCGGAGCGCCTTGCCCGGACCCAGCACATACGCCTGCCCCGCAAATTCGTCAAAGCTCCGCGGTGCCATCCGGCGCGCAAGAGGCGCCTGGAAATCCAGAGTTGTAAAAAGCCCTTCGGTATCCTCGCTCTGCACACAATCCTCCAATCGGACTCTGCTACTGTCCCGCGAGTTTCACCTTGTGTTTGGAAAGGAAAGAGCTGGCCGCAGTATCCGGGATCGCTGCCGGGGCGGGCGGCTCTTCCATTGCCGGGCGCGGTTCTTGCCAGGAATTTTCGCGGGCGGGAGGCAAAATGGCTTCCAGCCTGTTTGATGCGTCCTCCGCAAGCAGGGTGCGGATGACAGCGGCAATAGACTCGCAGATCTCCTGCACCTTGGGCGCGTATCCGGCATGGCGGTACAGGATCAGCGCGGCTGCGGGCTTTTTCAAATCGTAATAATAGTGATCCGCAACCCGGATTATCCCGTCGCCGTATTTCGCGGCTAAAAAGCAGCGCTTTGCCTCCTCAATCTTGCCGTCGTTGAAGAGGGCGTTGCCCTTACGTATTAAAGCCACCCGGTCGGTGTCACTCAGGTTTTGTCCCATGCCATAAGATAGCGAGGCGCGCGCGCCGATAGTAGACATATACTATAAGAATCGGCGAATTGCGCATATTTATTAAAGAGGTTACTTTTGTATGCACAAAATATATGTTTTGAATACACTCCGGCCTGCGCTCGGCCTGATCATCATACTCGCCGCCTGCGTCTCAACCGGCGAGCGGAGCCAAAAAGAAAACCCCGCATCCTTCCGCCCCTGGGGGATAGTGGGCGCGCGCATTTCGAACACGCGCGCGGGGGTTGCGGTCACAGAGGTGATCCCGGGATCCACCGCCGATCAGGCCGGGCTTCGGGTGGGCGACAGGGTGTTGGAGGTGGGGGAAAACACAGGACTCCGCGCCGAGGAGATAATCGACGATATACGCCGCCGTCTGCCCGGTTCTGTAGTCGCGATACGATATTCGCGGGATGGATCAACTTTCGTTGCGCGCGTCCGCGTCGGGGAGTATCCGCGCGATGAGCAGCTCTGGCTCATGGCGTCGGCTGCCGCAAAATCCCTGGACTTTGAGCGCGCGATTGCGCTCTGCCATAATTTTGATCAGACCGTACCATCGTCAAGCCGCTATGCCGCCCAGATGCGGGAACTGAAAACCTCGGTATTGGAGAAACTTGCAAAGGAATAGCGCTTGCTCCGCGCTAACGTGCGGCGTCCATGCCGCAGCGCGGCGCATCTTAGAGTACAGTCATAAGTTTTTCGCGGCCGGGGGTGTTTTCGTCTTCGCCCTCGATCAGACGGCGATGGATATATTTGCAGAGCAGGCGAAGCGCGAACTCGTTGAGCTGGCTGATGCGAAACGCGACGGTATCGCCGCGCGCGATAACCGGGATAACCCCCACCTGAATGCGCTGCTCGCGCGAGAGCGCGATATCCATGCGCGGGTAGAGGCGGCCGTTTTCTATTTCAGCCGCGCGCTTGGGATTGCGCAGGCGGCAAGCCACTCCGCCAATACTGATGTCCATAACCTCGCCGCCGATGGAAGCGCTGCCGCTGCTTAAAAAGAGTTCGACATCCAGAGTTTCGAGACTCGCGGGCTTAACACGCACAAATTCGCGCCGCTTCCCGCCGCCGGCGGAGCTTGTGATGATCTGTCCGATACGCTCTTCGATTTCCTCCATACTGATTGGCTTGGGAAGATATCCAACAACCCCAAAACGCATGGTCGCCTTGACAAAATCAAGCCCGCTCTCGGTAGAATACAGCACAATCCTGCTGGTTCGCAATTCCGGTTTGGAACGGATCTCTTCAAGTCCGGCAATTTTGGAATATTCGTCAGTGTCATAGTCGATGATTAGAAGATCCGGATTGCGGCTGCCTGCAATCTTCAGGAGGGATTCCTTGGAATTCACAACATACACCTCAAAACCCTTGGGCAGCAGACCGGAGATGAATTCATCGCCCGTCTCGCCGGGTTCAAGAGCTGCTATTATGCACGCCACGCTTGTCTCCATCCATGCTTATTTTCATAAACATATCAAAAATTCATTTTTTGTGTCACTATATACCGGAAGACACAAGATCACCTAGAATATACATCCTGGGGGTACACATTTGAAAACCTTATTGTATATTCTGCCGCTCATCGGAATACTCCTGACAGCAACAGAAGCGTTCCCTGCCGGAATAGAAATGCCCGGGGAAGAAACCGCAACCATCCGGCGCGGGATTGAATACCTCTACAATCTTGAATACGAGGCCGCCCTTACCAATTTTGCGAGCCTTCTCCCCAAATGGCAGGATCACCCGGCACCCTGGTTTTTTACAGGCATGGTCTGGTGGATACGCTGGTCGCAGGAAGACGAAATGAAGCGCTCCGGCGATCTCCTGATCCGGAATATCGAGGTCGCGATCAATAAATCCCGCGCATTGCTCGCCCGCAACCCCAAAGACGCTGCCGGGATCTTTTACCTCGCGGGCGGTCTCGGCTTTTCCGGGCGGCACGCTCTGGGGGAGAACAACCTGCCGCGCGCCATCACCACAGGCTGGGAGGCCTTTCAGCTCCTGCAAAAAAATACCAATGCCTTTCAGGATGACGTGGACGTCCTGCTCGGGCATGGCATATTCAATTTTTACGCGGGGCGGCTTCCCGCAAATATGCGCAGCCTCGCGAAATTTCTGGGCGTACAGGGAGATTGGAGGCTTGGACTCGAACAATTACAGCAGGTCGCAAGCAATGGGGTATTCGCGAACACCGAGGCCGAGGTAACGCTCTCCTACATTTACACCTACGATTTGCGCGACGGCTCAACCGGCGCGCGTTACTCCAAAAATCTTATGGATCGGTACCCGCGCAATCCGGAATTTCGTTTTCAATACGCCGAAAACCTGATCAGCTCAGGGCAGCATGACAAGGCAAAGGAAATCGCCAAAGAGGGCATCGCTCTTGCAGAAAATAATACATATACGAACATCCCGCGTTTCCGGCTTTATTGCATCCTGGGTAAAGCCTCCGCCGCCGAAAGAAATCATGAAGAAACCGCGCGCTGGCTCACCCTTGCCGTCAACAGCCCGATAAAAACGTCGGGAAATTATCTTGCCTGGGCGCACGTCCGGCGCGGCGACGCCTACATCGCCCTGGGCAACAGGCGCGCGGCGGAAGCGGACTATAAGCGCGGTCTCGAACTCGACGGAAGCGGAAGCGCGGGTACAAGCGCGGAACAGCGTCTGCAGCGCATGGCACAGGACGCCGCAAAAAAGTAGCCCGCTTCCCATAACGGCGCGCAGAGTGGAGGTCAGCTCCCTCTTTTTTTACAGAGTTCGGCGTAGCAAACCTGGCATAAACCCTCGTGCCGATTCAAGTAGTCTTCCGGAAGAGATGTGCCGCATCCCTTGCATTGACCCATTGCTGGTTTATTTTCTTCAGCCATTTTAAACTCTCCGGCTTCAGTAAGTGTCAGATATGCTTCTGCATCCACGCAAGAAGATTTGCCATGACTTCCTGCCGGTTTGTTTCGTTCAGGGTTTCATGCCTGGCGTCAGGATATACCACAAACTCCAGATCCTGTATCCCATGTCTGCGATACGCTTGCACAAGCGCTGCGGGACTCTTTCCCATTTCACCAACGGGATCCGCGCTGCCGCAGAAAATGTACAAAGGCAGCGTTTGTTTTATCTTTGCGATATTTTTTTTACGATGAATGGAAAACAGACCCTTTGCGAGATCGCGGTAAAATCCCACTGAACACAGAAATCCGCAGAAGGGATCCTGTATGTACTTATCCACTTCCTTCTCGTCGCGGGACAGCCAGTCAAACTCCGTGCGGTTCGGCTTAAAGGGTTTATTATAAGAACCGTCCGCGATATTTTTTGCGAGAACGGATGTTTTGCGCGCCCCGAGAAAAAAGGCTAGCTTGGTCATAAACGGAATGCCCGCCAAAACCTGTAGCCCGCCGGAACCGCGCGTTCCCGACAAGATACATCCGCGAATATCCAGGCTTTGCGAATGGTCTTCAATAAATTTCTGAGTAAGAAAAGAACCCCACGAATGCCCGAATACAAACACGGGAATATTTTTGCGTGTTTTTTGAATCTCCGTAACAAGGGCGCGGATATCCTGTACGATAAGCGCAAAGGTATCAGAATCAGCGCAGTGCCCAAGGATTCCGCCCTTCCCCGCATCGTTTTTGCTGAGGTCTGCGGTTTTTCCGTGACCGCGCTGATCCGCCGCCCACACCTCTATTCCGGCGGCGGTTAATTTTTCCGCAAGAACCTTGTATCGAAGCGCATGTTCGGCCATGCCATGGGCAATATGCAGCACGGCTTTGGGCTGCGTATTCGGCGACCAGGTATACAGATGCAGTTTGGCACCGTCGTGACTCTCAAAATATTTTTCGTTCTGTTTCATAAGCTGATTGTACTCCAGGCCGCAATTTGCTGCAAGGCATTATGAAAAAACTTTATAGAAATTTTTGAGCCGCTGATAACCGGCACATCCGTGTACTAAATTAATCTTTCTATATTTGCATCGGGTCCGGGATAGTATGCCTTGCCCGGATTCAGCAGATTTTTGGGATCAAAGAGCTTCTTGATCGCGCGGCAGAGATCGAGGGTAAGCGGATCGAGGCGCAGCCCAAGCCAATCCGATTTGGCGATCCCCACGCCATGCTCGCCGGTGATGGTGCCGCCCAGCGCGACGGCTTGCCGGAAGATGATGTCGGCGAAATCATGCGCGCCGGCATACTCCTCTTCGCGCAGCAGAATATTCACGTGCAGATTCCCGTCGCCCGCGTGTCCGAAGATCGCGATCATGCGCCCCCGCGCTGCCGCGAGATCCTCGGCAAACGCAATAAATTCGGCCTGGCGATCCAGCGGAACGGCGATATCAAGGTTGATCTTTATGGGCGCAAGTTTTTTCATGGCCGGCGAAAGCCGGGTACGAATATTCCAGAGCCGTTCCTCGTCCTCGCGGCTTGCGGTCTCCATGCGTATGGCCTGTGCGCCAAGCACGATAGCGGCGGCTTCGCGCTCGGCGCGGATAGCGGCGGGGGATCCATCCAGCGAGAGCAAAAGGAGAGCGCCGGCACCGTCGGGCACGGGTACGCCCTCATTCGCGAGTATGGTCAGGCAAGCGCTCGCGATCAGTTCCGCGCGCGCCGGAGTGACGCCGCTTTGCATTAATTTCCGAAGACTCTCGACCGCCGACGCGGCGTCCCGAAACCAGACCGCAAAACTCACCGAGGCCTGCGGCTGCGGCACGAGGCGCAGAACAGCGCCCGTAATGAGCGCGAGGGTACCCTCGCTCCCGATGATAAGGCGCTTCAGATCTAAACCCGCGACGTCCTTGCGCGCGCGGCTTCCGAGTACAAGCGTCCGCCCGTCCGGCAGCACAATATCAAGCGCCAGCACAAAATCGCCGGTAACGCCGTATTTCACGCAGGAGAGACCGCCGGCATTCTCCGCGATATTGCCGCCAATGGAACACTCCTCCGCGCTCGCGGGATCGGGCGGATACATGAGTCCATGCGCGGCGGCGGCGGTCTGTATATCCTTCAGGAGAGCGCCCGGTTCCGCTTCAAGCGTAAGCGATTCGGGATGCGCCGCGATGCGCGTCATGCGTTCAAACGAGACGACGGCGGCCTTGCCCAGCGGCAGAGCGCCGCCCGACATACCGGTGCCGAGTCCGCGCGCCACAAAGGGAAGCCCGGCTTCGTAGAGGGTGCGGGCAATGCGGGCGGTTTGCTCAGGATTGCGCGGCAGGAATACGGCGGGCGGGGCTTCGCCTCTCGCCCAGCGGTCGGCGGCGTAAGGAATACACGCCTCTCCGGTGTACACTGCGTCGTCGCCAAGCTGATCGCGGATAGATTGGCAAACATCCTGCCAGGACACAATCGTTCCTTCATTCATTGCGAAACATCGTGTTTCGCAGCTCCGCGCTACTACGCGACATCGTGCCGCGTACCCACAGGGCATAAACGCAGAGCGCTTACGTCGTGTACTGCCGCGCATACCCGGTACATTACCCTACGAGTACTTCGCCTTGTACCGTGCGCCCCTCGCTAGCTTGCGACATCCATTCCGAAGCACGTACTCCTACTTCGGAAGCAGCTCGGGACACGACATCCTTGTCGCAGGGCATAAAACATCGTGTTTCGCAGCTCCGCGCTACTACGCGGCATCGTGCCGCGCGCGGAGCGCTTACGTCGTGTACTGCCGCGCATACCCGGTACATCCTTGTACCGTGCGCGGCATAAAACATCGTGTTTTAGCGGGAAACGGGACTTGAACCCGCGACATCCACCTTGGCAAGGTGGCGCTCTACCACTGAGCTATTCCCGCAAAAAAATACCCGGTCAGGCCATGTTGCGAGTGAAGGGACTTGAACCCCCAAGCCGCTAGGCACCTGATCCTAAGTCAGGCGTGTCTACCATTCCACCACACTCGCCTGCTTTTTGAAAGCCGAGTCATGAGCCGCGAAGGGTTCGAACCTTCGACCCGCAGATTAAGAGTCTGCTGCTCTACCAGCTGAGCTAGCGGCCCTTCACGTACAGCTACCCTCGCTTCGCCTTGCACACTCCGCGCCCGGCAGGACTCGAACCTGCGGCCTGCGGATTCGAAGTCCGACGCTCTATCCACCTGAGCTACGGGCGCATTTCACCCAAGAGTAATCCTGCACAAGCGAAAAAATATTACTCAATTATACCCAAAAGCGCATAGCATTTTCAAAACACGAGGGTGGGCGACGGGATTTGAACCCGCGACCCCCAGATCCACATTCTGGTGCTCTACCACTGAACTACGCCCACCATTTGCGGGCGTATGCACGCCCTACGGAAAGATAGCGCCCGGCACTGCGGTTTGACAAACAGAACCAAAATGAACAGCAGGGGGAACGGGGAAGGCTTGCAGATAATTTTTCGCAATCAGCGCGAAGTAATCGGCATATGCTCCCCCTAACTTCAGCCCTCGCCTGCGGCGAGGGCTTCCGTTACCCCCTCGCAAGAGCGACATCCTTTTCCGAAGCACGTACTCCTACTTCGGAAGCGCAACGCCCTACGGGCGTGGCTGAAAAGATGGATTGTATCGTCGCTATCGCGACGAACAGCATCGGGACACGGCCTCCTTGCCGTTGCCCCTCTCATCCTAAAACCTTTCTCCGCAGCCCCGAGCCAAAATCGCCATCCATTTCCAGAAGAAGGAGTACGTACTTCTGGAACGCTCGGGGCGCGAACCTCCTGTTACGCCCTCTCTCCGGTCGGGCGTGGCTGCGAGGAAAATTATAGGCGTCGCTACCGCGACGATACTGTTCGTTGCAAAGCAACGCATATAATCCCTCCACGCAGTCGCGCCCAACG
>JAITCI010000032.1 GCA_031283155.1 Spirochaetota bacterium | reverse complement strand
GAGCAGGAATATCGCGGATATGAGGCAGGCATAAACGCCCTGATGGTGGGCGATTTTCTGACCACAGAGGGGCGGGCTTTACAACAGGAAATAGAGAACCTCGCAGCGCGCGGCTATTCGGTGTGTTCCTGATCTCCAAAAAAGCCCTGCGACACGTGATACACAGATCGCAGGCGAGGAGTGATATACCCAAGGACTTTATTTGTCAGAGCCAATCGGCGAGATCGATCTTGTCAAGCTCTTTCTTGAAATCTTCCTTTGTGATGACGCCCTTTTCGACAACAAGATTATAGAGCGCTGTAAACATCATCCCCAATTGTTTATTCCGTACCGCCACCTCTTCAAAGCGTATCTTCATGCCCTCGAGGTCGTCTTTCAGGTCGGCAAAGCCCCTGCTGCTTAAATCCTCAAGTTCGCGTATTTTTTGCGCCGGAAATAAACTGCTGAACAATTGATCATTGAAAGCCATAGCTTCCTCCTCATTTATCGGGACGCACCCAGATACATACTGCCCTAATTCGGACAAAAAATCAAGCCGTTTTATACACCGGCGGAATGTCCGCCGTCCGCGCCCGCTAACGAATGCCGCAGTTCGGCGATGCGCGCGCGCACTTCTTCGCCGATATTGCAGTCCGCGAGCTGCTTGCGCCGGGGATATTTCTCTTCCCAAAGCACCGTTGGCAGTATATCCGCATTATGCGCCAGAACCTCTTCGGCGGTGACTGAATGTCCAAGCCGGTTCAGGTACAATCCGCTGGAGGTGGTAATCAGGATAAAGCCAATATCGCCATACGCCTCGGAGAACCCGCCGTCGCCGCAGATCACCTTCCCATTGGCGCGCACCGCGTTCTTTTCTTTTTCCGCCTTCACGGGAATATGCCCATTAAATATTTTTTCGATGCGCGAGGGCGCGCCGGCGCGCGTAAAATCATCCATAATAAGCTGCGCGAGCGCCTCCGCCCGCGCGGGATCCGCAAGGAGCGTATAATACGGAGATTGCTTTTCCGCATGGGTGGCCGCGTCCTCAACCAGCGCCCGCGTAAAGGTTTCCATGCTGGATTTCCCAAAGGTCCAGGAGTGCGGCCCCTTCCAGCCGCGATACAAAAGATCAAGGATTTCCTGCAAACGCCGCTTTTCGCGAAAAACTGATGAGTAAAGAGTATTCAGGCGGTCAAAAAGCGCGCGCCCCGCAAGATGCTCCCCCAAAACCTCAAAGGCGTCCAGGGTGCCGTCCATAGTAACGGGAACGATGGCATGAAAGCTCAATACGCCGTCCAGAATCCGGTACATCGAACCCTTCTCCGCGAGAAAACGCATATGCCGCTGCAGGCGCTTACTGTGCGCAAAGGCCTTGCATAGACCATCGAGGACGTTTCGCTCATCATTCGTTAATGCCGCAGGTGTATGTACGTCAAAGGTCGGAAAATCCTGATCGAGCAGAACATGATCGCGCCCGGCAATCTGAACAACAAGTCCGTTTTCATTCCGCCGGACGTGCGCAAAATAAGGCACAGCACCCAGGGCGCTGCTCCGCGCCGCTTCGAGCTTCCAGAGAATGACGGCGATTGCCTTTTGCATACGCGCGACAAGCCCTGGGTCATAGCGCCCGCCCGTATCCTGCGCAGACGGCGAGGCTGACGCAAAGCCTTTGGCGGGTTCCGCAAGATATGTTTTGCGCGCGAAAGACGCAAGGAACGCAAGTGAAATTCCGTAATCGTCCTCGAGTACCGGATAATTATTGTAGCGCAGTTGAATGCGCGTGAGTTCGCAGATCAATTCGCGGCTCCCCGCAGCCGCGCCTATCCACATGAGATCGTGATTGCCCCAGTTAACGAGCGCATCCTTATCGCCCATGAGATAATCCAGAATGCGCGCGGTATCCGGTCCGCGGTCGGGAATATCTCCATTTATAACGTATCTGTGCGCGGCAATATTTTTCAGGATACGCACCATTTCCGCGATGAGTTCCTCCTGCAAACCCTGTTCGCGGTAGGACGTGATAAGCGACTTCTGGTAGGTGGCGACGTTGTCCAGCACGATCTTGTCGTCATTCGAGGCTGTAACCAGTTCAAGGATCGCGTTTTGAAACGGACTGGACGCGACCTCCTGATAAAAGTCATGCCGGCTCACCTTTGACCCCATAAAGCGAAGCAGCCTCCCAAAATGAAAAATATGCTGCTCCGCAAGCGCGTTATATTCGGCACGCGAAGCGCACACCGTGAGCGCGCAGGTGCCTCTCTCGAATCGCAGCTCTTCGCGCGGATAATAGCAGAGCTTCAGGAGGCGCAGCCGTTCGTCGGGAGAAAGGTGGGCAAGCGCGTCGTCAATCTTACGCTTCAGGATTCCGGCCTTGTTGTTGATGATATGAAAAAATTTATTGCCCTGCCCGTGTATATCGCAGAAGTAATAGCACGTGCCTGCGGGGAGCCGCAGGAGACTCTCCAGCTCGCAGAGCGCAACGCGCTGTTGTACATTCGCGTTCATCTTCAAGCCTCCTTCCCCGCGCGGTTTATATTAAGTATATCCAATGTTTTTGCCAAAGCAATGCGCCTGCACGAAGCCGCGGCACATATCCTGTCCCCAAAAAGCCTCCGCTATATGCAAATATACAGGATAAATTTTATAAGTTTACAGGCAGTCCTGAACAATGAACGGAGCGGCACCTTGGCTGAAAACAGACGGGCGACGGATCGCATCGGAACAGAACCCATCGGACGCCTATTGCTGAAATTTTCAATCCCGGCAATAATCGGAATGTTCGTAAACGCGATTTATAATATCGTGGACAGGATTTATCTGGGGCAGGGCGTCGACCCCCTGGCAATCGCCGGCGTCGGGATTGTCATGCCCCTCATGATGATAATCCAGGCCGTCTCGATGCTCGTCGGTATCGGCGCGAATTCGCTCTTTTCCATCCGCCTCGGGGAAGGCCGCTCCGACGAAGTCGCGAAAATCATGGGTCACGCCTTCGCGCTTCTGTTTTTGCTTCCCGCCGTGTGCATAATCACCTGCTTGATTTTCATCGAGCCGATCCTGCGCGATATTATGCGTGTCAGCGATCAGATCTATCCGTACGCGCAGGATTATCTGCAAATCATTTTATACGGATCGATCTTTGCCGCGATGAGTCCCGGGCTGACGCATTTCATCCGCTCCGACGGCCATCCCAAAACCTCCATGCTGGTGCAGATTGTCGGCGCGGTAACAAATATTATTCTTGATCCGATTTTTATTTTCACGCTTGATATGGGCGTTGCGGGCGCGGCATGGGCGACCATCATATCGCAGTTTGTGTCTTTTATTTTCGTTATGGGATATTTTTCTTCAAAATGGACAGCCCTGCGCTTCCGCCTCAGGTTTATGAGGCTCAACGCAAAATTGGTTATGCGTATTTGCGCCATCGGTTTTGCGCCCTTCGCGATGCAGCTTGCGATGAGCCTTGTAGGCATTTTGCAAAACGCCGTCATCCTGGAATACGGCGGCGACGAAGCCTTAACCGCCATGACAATATTTTTCAGCGCGCTCCTGGTATTATTTATGCCGCTCATGGGCATAGGCCAGGGCGCGCAGCCGATAATCGGCTATAATTATGGCGCGAAACACTATGCCCGCGTTATTCAGTGTTTCAAATATTCTTTTATCGCCTGCACCGGCGTCCTGTCCGTCGGATTCATAGTTGCGCAAACAGCGCCCGGAGTATGCTTTTCCCTGTTCAGCAGCGACGCCGGATCGCTCCGCGAACTCACAATGCAGAATATGCGCATCTGCACCTGTATGCTCCCCTTTCTTGCCATGCATCTCATGGGCGGCCAGTTCTTTCAGGCCATCGCAAAGCCGGTCAAAAGTTCCATCGTGAGCCTTTCGCGCCAAATCCTGTTTTTCATCCCCGCCCTCCTGTTGCTGCCAATCCTTTTCGGCTCGCTTAATCTGCCTCCAATCTACGGCGTGTATTGGGCATTTCCCATATCCGATTTCTTTTCCGTTATCCTCTCGGGAACATTTGTGTTTATGGAATTCAGAAGCTGGAAGAAAATGGGGAAAGTGGGCGCGTAAAACAAAAGGGAGGGGGAACGGCAAAGGTTTGCGCATAATTTTTCGTTCTTGCTGCGGAGTTGGCGGCACATGCTCCCCCTGGCTTCAGCCCTTGCGACCCGGATGGGAGTATCCCGCGCGCTTCCGAAGTAGGAGTACGTGCTTCGGAATGGAGGTCGCGATTGGCGCGGGAAGGGCTTCCGCCACCCCCTCGCCGGACTGGGCGCGCACAAATTTACGCTGCGCTTTATTTTCGCAAAAACCCATGCTCGTAAATTTTGGGCTCAATTTTCGCGGCCTGCGCTTTCAAGGCGTTCCGCAGATTGCCGATGAGTTCCGTATATTTTTCGTCTTTGCTGGAGGCGCACATATTTCCCGAGAGTTCTCTCCCCTGAAAGCGCTCGCGAATGTCGTAGTAACCGGCGTTCAGATCACAACCGGGCTGCGCGTGGTAATAGCGCCAGAGTTCGCGGCCTGCGTCAAATACAGCGAGCGCCTCGGGCGAAAAGATCAATTTTTCCTGCGGGATATATACAGCCTGCTCAAATAAATGCGGGTTGGCGCTTTTTGCGCCGCCCAATTTCCCGGATATATACTCCGTCATGAAATTGCTTTCAAATTTGCCCTTTGCGTACACCTCTTTTTCGGTAAAGGGTATCCAGTGATTTACGCCGTGCGCGGATTGAATTTTATTTTGGGAATGAAAAAGCGTACAGGTAAGGCAGTCATTCTGAAATTCCTTGTCGGTTTGCCAACTCTCCGCAGGGTATAAAAACTGATCACGGTCGTTCAGCCAGTCGGCAGGAATCACGTGGCGGACGGCAAGATATATACAGGATTCCAGCAGGTTGTTTTGCGTGATATACGTACCCCTGGGTTCCCCAAACTCCTCTTTCGTACGCATTATCCGGATAATATTCTGATTGGAAAAATCGGTTCCATAGCAGCCCAAAAAAGCGATATTCTCATGCCCCTCATTTCTGTTTCTGGTTTCGATAATCCAGTCATTTATAAGTTTCATGTTATCGTATGAGAAAAGTTTTTGAATACCCATACAGCAGCCGTCTTTATCAAAAATATCAACTGCGCCGTTTTTGAAAATTTCTTTTCTGGAAGTATCCCATATAAAAAAGCATATTGGAAATTTTCCGGTTACATTATCAAAGGTATTGGCAGGTACAATAAAACCCTTTTGGAGTTTCGCCTGAAAGAACTGTCTGAATTTTGAAAAATTCGGACCCTGCATAATCTTTAATGTTGAAAATTCTGCCAAAATACAGCCCGGGATTTCGCCGTAAATTCTCGCGAAAAATTGCGCGGATAACTCTTTCATCGCTATCCCGACTATATCGGAATATCTGGAGTGTGTTGCGGTTTGTTCCACGCTGTTTTTATTCATTCCCGTATTTGTCCGCGTTCGGGTAGTCGCGACCTCCGCATACGGCGGATTGATGTACACCACCAGTTTTTTGCGCTTCTCTTCGCTGTTGATAATGGCTTGCAGGCTTTTGGGCAGCTTTGTAAAATCATCGTTCAAAAAGTCAAACCGGAATACATTCTCTTCCGCGAGGTTCGCGCCGTTTTTGACGCGATCAAGCATAACGTCCACGTCGGCCTGATCAAGGGTGGACGCGAAAATATTATGTTTATTGATAAGCCCATCGAGCAGATTGCCCGTACCGGCGGCGCAGTCCCATATATAATATTCATCCTGCCAGTCCACGCCGAGAACATCGGCTAAATATTTTTGCGAAAGTTCCACCCAGATTTTGGGCGTAAAAAATGATCCCTTGCGCTCGCGCACGTCCTGCGGTACAAGCAGATCGCGGCGTTCAATAATATAGTCCCAGTATACCTCCAGGGGCGGGCGCTCATAGATTGCCCAAAATTCAGAATGCGCCCTTTGCCTGTCGGAGAAAAACGCTTCGTCCGTGGCAAACAATCCGCTTTCAGATTTATGCTTGTTCAGTCTGTACCGGTCTGTCTCGAGTAATACAAATAGTTTTTGTTTAAGTGTTTTATTGTCTGCGGACAGGAGATCGGCCAGATAAAAATCGCTGTCGATAATGCCGCTTTTTTTGGCTGTGTCCCAGGGAACAAGGATAGTGGGTTTTACCTTCTCGATCCATTTGCTGTAGATTCTGATAAAATTATTCTTTTCTATTCGGATTTTTGCGGTTTCTGTTTTGCCCGCCGTAAAATTGTCCTGAATGAATTGCCGCAGTTCCTTATTGTCCTTCTCGAAATCAAAAAGGAAGGTGCCGCCCGGTTTATCGTTCTCAATTATTTGCTGTATGCGCGCATAGACCTGCTTAAACTCGCGCGTTTCCGTATTGGAGGGCGTTACCTTCCAGTTGAAATCGTTCCGGTAAAAAATGCCCTGAATATCGGGATAAGGCACAAAGGCTATTTTTGTGTTATCGTAGCAGCCCAAAAACATCGGCGGCGGCACCTCGTTAAAGGTGCGCGCCTTGCCGATGGTAAGCACAAGCTGTGTAAGCATTATAAGAACGTCCGCCGGTTTTTGCTTTGCCTCCGCCCAGAGGAAATATATATCCGCTTCGCCCGCGCGCATGGCGCGAACCGATTGTTTGGCTTTAACCGCAAAATCGATCTTGCCCAGAATTTTTGTACAGTCAAAGGCCTTGAAAAAATCCTGCGATACCTTGTTCTTGATTTCTTCTTCGAGGGCGTTCGTGTATTTCATGTATTCCTCTGGGAGAAATATACTGCGTCCGGATCACATAAAGAGATCCACCAAGATGGAGTCCAGCCAGAGCATCCCGCGCATGGTTGTCCGATAGCGCCCTTCGCCTGGCGTCAACAAGCCTGAACTGACGAACCCATCCAGTTTGCGGCGCAATGCCCGCGCTCTCTGCGCGCCCATATAATCCAAAAATGTATCCGCCAAATCTTCCGCTATCCCTTCGCTCGTTCGCAGGCCAAGAAGCAGCGCTTCGTGAAAGAGATCCTGTGCGCTGAGCTGCTCCTCCGTATACGCGCCGAGCGGAGCGGCGCAATACGCCTTGAGCGATGCGTGATTGTATCGGCGCAGAGCGGCGTCGCGGCCATACAGAGTGCCGACCGCGCCCGGACCAAAACCAAGCAGGGGCTCCCGCCGCCAGGTCGCGCTATTATGCCGACAAGTATGCTCCGGCAGCGCGAAATTGGAGACCTCATAATGCTCGAAGCCCCGCCGCCGCAATGCAGCGCAAAGCGCGGTAAAAAGCCGCCGTGTCGCAAGCGCATGGGGTACGCGAGTGCGCGCCTCGGCAAAGGGCGTACCCTGTTCAACGTACAGCATATAGGCGGATATGTGCGCGCAGTTCCAGTCCCGCATCATCTCCAGCCCTTGACGGAAGCCCGCGAGTGTTTCCCCGGGAAGCCCCAGGATCAGATCGATCCCGATATTGGTAATGCCCTCCGCGCGCAGATATTGCAGAGCGTGCGGAAGGGCGTCCAGCTCTGCGGCGCGCCCAATTCCCTCGAGCACCGCGCGCTCAGTGGACTGCAGGCCGAGCGTGACACGATTGACCGCACTGCGCAGAATGCGCGCCTTCTCGCGGGTAAGCGTACCCGGCAATGCCTCGATGGTGATTTCGGTGGTATGCGCGCCCGCGAGATGATCCCGAACAAGCCGCAGGAGGCGCTCGAGCGCCTGCGGACGCAGCAGGGTAGGCGTGCCGCCGCCTATATAGATCGTGCTTGCCCCGCCAGACGGTATGTGCCGCGACGCCCGCGCGCCCAGCTCGGCTTCGAGCGCGTCCAGATAGCGATCATGGTTTTCCGGCGGCTCGCCCGCTATAGAGTAAAACGCGCAGTAGGGGCATTTCCGCAGACAAAAGGGAATGTGGATATATGCCGCAATATCCATTCAGTCCAGCGTGCCGAAACGCGCGAGCGGCCAGTACCGCAAAAAAGGTATGCCCACTATGGTCTCCTCGCGCACAGGCCCCCAGCTTCGGCTGTCCTCCCGCGCGTCGCGGAAATCGTTTGCGACAAACAGCATCCCCTTGGGCACAATAAGCCAGGCAATACCGTCCTCAACCTGGATGAGCTGCTCGCGGCTGCCGCCCGTGACCTGATACCAGAGATCGCCCGCAGCGGTATAAATGAGCGAAGCGGCATATTCGGCGGACGGATTTTCGGATTCCGACTCTCTCTGGATCAGGATGCGGGCCTGCGGATCCGCAAGCAGGGTGCGCGCGATCCAGGATTCCGCGATAGACGCCGCGAAGGCCTGGTTGGTAACGGGCAGGGGATAGATGCGCTTCATGGCTATCCCTTCATCGGCGGCGGCCTGCGCGGCAAGCCATGATCCTTCTGTATAAATCTCGAAGCGGCTATGTATATCCGATTCGAACAGACCCGTTTTTTCGCGCTGGATCGCCTTTCCGGAAACATACACCCTGCCGTCGGCGCTGATACGCACGCGATCCCCCCCGACCGCAAGCACACGTACCAGGCGCACCTCCATATCTTTCGCGATACCAAAAAGCGACAGAGTCAGAAAGTCAAAAAATTCCGCAGCCCCGCTTTGCGAAAACCAGGGATGCTTTATAAAAACAAGATCGCCCTGCGCTGCGGAAATGAAATCCAGGATTTTTATATTGGAAAAAACCGGGAGGCGGATTCCGTTCCAGAAGCGATTGGCAAGAACAAGGTCGTCAGGCTTTGTGCCGGGGAGCATCTCGCTGCCGGAGATGCTGTAGCTCTCAAAAAAGAAAAGCCGTATGATAACAAAGCATATATAGGCGAATGAAACTATGCGCAGAAAGCGTTTTACCGGGCTGATTTTTTTACCCGGTTTATATGGTTCACGCAGCGGCATGGAGTCCCCCTACCCAAAATATACTGCCGGATAGCGGCGCTTTTACCGCGATTTTTCCGTGTTTTAGTCTGGATATTTGGAAGACTTGTTATATAATTCAACGTACACATCCAATTTCAAGGAGTAGCATATCATTACCGTTCGTATAATCGGCAGCGGGAGCGCAGTCCCGGATACAGTTGTCACCAATCAGGATTTGGAAAAAAGAATCGATACCACGGATGAGTGGATACAGACCCGGACAGGAATTCGCCAGCGGCATATATCTTCGGCGGGAGAGTCTGCCTCGGATCTCGCGTACCGCGCCTGCCGGAATATGCTCTCCGAAGACGCACATATACTGGATGGGGTGGGGCTTGTTTTGGTGGCGACGACCACGCCCGATTATCAGGTCTTCCCGACCGTATCGGCTATCCTCGGGCATCGCCTTTCGCTCGGCACCATCCCGTGCGTGGATCTCTCCGCCGCCTGCACCGGTTTTATCTACGCGCTCTCGGCGGCAAACGCCTACATCAAGAGCGGTATGTACTCCCGTGTGCTTCTGGTGTGCGTGGATACCCTAAGCCATTTTCTGGACTGGGATGACCGCCGAACCTGTATTCTTTTTGGCGACGGCGCGGCGGCTCTTGTTCTTGAGGCGGGACAAAGCGATGCATCCGCCGCCTCAGGCGATATCCTGGCCTTTGATCTCCATGCCGACGGCGCGGGCAAGGATCTCCTGATGGTTCCCGAGGGCGGCTCGCGTTCTCCGCTTACAGAATCGACATGGGCAAACAAGGGGCATTGTATCCGCATGGACGGCCCGGCGATTTATAAGTTCGCGATCAACGTGATCTGCGAATCCATAACCGCCAGCCTCGCGGCCTGCAATCTTACGATTGCGGATCTCAATCATTTCGTCCCGCATCAGGCGAATATCCGCATCATCGATTCGGCCTGCAAGCGCCTGGGGGTGGACGCCGCGAAGGTGCGGACAAATCTGGAGCGCTACGGCAATACCTCCGCCGCCTCGATCCCGCTTGTGCTGGACGAATTACGGCGCGATGGAAGCCTCAGGCGGAATGATATCGTGGCGGTTGTCGGCTTTGGCGCGGGGCTGACCTGGGGTTCCGCGATTATTCGCTGGTAAGGGAAAGACTCGCGCGGGCTTCGCCTGAGGCGAAGCGATCATTCGCTTACCGGCGCGGGAATAACGACAACCGAATTTTTTCCGCCCATGCCGTCGGAAACCCTGCGCGCGCAGGGGTCAGAGCGCCAGTCGTAGCCGTTCCGTATATACTTGAATTGCGCCTCTCCCGGGGTCGTTATCGGAACAAAGCCGCTCCAGAGGCGCAGGGCGGAGGTGTTCGTCAGATGATATTCCGCAGGCCGCCAGCCATTAAAGCTGCCCGCAACCGTAACCGTTTGGGCATCCGGAATGACAACCGCAAACCATACGCCGCCCGGAACAACTTGCGGCCCGAGCGGAATAACCGTGCCGCTTTCCTTCAGAACGATCTCGCGCGTAACGCAGGCCGAAAAAAGAAGCGCCAGTATCCAGAAAATATGCTTCTTCACCTGCATCGCCTTATTTGCTTTGTGATTGTATCATCAAAATTTATCCGCATACCGGGTGTGATATTTTTTTGGGCGAACCACCCGGCATTCATCTCAAGAGCGTACAGAATATACGCGCGGGGATAAACGGGTTTCTCGTTGTGCGCCTGCATCTCTTCGATATTGACGATTATCCCCTCGCTGTCGATAAACGCGATGGCGAGCGGAATGTAGGTGTTCTTCATCCAGAAGGAATACGGACCCGGGCGATCAAAAACAAAGAGCATCCCGGACTCTTCGGAGAGCGCATCGCGGAACATCAGCCCCAAAGAGCGCTCCTCGTCCGTAATCGCAAGCTCGACCTGTACGGTATGCCCCGCTATTGTGATCGCGTACAGGGGCGGCGACGGGCGCGCGCAGGCAATAAGTATCCCGCAGGGGAAACAGGCAAGGATGAACGAAATCATATACAGGCAGCACAGGCTTCCGCGGCAACTCTTTTTCATGGCTGGGCACTCCCGCAAAATTCCTGCATGGCGGAATCGCGCGCATCCCCGGAGAGCGCAATCTTTTCCGCAAGCGCGACGGAAAGACTATGGCCAATCTTGTGCCCGATGATATGCGCGCGAAGCGGGCTGCCCAGAAGGCTGAGATCGCCTATCATGTCGAGTACCTTGTGCCGCGCGCACTCATCCGCATATCTTGGCTCGGTTTTGACGGAACCGTCCTTGGCATACAGCAGTACGGAATCATAATCGCCCCCCAGCGCGAGCCCGCGTTCGCGCATCCATTCGAGATCCTCGGCAAAGCCAAAGGTACGCGCGCGCGCTATCCCGCGCCTGTAGACCTCTTCATCGACAACAAAATGGCAGGCCTGATATCCTATCGCCTTATTTGCAAATTCTATGGAGCAGGAAACGCGGAAATCTTCGCAGGGCAGCGCAAGAAGATAGCGCTCCCCCTGATCGATCCATACCGGACGCGAGAGGCGCAGAACAGTACGCTTCCCGGGAAAAAGAATGGTTCCGGCGGCGTCGATGGCATCCAGAAATTCCTGCGCCGCGCCTCCGAGCAGCGGAACCTCGCCGCCGGTTACATGGATCGCGCAATTATCCACCCCCAGGATCGCGAGCGCGGACAAAAGATGCTCCACGGTGCGTATCCGCACCCCCTCGCGCCCGAGGGTGACATTATGGCAGACGTCGCGGACAAAGCGCCAGGAGGCCGGAATCGGCATGGTTGGCGCCATATCCTCAGAGAAAAATATGACCCCGCTGCCTGCATTCAGCGGGCATATACGCAGGCCGCACTCCAGACCCGTATGGAGTCCCCTGCCCCGCAGAAAAATTTCATTCTTCAGGGTTTTCTGAAATATGCTCTCCAAAATACACTCCATCTTTGCGCAGCGCGCGTTCCGGAATAAAGTATAGCAAAAATTCAGCGGGACGCATCGAGGTAGCGCTCAAGAATCACCGCCGCCGCGTAGTGATCAAGCCGCGCGCGATCCTTTTTTTTCTTTTTGGCCTCATGCAGATACATGAGCGCGTCGCGCGATGAGAAGCTCTCCGGAGCGGAGGCGCAGGGGAGCGAATGCCGCTGCCTGAGCTGCTCCGCGAGCGTGCATATTTCCTTGCGGAGCGGCAGGGTGCTATCGTCATCCTCGTCCGGCCAGCCGAGTACAAGCCCGACGCACTCGAGCGCCTTCGCGCGATCCGCGATGCGTTCCGCGAGCGCGCGCAGGGATATGCCCTTTGCTTCGAGCGTTTCGAGGGGTGTTACCACAAAACGTTCGGCGTCGGTTTTTGCAAGACCAACGCGCGCCTTCCCAAAATCAATGGCCAAAAGAGCTCCCTTGCACGGGAGGGCGTCATTCCGAAACATGGCGCGAAACACGCGCGGCGATTCCGCGCTGCGAGGAATGCAGAAATTCAAGAAGCATACGCGCGTCGTCATTGTCCATCGCGGCAATGCGTTCTTTGACGGCGGCAAAGGGTATATCGCTTTGATACAGCGCGCGAAAGAGCATTTTAATATTCCGCATCCTTTCGGCGGAAAATCCATTCCGGCGCAGCCCCACGGTATTGAGTCCGGCCACGCGCCCGGGCACGCCCTGCACGATACACCACGGAGGAATGTCCTGCGATACAAAGGTGGAAGCGCCCACCATTGCGTATGCCCCGATATGGGCGTGCTGATGCACCGAAACATTCCCGGATACAAAAGCCTTATGCCCGACAACGGCATACCCGCCGAGACAGGCGGAGTTCGCCATGATTACGCCGTCATGGACGTGCGCATCGTGTCCGACGTGGCTTGCGGCCATGAGATACACCCCGGAACCGATGCGCGTTACACCGTTATCTTTCGCGCCGCGATGAATGGTAACACATTCGCGGAACTCGCACCCGCTCCCAATCACAAGCGCTGACCGAATTTTATTCGGATCATAGGAGATATCCTGCGGCGCGCCGCCCAATGCGCAGGATGGATGGAGTACGCAGCCCTCGCCTATATGGGTATCTCCCGCAAGCCAGACGTGCGCCATAACGCGGCAGGAGCGCGCGATACGCACCGGCCCTTCGATAACGACGTACGGCCCTATTTCCGCATCTGTATCTATTTCGGCCTGCGGATCAATAATCGCCGTCGGATGAATCACATCATTATCCTTCCGAGGAATCCTTGCCGCGCGCGATACGCATGGCGGTCATTTCAGCCTCGCATACCTTTTTATCCTCAACATACGCCTCGCCCTTAATCTTCGCGGCTCTTCCGGTAGAACTGATCGCCTTCATTTTGTATATGAGGGTATCTCCGGGCAGCACCGGCTTGCGGAATTTGATATTGTTCAGACTCATAAAATACATGACGTGATCTTCTGGCTTTTCGACGTTCCGCAGCATGAGACAGCCCGCGCACTGCGCCATGCCCTCGACGATCAAAACGCCGGGCATGATGGGGTGCCCGGGAAAATGCCCCTGAAAAAAGGGCTCGTTGATGGTCACATTCTTGATACCGGTAATGGTGTCCTCGGTATAATCAAGAATCCGATCAACCAACAGAATGGGATACCGATGCGGCAGAATTTTCATGATCTCATTGATATCCATCGTGTTTGCCATGCCTCGCCTCCATAATTTTTTTGTATATGCTCAATCCGATTATTCCTGCCGCCGCCGATCTCTTTTCCCGAATAACTCGGGCAGCCTGAGATAACATGAAAGAATACGGCGGAATTTTTCCATCTCGATTGCGGGCGACCCGAGATACACGCTGCCGGGCTGGGTATGCTTGCGCTGAAACCCTGCCTGCGGGCCAATGGTTACGCGCTCGGGAATATCGCAGTGGTCTACGATACCCGCCTGCCCGCCAAATATACACGAAGCTCCCGTTGTGCTGCTGCCCGCGATCCCGACCTGCGCGGCAAGGATATTATGCCGCCCCAATTCCACGTTATGCGCCACCTGCACGAGGTTGTCGATTTTTGTGCCGCGGCCAATGCGGGTGGAACCGCATGCGGCGCGATCCACTGCGGAATTTGCGCCTATCTCCACGTCGTCCTCAATGATCACATTGCCGATTTGCGGAATCTTGCGATGGCTCCCATCCGGATTTTGGACATAGCCAAAACCGTCGGCACCAATGACGGTTCCAGCGTGGATGATTACCCTGTCGCCCAAAACGCAGCGCTCGCGGATAACCACATTCGGGTACAAAATGCAGTCCGCCCCAATGCTTGCATCCTGCCCGATAAACACGCCGGGGTAGAGTACGCTGCGCTCCCCGATTGCCGCTCCGTCCAATACGCTGACCCGCTCCATAACGACCGCTGTGGACGCGATACAGGCGGCTGCGCGAATGGATGCTTCGGGCGAAATACCGGGATCAAACGCAGCGCGGGGCGCGAAGATCTCCAGGCAGGTGATAAAGGCCAGGCGCGCATCCGGCGCAACAAGCAGCGGCTTTTCTGCTGCCGACTTTTCAAATCCTTCACCGATTATGATAGCGGCGCATGGGCTTTGCAGAGCAAGCCTGTAATTTGCGGGATCAGCGGCATAAACGACATCCCCCTCGCGGCAGGAGGCGGGGGTGCCGATGCCATGAATCTGTATGGCATTGTATTTATCTGCCGGTATCGCGCCCAGGCGAAGGGCAAGATCGCCCAGCAGAATCATCGCGCGCCCTGGTTTTGCTTCTGCGCAAGTATCAGGCGCACCCTCGCCAGCACGGCGTCCGTCATATCGAGCTCTATATCGCTGAAACCCACATACAAACTATCCAGCACGATCTTGACGCCCTGCTTGTTGGCGACAAACCGGATGGCTTCATAGATATCTTCGCGCATTGGTTTGACAATGTCGGCCTCTTCGCGATCAAGCTCGGCGTTCCCGCGCGTCAGCATATTTGCGACCTCGTCTTTCCGGAATTCTATCTCCGCGCTTCGCCTGCGGCGCTCATTCTCGGAGGTATTGTGCATACGCTCTTTGAGGTCATTCTCCATTTTGCGAATCGCGGCTGCCTCTTCACGTATCTGCCGGTTAAGCCTGGCGCGTTTTTCACGAAGTTTGCGCGCATTATCGCTTTTTTCGGCATATTCGGCATACACCTTCCCCATATCAACTATGCCGATCTTGATGATATCTTTAAGGGAAGCGGCAGATGCAGTACCCGATATCAGGAGCGCTGATACAATTGCACTGTACACTATCCTTTTCATGCACACCTCCGGAGAGTCATCTCAGAAAATCCCCGCAACGGAAAATACCGTTTCCCAGCCCTTGAAAAATTTTGTTCCGCCTATCCAATTTACTTTTCCGAATTCGTCATACTCAAACTTCCGCGCTAAATAGAACCTGATGGGAAGTACCGTAAGCTGCAGACGCAGCCCCAGGCCAACACTATGCTTATACTCCTTAAAAGAGAGCGATATCTTGTCATAATCCTCCCAGAGCTTTCCCATGTCATAGAAAACTACTCCCCAAAACATACGCTTGTCTATGGGAATCCTGAGTTCGGTCATCGACGAGATCTTTCCGCGGCCGGCATAGTAGTAATCACGCCAGCCCCGGAGTTCGGTCATGCCGTCAAACTGAAGCTCGTCGCCGGGATATATATTTGAACGCCCGTCAAGCTGATCAAAAATGGCTTCCATTTTTGTGTCCACAGCAAAAACCAAATTCCAGAAAAGCGGTATGAAAAACGAGAAATTGCTCTCGGATAATATCAACTGGCTGGCACCGCCCAATATACCGCCGGTATACGTCAAAAACTGACTGGCATAAATACCGCGCGAGGGGCCGCCGATATAGTCGCGCGTATCGTAGAGCAAACCAATCCTCGCGCTGCTTTTCGTGCTGTACCCGCGCGCAAGCGCGTCGCGCAAACGGCGGATATACTCCTGGGCGCTTGCGGAAAGCGTGGCAGCGTCGGTCTCGGATTTCGGAACAAAATTTGCGCCATAACTGTTGACCCACGCAAAGGTATAGGAGGCGTAGCCCCGCCACCATTCCGATAAACTGCGCCCTGCGCGCAGTTGGATCTCAAATGCCTTTCTGGAAAAATGGTATTCCTTGTCGTCGCCGCGCATCGGAACAGAGAGTGCGGTATCCATATAATTCGTATTGATATTTTCTATCCGGGTGTCGCTGTAGGAAACCGAAAAACCAAGAGAGGTTGGATCATACAGGAAAGTATACGGAGTATCTATGCCAAGCATAATGCTTTGGCGTTTTTGTCCAAGCTCGCCGCGCCCGGAAGCCGTCAATCCCCGCCCCAGGAGGTTATTTTCGGAAATCTGCGCAAAAAACGAAAAACCGGTTGCGGTGCCATAACCCGCGCCGAGGGTAAAGAGCCCGGTGCGATCTTCCTTAACCGAAAAGATGAGATCCATCAATCCCTCGTGTTCGCGCACAGGCTCAACGTCAATATTCACGTCCTTGAAATAGCGCAGGTTGAAAAGCCGCTCCTGGCTGCGCCTGATCGCGCTGCTGTTGAAAACCTCGCCCTCTTTAATGCGCATCTCGCGCTTGACTACGTAATCCAGAGTGCGCGTGTTACCCTTGATGCGGATATTGCGCACATGGGCGATTTCGCTTTCCCTGATCTTAAAGGTCAGGTTGACCACCTGCGTTTGCTCGTCTATTTGCCGTATGGGAGTGATTTCTGTGCGGATATAGCCGCGTTCGCTATAAGCCTGCCAGAGAGTCATCTGATCCTTTTCATTCTGACCGGCGTCAAAAAAAGCGCCGCTTTTTAAGCGAAAAAATTTTCTGAGAATTTCCGCGCTGGTAAAGATATAGTTGCCTTCAAAAAAATACTCTCCCATTTTATAGCGCTTGCCTTCATCGACATAAATGTCCAGAAAGATGCCCTGCTGGGCGGAACCGGGCTTTACGGGCGCAATACGCACGTCAGCCCGCGTGATGCTCATTTTGATAAAGCCGCGGGTATGATAGTATTCAACGATTCTGGCTTTGTCTTTTTCAAAATTCTTTTCGTCAAATACGCCGCTCCGGAACAAACCCGACTCGTGCGTATCATCAATCGCGCGCTTTACAGAACCTGCGTCAAGCTGCCTGGCACCAATGATACTGATCTTCTCAACTACTATTTTGCTGCCCTCTTTGATATCCAGGCCGATATACACCCGATGCGTTTCGGCGTCGGTGCGCGTTGTTGAAGTAATCCCGGCATTGCGAAAACCCTTTTTCCGGTATGCCTCCTGGATCGCCTCGATATCCCGCTGCAGCCAGACAGCGCTGTACACGGTATCCTTTTGCAAAGTCATAACTTCCCGTATATCGCCTGTGGAGAGTTCGCTGTTTCCCTTGATGATGATCTCTTCTACCTTGTCATACTCCTCAAAAATATAGGTGAGGATTATACTCCCGAGCGTAACGGTAACATCCACCTGGATATTGGAAAAATAGCCCTGAGAGTAGAGATCCTTTACGTCGCGCGAGACAAGACGATAGGAAAAACGGCTGCCCACCCTGCTGGAGAGCTGCGCCCTTATAAGCGAACTGTCTGTGTTAATATTGCCCTTGAGTTCAATCCTGGCGATATCATAGTCTTCATAGCCTGCAGCATACACAAGCGGGGATATACCGCACAACAGGAACAGCAGAAGCGCAAAACGAACAAGCAATTTCATGTATTACTCTCCAAAAATACCCCCCGAATCTGCATCCTAAAATTTTTGTCTCCATCGCGCCTGGAAACCGGGCTCATATTTTATTACAGTGCTTGCTTCCGCAGGTTTATAGGTAATACCGAAATTGAGTGAATTAAAGGTAAATTCAAGTCCAAGCTCAAATGTGGGAATAATGGTGCCTGCATTAACCGGATCGTTTTTATCCTTTAAAGCCACAGCACATTCGGCAAACATAAAACCGAACAAATACTTTCCCAGGGAAAGGCGTGTATCACGAAACAGCGCGAGCGTATTCCCGTCATCCGAAAGCATACTGACCTCGCGCTCAAGAAAATTTTTCACAAAAGGCGTTTGAAGCGTAAATATATCCAGCCCAAGCCACTGACGAATTTCTTTTTCTATCGGTTTGAGCAATAAATTAGAGAGGATATCGGCGGAACGGAAGAGAATATTTTCGGAGTCGCGTTCGCCTTCAATATACCGCGTGTCGGCGGAATCAAGCCCAAGCATTATACGGATATCGTGCTGGCTGCGCGGCGGTTCCGAGCTGAATACAGGAGTCATGCTGGCCGAAATCGGCCCGGAATAAGTCAGGAAAATATCCACATCTTCGCGATCCTCATCCTTCAGCTTGAGCTTGCCGTGGAAGGTCAGCTTGGGTATCGTTCCCTGAAATTCGATAAAGGTGGGCGGCTCAATGCGAAAATCATAGTTTACGTAAGTGAAAGTACCCCGCGCTGCCGTACACAGGCCGCTCACTTCAAAGTCCTTGTCGAGTATGCTGTTTCTAAGCAAAACGCCCGAACCCGGCTGCAGCATGAGCGTTGTTATACCAAGCGGGTGGACATACTGTACCCTTTCAAGAGCGGTGATTTCGAGGTTCCATTGTATACGATTGAGAATATTATCCCGGGGGCCGTCCCCGGATTCGCTGTCCATAAAATAAAATTCGTTATCATGCAATGCGATGCGCCCCTGAATCTGCGGTGCATGGGCGCTGCCCGAAATGAAAAGATCTGCCAGAATCCCTCCGATTGTTTTGAAATCCGTTTCAAAGTCTGCCAGAATTCCGCTGGTTGTCCTGAAATCCGTTTCATTGATTTCGACGTCAATCCCCACATTGCGATCGGTGCGAACGCGCGCGTCTATATCTTCAATTCCTCCGTTACGCATAACAGCCTGACCGCTTGCGTATAACGCCCCGCGGCCATTCGCTGCGGAGAAATTATCCAGGTAGATCATGTTATTGGTAAAACGCGCCTGGAGATTTAATGCGGACAAGGGCGTACGAAACGGCTTAATATCCAGTTCCGCGCCGTCAATCGCCAGCGCGGCGGAGAAAACCGGAGAATCATGTGTACCATCCACCCGATAATCAAGATTGACAACGCCCTTTGCGCTGCGCACAAGCGAAGGGAAATTCTCAAGATATGCAAGCGGAATGGACAGGCATTGCCCCGCAAGACTCAGTTGATAGTTATATCCGCCACGCAGGGTGACAACTGCTCCATCGGGATTGCTGTATGTCAAATCAACAAATTTTTTCCCTGTATCGGCCTCACCCACAAGACCAAAGCGTCCGGGATTATGAAACACAAGCCGTCCGCCGGAAAAATACATACGGGTTGTAAAATCCTCTTTGATTCGTAAATGCGGTTTGTTTTGCTTAAAAGTAAAAAGTAAATCCAAAGCCGCATCGCGAAGCTCTCCCCGAACCAGAAGCTCCCCCTGAACAGGAAACGGAACGCTCTTCCAGCTTAAAGAAGCATCCAGCGAAACTTCATATCCATTGCCGCCGGGAATGAGCCGCCCGTTTTCTGCGGTTATATCCATTGCATCGCTTCGCACAGTAAACACAAGCGAGTCAAAACCGCTTTCGCGCGATTTCGCTTTCGTGGTGATATGGATGGGGGTGTCCATGATTTTGCCATTAACGAGATCGAGCGACCAGGCAAGCGCCGGGAAAAAGCTGCCTGAATTGATATCCACTTGTCCCCGAAGAGTGCCGCTTATTCCGCCCGGCACTGCGGGCGCGATGCTTCCTGCGTCCACATCATTAAATACCAGAGTGCCTCCGTAAGCCTTGCCTTCAAGATATCCAACTGCATTCAGCCCATTCGCAAACGACAGGGAAGTTTCCCAGCGCCCGTTATCGCCCAACTGAAGCGAACCGCTTCCCTGAAGACTGCGGTCTTCGAAATTACATACCAATTTGGATATCTCGAAATGTGTATCCTGTCCGCGGAAATTAATCTCAAGCCCCAGGCGCGAATGATTGAATTCGAGAGAGAGATTCCCGCTGCTCGCAAGCAGTTTTTCCTGCATTGCCAGGGTTCCATCTCCGGATATCCGCGCTTCCAGTCCAAGCGGAGAAAGATCAAATTCATGCAACGAAAACGAGGCATACATATCCTGCCCGGAGATCATGGCTTGCGCGTGCAGGATATCCGGTATATCTGCGCTTATGCGCTGCGCGCCTTCTGCGTCCCGATACGCCATAGAGAGGGGGTAACTTTGGGTTCCCAGATCAAGGACAAAATTTCCCTGCATTCCATCCAGCAAAAACTGTCCATTCCCATGGATATTGGCGTCCCCGAGGCTGAACTTGCGGATGTTTATGCTTCCTTTGTCTATGGAAAACCCGGTATCCACAATCCCAAGATCCGGAATAGCTATGACCAGTGTACCGCTCACCTCTACTCCGGACTCACTCTGAACTACCCGGGCATTGCCGCTGCCATACCAGGCTGTGAAGGCGTCGCTTTGCGTAATGCCGGCAAGCAGTGTTCCAAGATCGAGATTATTGAGGGTAAGCGCAACTTCGCGGACGCCTCCAGCGTTTTTGCCAAATCCCGCGAGCGACCCGGAAAAGCCTGTGAGCGAAAAATCACTGCTGCTTGTGTCATAATCAATATGAAAATTTCCAAATGGCGCGCCGTTTATGCGCACTGCGGAAGCCATGAGTTTCAAAGAGGATCCCGCCCCGGGCTCCAGACTGACATCGCCGTCAAATATAACAGAACCCATATCAAGCCCGCGAACAATTGCCCGCGCGCGGGGCAGGCTGTGCCAATCCCAATTCGCGCTTATGCTCAGTAAGTGTTCGCCGCGCGAGAGTTCCGCGCGTTCAATGGCAAGCTGCCGCTCATCCCCGTACGCCTGAAACCGGAAAACATCGCTCCCTTCGCTGTCACGAATCACGAAGTCGCTCGCGACTGTAAAATTCTGCCCCTCAAAATCCAGCACCATCCGCCCTGAGGGGCTATAGGTTTCTGAATCGGAAAAGAAAAGCCGCCCAAGCGACTCCTGTGTATCCTGAAGGATAATTTTATCGAAAACATTGTTCTTCTCGTCGAGGGTAAGCACAAACCTGCCGTTCTCCCCCGCCTGGTATTGCCCGTCGATATTCACCGCCTGCCAAAAAGAAGAAGAATCAAGCTTCAGGGATGCGTCATCTTGCTGTACCTGGAAGCGTAAATCAGGGAGATGTACGCCGCTTACAGCCATATCACTGAAAGCAATTAAAGCCTCTAACGAAGCTGAATCGATATCAAAAGCGCCCTGCAGATCAAGGGCTGCCTTCGCAAAGTCCTGACCGGGCAAAACCGAAAGATCGCTTTGAATCCGAAAACTTCCCTTGTTGTTTTTTATCGATATCTCGCCATTCGAGAGAGAAAGCATCGCAAGCGGCGCTGCAGGGATGCTTTGACGAAATGAATCCTCGGTATAAAACCGCGCGCGCCCCTGATTGATAGTCAGATCGCAATTCAGGAGAGGGGGCAGGGTTTCCTCTGTTTTAGCTTCCTGCGTAACCGAGGAGATAGCCGAGATCAGCGAGGTATCGCTGTAAAAATTGAGTTCCGGTCTTTCGAGGCGGATGGCGGAGATGCTTTCGGCCAATGCCTTTGATCCAAAAAGCAATGCAAGCGGACGAACGGAGAGTTCAGCTCTTTCAGCGCTCGCCAGAGGCGCGCCCCGCGCCTCCTCTGTATGCCGAACCGATATGCCATGAATTACAAGCGTGTTGAAAGAACGAATTTTGAGGGAGTCATAAACAATCTTAAGATTGGCGTCGCGTTCAATATCGGCTACCAGGGTATCTTCGAGACCAACAATAAACATACCAAAGAGGTAATTCGCAAAAAGTCCGGACACCAGGAGAAAAAAGACAGCGCTGGCCAGAAAAGTGCTGTTGATTATCGATTCCCGGCGCTTTTTCATGCGTATCTCCTCAGTATAAAAGATACACCTTTTAGAGACCACTTTCGAGATTCAGATGCGCTATCGTCTGGTTGAAAGGGATACGTTATATATGCCGGCGCGGCGGGCAATATCCATCACCTCGATCAGTATCCCATACTCGATCAGCGTATCCGCGCGGATGATCAGGAGTTCGCGCCCGGGCTGCGCAAATTCCTGCCTGAGCCGATCAAAGAGATCATTTTTCGCAATATGGAGATCACCCAGATAAATCTCATTTTCCCTGTTTATGGAAAGCACGAGATCGCGGGACTGAAGCAGAGCCGAGGTGTCCGAACGCGGCAGCCTGACCTGGATCCCCTGCTCCCTTATAATGGAAGAGGTGATCATGAAAAAAATGAGCAGGAGAAAGACGCAATCGATCATCGGCGTCATATCGATGCCAACCTGATTCCGTAATTTCCGTTTGAAGTGCATATCCTGCCTCTGATACTCAGAAAGATTTTCGCGGCCTGCGTACCGCCGAATCTGTTTTCCCGGATTCCGCAGGCTCGAGATCCACAAAGCCCTTCTCACAATCGACATTCTTAATCCGAACCTGTATGGTTCCGCCAAGCGCAAAGCTCTTTTTATTACGCTGCCCGGTGAGCGCAAAACCCTGCGCGTCCAGGCGGTAATAATCATCCTTCAGACTGGACACATGAAGCAGACCTTCCAGCCCAATGCTGCCCAGAGTAATAAACATCCCCCAGGCCGTGAGTGACGCGATCTTGCCCGTAAAAATCTCTCCGACATGACCCGCCAGAAAGCGGGCACCCTTCAGCCGCGCATAGTCGCGTTCCGCATCGACCGCGCGCTGCTCCAGCGCGCTTGCCTGCTCCGCAATCGTATGCAGCTCCTTTTGGGTATATGCCGCATCGGTTCTCCTGACGGAAGACTCCGGACGATGCTTTGCCGCAATGGCGGCGGCAAGCAGCCGATGTACAACCAGATCAGGATAGCGCCTGATGGGCGATGTAAAATGCGTGTAGTGCGATGCGGCAAGCCCATAGTGTCCCTGATCCTCGGTGCTATAGACGGCCTTTTGCATGGTACGCAGAAAGAGCATATACAAAATACTCTCGTGCTGTGTGCCGCGAATTTTATTAAGAAGAACCTGCATTGAACGCGCGCGCGTATCTTTTGGAGCGGAAACAGACGCCCCCAGCGCATTCGCGTACTGTACAAATTCCCTGATTCTCTCGCTTTCCGGCTCCGGGTGGACCCGATAGAGCGCAAGTCCATTGCGTTTAAGGAAGGAAGCAACCAGTTCGTTGGTATACACCATAAGGTCTTCGATGATCATCTCCGCTTCGCCGCGCTTAATGGCGCGCACCTCAATGGGCTGCCCGTTTTGATCAAGCAGAATGCGAATCTCCGGCGATTCTATCCCGAGGCTGCCGCGGATATGGCGTTCTTTTCGGAGAAGCCTGGCGAGGGTTCGCATCTCGCGCAGGAGGGGCGCATCCGGATCCTTCTTCCCCTGGAGAATGGCATTCACCTCTGTATACGAAAACCGCCGCGCGACATGAATGACCGTTCGTTCAAAATGAACGCGCCGCAGTACCGCGTTATGGTCAAGCGATATGTGGGCAGTGAACGCTAATTTCGGGGCACCGGTATTCAGGCTGCAGAGATCATCGGACAAGAGCGGCGGAAACATCGGGATCACCGCATGATTGAGATAGACGCTCGTTCCGCGTTTGCGCGCCTCCTTGTCAAGCAAACTCCCCGGCAGGACGTATGCGGAGACGTCGGCAATATGGATACCCAATTCCCAGCCGTGTTCTGTTGTTTTCAGGGAGACCGCGTCATCCAGATCCTTTGCCTCTTCTGCGTCGATGGTAATAATCCGCTCGCGAATATGCGGCCTCTTTGCGAGAGCCTCTGCGCCCAGAGCGCGGATATGCGACGCATCCGCAAGCGCTTTTTTCGGAAACGAATCGGGCAGGGTATATTTTGCCAGTACCCGGGTCAAATCCCCGCTTTTATCGGCAAAGCCGCCTGCATTTTTACAGGGAACGAATTTCCTGTCTGTATATTGTATTTTTCCTGCCTGCAAAGCGTCTGCAAGGATGCGCAAAATATCCGGAAGCCCTGCTGCGGATGTATTGGCAATCGTATCCAGATCCGCGCCATTCCGGAGAAGCGAAGTGATATCCAAATCTTCCGGTTTCGATTTATTATTCCTGGCCATTTGTCTTTCCATTCAATACGGGCGTCATTTCCGGTTCGTTTTTACCGGTTTTTTTATCGCTCTTTTTTTGCTTGATACGGACACGAATGATGCGTGTCGCGTCCGCTTCCTCAACGTAAAACTGATACCCCTCATAACGTATGCTCTCGCCTGTATGCGGGATTCGCTGCATGATGTGTTCCAAAAACCCTCCAACCGTTTCAAAACCTTTTTTTTCTATTTTGATGCGCAGCACCTGCCGCGCCTTGTCTATATCTGTCCATCCATCGGCCAGGTATTCCCCATGGCCAACCGATTGCATCTCCAGCTCCGCCTTCTCGCCCTTGTCGAGTATCTGTCCTACAACATGTTCCGCTATATCCTCATGCGTGATGATCCCCGCAGTGCCGCCCCACTCGTCCACAACAAACACAAGTGCAAGATGATTTTGCCGCATCTCAATCAGCAGACTGTCGATATTTTTGGATTCGGGAACAAAAGCCGCCTGCCGGATATATTCCGAAATATTTTCATTACGCCGGCTCTTCTTGAGATCAAAAGCCGAAACGTAGCCTACCATCGAAAAGGCGTGTTCGCGGTATACCGGAATACGCGAGAATCCGGATCGCATGATAACGCGGACAAGCTCGTCCACACTTTCACCTTCATCAATCGCAATCACATCCACAAGCGGCGTCATGATCTCGCGCGCGGTTGTGCCGCCAAACGCAAGCACCGAGCCAAAAAGCGCCCAGGATCGCGGATCGATCGTGCCATCCTGTACGCCAATCTCCGCAAGCAAAGAAATATCCTCGCGCGATATCGAATACCGGAGTTTTTTTGTCGCGCCGAGCATAAAGGCAATGGCCTTTGAGAAAATATTGACAACAAAGAGAATCGGGCGGAACAACAGAATAAAAAAACGCAAAACCGGCAGAATACTTCTGGAGAGCGACTCCGGGCGGCTCTGAAAAACCAATTTTGGGATGATCTCCGAGGTGATAAGCATGACAAATGTAAGGGCGAGTACGGAGAGTACGCTTGCGATTGCGGGCTCGAGCCAGTTTTCCAGGAGTCTGTTGCAGAGTACGGTCGCCGTCACCGTTACTATATTATTTCCAATTAAAAGAACCCCCAGCAGTGTTTCCGGGGTTTCCTTTAATTTCAGGATCTGCGCCGAACGCCCGTCCCCCTGTTCCGCCCTGTGCTGTAGCTTCAGCGGATCGGCCAACATCATACCCGTTTCGGTTCCCGCGAAAAACGCCGCGAAGAGCATACAAAGTATAATCCCAAAAATAAGAAGCCAGGCGGAGAGTATCATTTGCGCGTGACCTCAATCTGGCTGATGTGATTTCCGTTCATCAGTAAAACGCGATAGCGAAAATTTTCTGCGTCAAAGGTATCATTTTCCGCAGGAATCCTGCCCGCAAGTTCAAGCAGATACCCCGAGAGCGTTTGATAGTCCTCGCTTGTGATATTGGTTCCCATCCTCTGGTTAAAAAACGCAAGCGGCGTTGTGCCGCGAAATACCGAGGTGCGTTTTGTTTTTGCCCAGAACATACGCTCGGCGCTTTCATTCTCGTCGAGAAGCTGCCCCATGATCTCCTCGAGTACATCGTCCAGGGTAATGATTCCGGCGGTGCCGCCGTACTCGTCCACAACCACCGCAAGACGGCTGGTGTTTTGCTGCATCTCGGGCAAAAAATCGGCAAGAAGTTTTCCCTCGGGTATCCGAAACACCGGGCGCAGGAGGCGCTTCATGCTTGTTGGCTTCTTCGCGCCCGTCATATAAGGAAGGAGATCCTTTGTGTGAAAATAACCGACAATGTCGTCCTTGTTTGTCCGATAAAGCGGAATCTTGGAGTACGAAGTCTTGCGCGCAAATTCCATGACGCTGCTCATCTTTGAGGCAATCGGCAGGGCGTGAATGCTTGTGCGTGGAGTCATGATGTGCCGCGCCTCAAGCATCAAAAACCCGACAATATTGGAAAGAATCCCGCTGGATGCCTGTTCAAGGACGCCGCTCATTCCGCCGCGCTTGACGGCGCTCATAAACTCGTCTTCGGTAATGGTCCGGCGCGCCTGCACAGGTCCGGCTTTGCGCAGGAAAGTGCGCATCAGCAATTTCAGAAAAACGCGCAGGGGAGCAAACAAGAAAGAGAAAAAAACAAGCAGCGCGGAACCGCCAGGCGCATAGCGATCGTTATAACGGCAGCCCAGGCTCTTGGGGGTAATCTCGCCAAAGACAAGAATCGTAAATGTAATAACAATGATGGACAGGGCTGTGGATTCGCCAAATAGATCGGAAGCCTTTGAAGAGAGCGTGGTATTAACGAGCATATTGCCAATCAGTATTGTCACAAGCAGATCGCGCGGACGCTGAAGCAGCTTTATGCTGCGGCGGGCGGACGCGGAAGAGAGCCGTGCCATACGCGCCCTCTTCAGAATGTCGAGTGAAAAATATGCCGCCTCCATGCCCGAGAAAAAAGCGGAAAAGAGAAGAAGCGCAATAAAATACGGGATATCGGCGATCACTCGGTATCCTTTGCGAGGTTCGGTTTCTTCCGTCGTTTTGACGTTTTGTGATCGGTCGATCCCTTCGAGGGAGATTGCACACGCTTCTCCGGGACGTTTGCGATTTGCTCAAGAAGCGCCAGAATTTCATTTGTGTCCGCTTCCATATCGAGCATGATCTTGTTCACGCGGGTATTGAACCAGTTGTGGCAAACGATAACCGGAATCGCGACAAACAGCCCCGCCGCCGTGGTGATGAGCGCTTCGGATATCCCGCCAATCAGACCTGCTGTATTCGCGATGCCCGAAGTCGCAAGAAAATTCGATGATTTGATCATGCCAAGCACGGTACCCAAAAGACCCAGAAGCGGACTGATGGTGCCGATGGTTCCAAGCGCGGGAAGATAGCGTTCAAATATACCGGCCTCGCGCTCGGCGCTTTCCTCTACGGCAAGCCTGATCTCTTCGCTGCTTTTTTGCCGCGCGAGGAGTGCGGCCTTCACAATGCGCGCCATAGGGCTTTTTGAATTTTCACATATAATCAGAGCATCGTGGATCCTGCCGGCACCCACAATCCGTCTGATCTCGCCAAAAAAGCGCGCAGCCTCCAGGCGAATCTGGCGAAGGGTAAAAGATCGCTCCAGGATAATTGCAAGCGCGATTATCGAGCACAGGATGATGGGGATCATCATGATCCCGCCCTGAACGATCCAATCCGCCAATGACGCTTCCGCCAGAGCTTGCGGCGCGGCCTCGGCTATTTCATTTGTCGCCGGATCCGCACCCGCGCCTGCAGCCGCAAGAAAAAGACCCGCAAACACCATCCCTCTGTTCATAATCATTCGCGCGCCCCGGCAACAGTCTCAATCATAATTGTAAAACCTTTTTCGTCATTATAGTCCACAAGCACACGCCCGTTATTAACCGCTCCCCTGGCAAGAAATGTTTGCGCAAGCGGATCCTCGATTTCCTTCTGGATTGTCCGGCGCAATGGGCGGGCGCCGTATTTCCGGCTATACCCTCGTTTGATGAGTTCATCCTTTGCCTTTTGCGCCACCTCAATGGTCATGCCTTTTTCTTTCAGCCTTTCGCTTAACTCCTGAAGCATAACGCCGAGAATCTCGCTTATCTGCGGCCAGGTGAGCGCATGAAAAACAACAACCTCGTCAACGCGGTTCAGAAATTCCGGATTGAAGGCGCGGCGCAGTTCCGACAGCGCTTTTTCCTTCATATCGGAAAATTCACCCTCATCATCGGTAAAAGAAGCAAAACCCAAACCGGCTTCCTTGGTGATTTCACGGGCACCCACATTGGATGTGAGTATGATAACAAGATTGCGAAAATCCACGGTATGTCCAAGATTATCCGTAAGCTGCCCGTCTTCCATAACCTGGAGCAAAATATTGAAAACGTCGGGATGCGCCTTTTCGATCTCGTCGAGCAGAAGCACACTATAGGGACGGCGGCGCACCCGCTCGGTCAGATCCCCGCCTTCTTCATACCCCACATAACCCGGAGGAGCGCCTATTAAGCGGCTGACCGAATGTCTTTCCATAAATTCGCTCATATCAAAACAGATAAGAGCCTCCTCATTTCCGAAGAGGAGTTCCGCAAGAGCGCGCGCGAGTTCAGTCTTGCCAACGCCCGTCGGTCCAAGAAAGATAAATGTTCCGGTCGGACGTTTGGGCGATTTGAGTCCGGTACGCGAGCGGCGCACAGCGCGGGAAACCGCCGCGATGGCGTCGTTCTGCCCTATCACGCGCTTGTGTAAATCTTCTTCCATATTCAACAGCTTTTTGGATTCATCCTCCGTGAGCCGCACCAGAGGGATTCGCGTAATGGATGAAACGATGCGCGAAATATCGTCGTACCCGATGATGGGTGTTTCGTTATTCATGGATTCGCGCCAGGCTTCGGTTTGCCGTTTCAGTTCTTCCTTGCGCGTCTTTATGGTATCGCGGACATTGGCTGCCTTCTCATAATCCTGTGTGCGAACCAGTTCATCCTTTTCTCCCATCAGGAACTCAATCTCTTTTTCGAGTTCGATCAGACTCGCGGGGCGGGTCGTACTCGTAAGCCGCGCCTTGGCGCCGGCCTCGTCCAGCAGATCAACCGCCTTATCGGGCAGAAAGCGATCCTTTATATACCTATGCGCGAGATTTGCCGCTCCCTCAATCGCCTCTTCGGAATACCGTACCTTGTGATGTTCCTCATAATTTCCGCGAAGACCGCGCAGGATCTGAATCGTTTCATTCACGGGGGGCTCTTCAACGAGAATGGGCTGAAAACGGCGTTCAAGCGCGGAATCGCGTTCGATGTGTTTGCGAAACTCATTGAGCGTGGTTGCGCCGATACACTGCAGTTCACCGCGGGCAAGCGCCGGTTTCAGCATATTCGCGGCGTCAATCGCGCCCTCCGCCCCGCCGGCACCGATAAGGGTATGCAGTTCGTCTATAAAAAGAATGATATTATTCGCCTTGCGGATCTCGTTGACGACATTGCGCAGGCGTTCCTCAAATTCGCCGCGGTATTTTGTTCCCGCAACGAGCGAAGGAAGATCAAGCGTCACAAGCCGGCGATTGAGCAGAACCTCGGGAACATCTCCGCTGACAATGTTGCGCGCAAGCCCTTCGACTATGGCCGTCTTGCCGACTCCCGGTTCGCCAATCAGCACCGGGTTGTTTTTTTTGCGCCGCGAGAGTATCTGTACGACACGGGCGATTTCAGTCTGTCGTCCGATGACAGGATCAAGGTGCCCTTGCCGCGCGATCTCGGTCAGATCGCGCCCAAATTCATCGAGCGTAGCGGTTTTGATCGCTTCGGGAGACGTACTGCGCTGGAGCGATCCGGTTCCGCTCAGTTTCATAATACCGCTGCGTATCTTGTCGAGCTTTGCCCCGCGCGACTCGAGAATCAGGGTGGCTCTGGAATTCTCTTCGCGTAAAATCCCGAGAAGAAGATGTTCCGATCCGATATACGTGAACCCCAGATTTTTTGCTTCTTCCGCGCTGTACCGCAGAATCTTTTCGATGCGGGGTGAGGGCGCAACTTCGCCGAAAATTAACACCTCGCCAACCTCGCGCAATGCCCTTTCCAGTTCGCGGCGAACCTCATCGATATTGATTCCAATGTTTTTGAGTACATCGATGGCCAGACCATCCCCCTGCTTTAATAAGCCAAGAAGGATATGCTCCGGCAATAAGGTGTCATGATTAAGCCTCTTTGCCTCTTCCTGAGCCAGGAGGTTGATGATTTTTTGCGCCTTTGGTGTTAAGCCATCAAACATCGCTTGCCTCCGCCGCCCATCCAGGCATAGTTTGTTTTGTCACTCAATATACATCCTGGCTCAGGCCAGCTCATACGACCTTAAAAACCTTGGCGATAATTTCCCAAAAAAGCGCGTAGTCATGCGCGCACTTTTTGAGTTCTCCCAAAAAACGATTATTCCCTGCGTTGATTTTCTGCAAATTGTCAACTACCTTGGGTTTGCGGGAATCGATATCGCGCGCAATGCGCCCCATAGCGTTCTGGAGATTATCCGCGCTCTGCCGTATATCCAGCAAAACAGTGTGCAAACCTTCGTTGATAGCGGCAATGCGCGTATTCAATGCTTTTCTGGACGCAAAATCTCCCCTGAATTTTTCGAGGCTGGACAAAAAAAGCGAACCTTTTTCCTTTCTGCGATGCACAAACTCCGTAAACTTCATAAGTTTTTCTGTTATCTCGTCCGAATGATAAAACTCATCGGAAAGGGTTCTCCGGACAAGACTGTCTTTATAGCTCCCATCCACAATGAGCTTATTGACCAAACGCTTGATATATACAGAGTATTTTTCCGTGTAAAAACGCACACTCACATAAAAAGCGGCTGTATAGATAAAAGAGGAGAGATTCATTTTTTCAAGCAATACATTTTCTTCAAGGGTATAAAAATAATCCGGAAGCGGCTCAAAATTTCCAAACAATTCCGTGATTTTTGAACTGAGTTCTGTTTGTATCCGCCTTGAGAGTACTTTATCCGTACGCTGTTTGAGAATCGGTTTGAAAACTTTTGTGAAGTCATCAAATATATTTGCCGTATGCGGAAATATTTTCGGTTCATAATCATTGCTGTGCATAATATAGCGAATGAGCAGGGTAAGCTGCCGATTGGCCACAATAACCGCGAGTGCATGCCGCAGTCCATGGCTGTTATTCTGTGTCACCCATGCCAGATACTCCTTGGTTTGTGATGCTGTGTTCTCATCCTTCGTTTCCTGCAGATAGAGCAGAAAATAATCACTCGCAAGGGCAATCACATCATGCAGATACTCCATGTTCACCGACAAAATAAGGCTTTCCAAAACCCGGAACTCGTTTATCGTGCCTTCAGGCCGGAAATCGTGAAAGGCGTTCTCCTTTAATTCTACAGAGTATTTTGTACTGAAAAATCGCAGAAAATTCGTAAAATTGAAATGCAAAATCTCATGGAAACTGACCATATCGGCATAAAAATTGTTTGCCTCTCTCCGCGCTTCTTCGTTTATGGCGCGCAAAAAAGCTTCGCTTAATTCTTCAATGCGCGAGCGCGCTACTTCATCGGAATCCTGCTCGACATACTCCCTTAAACCCGCTTCGCTGAAACGCGCGATATAGCTGTCGTCAAGCGATGAAATCCGGCGCACAAGAAGGAAAACAAAAAAATTGAAAGAATGTTCCTCATACTTGTCGTCAAATATTTCATCAAATATGGGTCTGAGCGGCCATACGTGGCGATAGAGATCATGCACTTGCTCGGCAAAAGCCACGCAGATCTGCCCGGTAGAGAAATTCATAATGGGAGGCCTAATCTGCTTTAATTCATTTTTTATTTTTTTGAGTTTTTGCGTTTTCTCATAATCCGCAAGAGATGTTCCCGTAAATACCATATATATTACACGAATGATGTATCCAAAAAATCCGACTTTTTTCGGAGATGATTCAAAATTGGAAACCTCTTTGCCCGGTTCGTTCTTTGTATCCGAACCTGCGATATGCATGGGGGTGGCGTTAAATTTTTTCGCGAGACGCTCTTTCTCTTCTTTTGAGAGGCCAAGCGCGAGCAGATCAAAACTATCATCAAACACACCCTTATTCTTCTGACGCGCGCCTTTATCGTCTGCCATTGTACCCCTCCCCCGTCAAAACAGTTGCCTCGAGAATGCCGCAGCAAGATTCATTGTAAATGAAACCGCAAAATGGATAAGGGGACATATCCAGAATGATCGCGCGCGAAGAACCAAAATGGACAGAAACCAGGCGGCAAGCACGGATCCAAAAACCTCCGCAATCGGCTTACCAATATGCGTAAGCGCAAATGGCAAAAGCCCGATGATTGCGGCCGCGCCTCCAAGATACTTTTCCAACGGAAAAAGGATAAGAGAACGAAAAAAAAACTCCCAACCAATAAAATACAGCAAAAAACAAAATTCCAGAACCACAAACCAGAAAAGAAAATCGGGCTGCGATCCAGTAACCGATTTCTCGGCATAGAGCGGATAATAAGACAGAAAACTCCTGACCTCAAAAAGCACGATACAAACAACGAAAATTGCCATAACCGCAAAAAATATGACCGCTATCTTGCCTGCAAAATTCCAGTCACCCAACCCAAGTCCAAAATCCCGCAGGCGCAAGCGCGGATGCAGCGCAATGAAAAACACCGGCAGCACAAACAGAAAAACAAAGGTACCCGCGAACCAGCCAATATACCGCAGATAATGCAGCGCGGCTGTGCGATCTGGTGCGCCTTCCGCCGCCTCCTCAAGCCGGATACGCGCCGCCGCCAGGCTGTCACGGCTTGCCTGGCGCTCCGGACCGGGCAGAAACACATTCGTTTCGCTGGCTTCTTCGAGATTCCTGATTTCCTGCCGCAAATCCTGAATTTTTTTTTCTCCGGAGAGCAGAGCCGGAATCCCATGACCATTGCTGCGCAAAAAAGGTTCTTTGACAAAATAGTTATAACACAAAAAAAGGATCGCCAGCCCAAAGAAAGCGGCATGAAGCCAGCGGCTTCCGCCTGTCAATTCACCAAGAAAAGGTTCAAAACTTTCGCGGAAAAACGTTTTCATTCCCTGTGTTTACTCTTTATTACAGATATAGGCTTGTTCGGAAATCCTCCGAACACCTTTCAACTGCGCTTCCGCATCCGCTCGCGCGGCAAAGGGACCAATCCAGACACGATGCAAATGATCGCGCGAAAGCTGGCGAAGATATACGGGCAGTCCCATAGCCTGGTATCGCCGCAAAAGACCCTCGGCATTATCGAGACTTAAAAAAGCGCCCGCCTGTATAACATAACGCCCATCGGCAGACAAGGGGAAATTAGGTTTGTCCGGTTCCTTTTCGGGCGTATACACCTCTTCCGGGCGAATAACGCGAACCGGACTTCCAGAGCGCGATACGCTTTCGGCGGTTTCGGCGGTATCCTGAACAGCGCTTCGCTGGTTATCCACAGTAAAATTATCCGAAACCTGCGCTGTGCCATCTCCGTCAATTTCGATAACGCGAGCCTCTATCTTCGCGGTTCCCTTTTCGGCAAAATCAAGCAATTTTGCCGCCGCAAGCGAGAGATCCAAAACACGATCCGTAACAGACGGTCCTCTGTCATTGACGCGCACAATCACTTCTTTATTGTTTTCAAGATTTGTTACCCGAATGCGCGTCCCAAAGGGGAGCGATTTATGCGCCGCGCTGAGCAAATTCATATCGTATATTTCACCGCTCGCCGTCTGTTTGCCATGGAACTGCTCCCCATACCAGGAGGCCTCGCCATAGAAGAGCATTGGAATATCCTGCGTCTCGGCAAAAACAGGAAGCGCGGCAAGCGCAATCAACAAGAGAATGAAGTTTTTTTTCATGGCAATTTTACCCCGCGTCTTTCAGTAGACTCTGCCTTTTTTATCGGTACAATTATCAGGCAACTCAAGCCGGCCAAAAAAAGGCCGACCCAAGGGAGGATAACTTGAAAGAAAACTGTTTTTGCTTTCAGGGGCAAGCGCCGGATATTGCGCCGTCGGTTTTTATAGCGCCGGGCGCGCGCCTTATTGGGAATGTGCGCATTGGAGAAAATTCGAGTATCTGGTATAACGCTGTCCTCCGGGGCGATATCGCGCCCATTATCATTGGATCGGGCAGCAACATCCAGGATAATTGCGTACTGCACGTAGATCATACGCGAGGCTGTATCGTCGGCGACGGGGTTCTCATTGGGCATGGCGCAATCTGCCATGCCTGCGTCATTGGCAGCGGCGCGCTTGTAGGCATGGGGGCGATTGTCTTAAGCGGTGCCAAAATTGGCGAAGAGGCGCTTGTAGCCGCAGGCGCGCTCATCAAGGAAAACACTATCGTCCCGCCGCGCACACTTTGGGCGGGAAACCCCGCAGCGCAGATCCGCGAACTTGGTCCGGGGATACTCGAAAGAATGCGCGAAGGCACGGCACTGTACTGCGAACTGGCGGAATCGTTTCTTGAACAGAATTAGCCCTCGCTGGCGCGCGGCATCCTGCCGCAGCGAGGGACACGGCTTCCGTGCCGTAGACGCCCTACGGGCGCTACAGTATCGGGACAGAACATCCTGTTCTAGTATCCCGTGGGGCAGTCGATGATCGTGGTTTCCAGCCCAAAGTTCCCGCGGCAATACTTCTCCAGGCGGCGGATCCCGATCATCTCGCTTGTGTAATGCCCGTAAATAAGCGTAGTAATGCCGCACTCAATTGCCTGGTGGTAGGCGGAGTGGCTGCCTTCGCCTGTGATATAGAGTTCCGCCCCCGCGCGGGCAGCCTCTTCGGCATAGAAAAGCGCGCCGCCGCTGACCGCCGCCGCCTTTTTGTAGAGCTTTCCCTCATGCGCGCCGAGTATCCTTGACGGGCGGCAGAAGAGCGTACGTTCCAGGTTTGCGCAGATTGCTTCGATGGAAAGCCCGTCCGCACATTCGCCGAGATATCCGATGCAATACCCATGATAATCAATAATGCGTTTGGGAAACGGAACAAATCCGGCGTCTTCAATCAGACTGACGTTATTCCCCAGAGAGGTATGCGCATCGAGCGGCAAATGAACGGCGTAGAGCGAGAGTCCGGATGTGAAGCAGGCCGCAAGCCTCGCCCCATGCGTTCCGCAGGCGCGAAGCATCTCTTTCCATAAAAGCCCGTGATGAACGACGAGCAGATCCGCCTGCCGCGCCGCCGCTTCGCGGATGGTCTCGAGGCAGGCGTCCAGGGCAAAGGCGATCCTGCGCACCTCGCGCCTGCCCTCCACCTGCAGGCCATTTTTGGAGTCATCGGGTATTGCCCGCACATCCAGGAGGGCGTCCAGCGATTCCGCAAGTTCCGCAAGGGTTTTCAATCCGGTTTTTCCTCCATAAGCCCCTTTTGCACTCCGAAATCATGGGATCGTTCGCCGAGTGCCCTGTGTTCGCGATCCATATCCTCAAGAGTGCGCTGCCGGAGAATCTTCCAAACCGCTTCATCGTCGATATCCTGATCAATCATCGTGGTGGTATAGAGATCATGTGTCATGGTTAAATTTTTGATATAAAAAACAAAATCGCCGCCTATTTGCGCCATATCACGGTATACAACAAAAGAATTAAAACGGTAATACGGAATATCTTTGGGGTACATGGGTTTGCGTTCCACAACGCGGTCTTTCAGGGAATCAATATAATTTGGGTTAACCCAGGTGAGCTTGCGCCAGTTGTCAAAAAACATATTTCCAAAAAAGAATTCGCGCGTAACATTATTATTGTCTGTAAGCCGCGCGGCTATATCGTAAGGATAATTCCGCCCCTTCACCCAGATAGATACATCTTTGACCACGCCGACATTTACAATAATGCCATTGGAGACGTTCGCGAAATTTCCCTGCCTGTTATACGCAAACAACGGGAATTGCGGACGAATATAGGCGCGATCATTCTGCCGTGATTCTGGAAAGTTTATGCGTATGCCCAATACGGTTTGATTGTACTCTTTACTCTCAACAGCTATACATTGCGACTTGAGGATATTCGGAACGCGCACCATGGCTGAACGTAATTCAACTATCCAGTTACTCACATACATGGTTTCCGGCGGAAGGATAAAGCCCGGAGTTCCATCAACTCTGGTTCGCGCCACACCTTCGTTCATGGCATTAAGCTCATTTGTTATGAGTTTTTCATAATTTCCAAAATCAATCACCGTCATTTCTGCCAAACCAAAAATAAAAACAGGCAGACTGATTATCAGAATGGTAAAAACCGGAATATATTTTGAAAGAGCGGACATGGAATCCCCCCATTGCAGACGAGCACACCTCGCGTATGATCGAGTTAAAACCCCGATCCGTAAGGCGCTGCCGCTACAGCGCGTTCTTTTGTGGTGAATTCCGTTTCAGGTGCAAAAGCGTTTGCCGGAGACTCCGTTCTCCGTTTCAATAGTCGGCTTTTGCATGAAATGGTTTAGGAAAAAGTTGTACTGCTCCCGCCTATATGCCACAAGGGAAAAATGAGAGCAATCTCGGATCCTTTGCCCTCTTCGCTCGTGAACGTAATCGAACCGCCATACGCCTCAATAAATTCCTTTACGATATAGAGACCAAGCCCTGCACCACGGTCATGCAGCTCGCTTGAACTGGGCGCGCGGTAGAAACGTTCAAAAACCTTGGGGAGTCTTTCTTTGCTGACGCCGACGCCGGTGTCCCTGACTACGACTTTGCACTGGCGATCGTCCTGTATGATGCTTATAAGCACTTTGCCGCCTATTCTGTTATAAACAATGCTGTTGCAGATAATTTCGTCAACAATGGTGTTCATTGTATCCAGATTGCCGCTGAATGAATATATCCTCTCCGGATAATTGTATTCTATCGTTACATTGCGTTTTTTTATTTCGTCCTGATACGAGGCGACAATCTTCTGAATGAGATCATCAATCATGATGGTATGGGTGTACATCTCGTCAACTTCCTGCTGCAGCGAGAAGATGGAGATGATTTTATCCAGTCCCTTTTTCAGAAGAATCATGTCTTCCTGCGCTTTTTTTGTATCTTTTTCCGTCTTTTTTTCGAGAAGACCGATGATTTTTTCCATGGGCTTCTGTAAATCCGTCGAGAGATGCCCTATAAAATTACCTTTCAGAACAGCCAATTTCCGCAGCTCGAAATTCTGGCGAATATATCTTTCACGCAAAAGAATCCCGCCGAATCCAAGCGAAAGCTGCGAGGCGATAACCTCCAAAAAACCGCTGTCGAGCGTTTCGAGCTTTCCATTGCCGGGTAAACGCTCGATATAGACAAGCCCGCTGGCCAGTTCCTCGCTCACAATGCGGGCAAAGATCCCGGGAACTTCTTCGCCGGCAAGGACTTTGGCGAGCGTGGCGGCTGCTTCAGGCACTTCGCTCTGGGGATAGCCATTTTTAACGGCAATGCGCATGGTATTGCCGGCAGAGCGCGCCACAAATCCACGACGAGCGCCAAAGAGGATCATAATGTCGTTCAGTATGTGGGTAAAGAGATCCTCAACAAGCTGGGCGAAATGCATCCGGGAATTCATGGACAGAATTGCCGACAAAACCGTGTCGCGCCGCTTGATCTCAACCGCCGCAAGCTGCTCAATTCTCTCTTTCGCCGCCAGGAAATTTTCCGCCCGGCGCAGCTCATCTTCAGAGAGATTACGCACCCTCTCCTGCGCGCTGATAACGCTTTCGGCGTCCTTGCGTTCCTGCTGTGCAAGACGCTCCACCTCTTCATGCGCGGCCAGAAGACGCTCGGCGTCCAGACGCTCCTGAACGGAAAGCTCCCCCACCCTCTCATGCGCTTTTATAACGCTTTCGGCGTCCTTGCGTTCCTGCTGCGCAAGACGCCCCACCTCTTCATGCGCGGCAACCAGACGATCCGCATCCAGACGCTCTTTGGCGGAGAGTTCCTGTACGCGCTGCTGCGCTTCAATGATGGCGTCCGCCTCGCGGCGCTCTTTTTCCGTAAGATTCCGTAATTCTTCGTGCGCCTGAATCAAACGCTCGGCATGCAAGCGCTCCAGACGCGAAAGTTCGCTGGTTTGATCGAACATTTCGGTAATCTGTTCCAATTCCTCAATACGCTTTTTGAGATTTGCGATAATTTCGGAATCCGACCGCCGCGCAGTGCGATTTTTTTGTTTTCCGCTTTCAGCCATACGCACGTCCTCAGGGAAAAGTATCTCAAACAGAATTACAAACTTACGGTTTGATTGTATCTATCAATTTCAGATCCGTGACATCAAAAACAAAAATTGTCCTGTCTGGAGAATTTACATATACGTATTGCCCAAAGAAAGAAATAAAACTATCCCTGTCAATCTTCTCTTTTGAACGAGCCACCGGCGAGAGCTTGTTGTCAAACTTGCCCAAATAGTACCCGTTATCCTGAATGATCGTATAGATGGAATCCTGCTTCACTTCTATAAAACTCTTCCAGTACACATGATCCTTGCCTTTCGCGGTCAGCTCAAGGGTTTTGGGGTCAAGCAGGACGAGAAAATGCCCGCTGGAGTGCTTCCCGTCATAACCTATAACCACAGCGCCTTCGCTGAAAATATCGTAACGATGCCCGCATATATTTTTATAGGGCGAGGAGAGTACCACCTTGCGCGAGATGGGGTTGATGAGTACCATTTCATTTTTATAATGCCCGTCGTCGAGCGGCTCAATGACTTTCAGATAATACAGCCCGCCGTCATAGATATTGCGATCCAGCTCGCCTTTTTTGAGCTCTTCCTCCATTTGCTTCAGCTCTTCGGCTTTGGTATCCAGCTCGGTCTTTTGTTTCTCAAGCGCTTCGGTTTTCTTCTCGAGCTCGTCTTCCTTCTTTTTCAACTCTTCCTTGACGGGCTGCGGGAGCTTGTCTTCAAGGACTTTCGTCTCGTCTTTCTTTAATTGCTCTTCTTCTTTTTTAACTTCTTCTTTCTTTTTCTCGAGGGTCTCTTCGGCCTTTTCGATCACAGTCTCTTTTTCCTTGACTGCGCTCTCTTCCTTCTTAAGCTCTTCCTTAAGCTGCTCCAGACCCTTTTCGTCCTTCTTTAATTCTTCGCGGATCTGTTCCTGTTTTACCGGATCCTTTTCGTTTTTCAGATCCTCCTGCTTTTTTTCAAGCTCTTCCTGCTTTATGGTGACGGCCTGGGTGGTATCCTCAAGCTTTTTTTTGTCTTCTTCCAGGGCTTCCTTTTTTTTGTCGAGATCGTCCTGCTTTTTGTTCAGGTCTTCCTGTTTGATGTCCAGGAGATCCTTGCGCTCCTCAACGCCCATGTCCGGCTTTTGCCGGAGCGTATCGATCACGTCCTGCCCCGTGAACTGGTTCAGATCAATCTCCGGCGTATTTCCCGCAAAAACGCCCAACGGAACGACAATCTGCGTCCGCCCCGGCCAGGCGCGGTAATCCAGCGCGATCCCCGCGCGCGCGGGAACAAGCTGGCTTGTTACCACATTTTTGTACTGGGTTCGGAAATAATCCATGCGCCCACGGTAGATGGCGTTATAATAGGTGGCAAAAAGCGAAAGGGTGCTTGCGTTTCTGGCGTTATAGCCGTACTGCCCCTCGATATATCCCGCAAGCAGTGCCCGCACCCCGCGGATATCCACAATATCGCTGGCGGGCTCAAGCATAAATATGTCCGCATCGAACCCCTTTTCTTCCCTGGGATCAATCGCGCGCAGGATTGTGTACCTGTTTGCGCTTGTAAAGCGCGTACCGGTCGCGCCGCGCGCTATGCCGAGACCGGTTTGCCGGAACTCCTCGGGCGAAACAATTCGCGTGAATTGCCCGCGGTAATTGACAAAATCAACGGGTTGGCTTTGCAGCAACTCCTGTTCCGCGACCTCAATCGCGAACAAAGGCACGAACCCGACAAGAAGTATCCCCAATAACCCCGATAAGAACCGCATAGATTCCTCCATAATATTTTAATGATTTATAGAGTTCTTTAAGTGATAGCATATAATTGAAAAAATGTCAAAAAGTCCCTTCATAGTTCCGCGCGCTTGACTTTTACTGCCGCTCCGGTATACCGTAAATATCAGGTTGTGCGCGCACCGAAAGAGGATCCTCAAAATGCAGAATTCCGCCCAAAAACGAGTCGTCATTACGGGAATGGGAACCATCAATCCCATCGCCGCCTCCGTTCCTGAGTTTTGGGACAACCTCATCGCCGGAAAAAACGGCGTCCGTACCCTCAAGTATACCGATACTTCGATACTTCCGGTAAAAATTGGCGGAGAGGTCGACCTCCCCGAAAATATCGGTGATTATCTCCCCAAAAAAAAGGTAAACCGCTTCGAACGCTTCATAGTATTTGCGCGGATTGCGGCCGTGCAGGCCTTCAGGGACTCCGGGATCCTGCGGGAAGACGTCGATAGCGCGCCGTACCGCTATGGCGCCATTATCGGAACCGGCGACGGCGGCAACGCCGGGCATTATAAGTCCTGCCAGAGCATCGACAAACACAACTCGGTTGAATTTGTATCCCCGTTCTACGTGGTCAGCGTCATACCCAACACACCCCCGGCCTATTTTGCGAAGGACTATAACTTCCAGGGGCCGAATTTTTCGGTCAACTCCGCCTGCGCCACCAGCAACCACGCGATTGGGATCGCCGCCGCCATGATTAAGGCAGGCACGGCGGACGTTATGATGGCCGGCGGCTGCGAAAGCTGCCTCAACATGAGCGGTCTGTCGGGATTCAGCGCCATCGGCGCGCTCTCGCGCAGAAACGACTCCCCCGAAACCGCAAGCCGCCCCTTCGACAAAAACCGCGACGGCTTTGTACTCGCCGAGGGCGCGGGTGTCGTTTGCCTGGAGGAATTGGAACACGCAAAAAAGCGCGGCGCGCGGATTTACGCCGAACTCTCGGGCTACGGTCTCTCGTGCGACGCCTTCGATCTGGTTGCGCCGCATCCCGATGGGCGCGGGATTGCGATGTCCGTAAATATGGCTCTGGAATCGGCCGGGCTCAGCGCGTCGGATATCGATCTCGTCAACGCGCATGGAACTTCAACCAATATCGGCGATCTCGCAGAGACAACCACCCTGCGCCGCCTCTTCGGCGCGGAAGCCGACCGTATTATGGTACACAGCACAAAATCAATGGTCGGGCACCTGATCGGCGCCGCCGGAGGCGTGGAGGCCATCGCCGCCATTCTCGCCCTCTGCAAGGGGATCGTCCATCCCTCGATCAACATCTTTGAAAGGGATCCGAAGATCGATCTGAACATCGTAACGGAAACCCGCGAATGCGCGGTCAGGCACGTTTTGTCAAACGGCTTTGGCTTTGGCGGACAGAACTCCAGCATCATCCTCTCGCAGTTCAAGGGCTAGAACAGGACGTTCTGCTCCGAGCGCGTACATGGATGTACGCTCTTGCGAGGGCTAGAACAGGATGTTCTGACCCGAGCGCGTACACGGCGAAGTACCCGTAGGGTAATGTACGCTCTTTCCCGCGTTGGTGGGCATCCATGCCCAACGCGGGACACTCCCATCCTGGTCGTAGGCGAGGGCTAGGGCGTCCTGCAAGTAAAGTCAGCGCTCCTGTTTTTGTACGGGCTTGAGCGGCAGCGTATATCTGCGCTCGCCGTCATATTGGGCGTAGGCGTCTGCTATAGCCGCCGCCGTCGCGACGAGACCGATCTCCCCTATACCTTTCGCGCCGTAAGGACCGTGCGGGTCATGCACCTCTACCGCCTTCACGACGATCTCCGGCACGTCGGCTATCGGCACGAGGCCAAGCTCGCGGAAGCGCGTATGGACAAGCCGCCCATCCTTCATCGGGAGATCCTCGGAAAGAGCGTAGCCTATGCCCATGTGTACCGAGCCCTGCACCTGCCCTTCAAAGAGTGTGGGATTCACAATCCGCCCCGCGTCATGCGCCGCCACAATCCGCTCAATCCTGCCGCTCTCTTCATTCAGAATCACAAGCTGCGCTGCATAACTATACGAATAGTGTATACAGGGCGGGTCGGAGCATGGAGGCGTAGATCCCGCGCGCGGCATGGAGGCCGCGTTTTCGCGCGGGTCGGAAGAACCTATCTCGGTACTCCAGTCGCAGCACCAATACCCGGGATATGTCTTTCCGACGAGATCGGCAATCGTCTTTCCCGTATCCATATCGGCGAGTATCTTCGCCACCGCATTGAGTACAGCGTTGCCAAGCAATGAGGTGCCTCGGCTGGAAGTGGTCATCCCCGCCCTCGCCTCAAACCGCGTCTCCACCCGCACAGTCACATACTCCGGCTGAATGCCGGTCTTGTCGCAGAGCATCTGCACAGCCACCGTATCCACACCCTGTCCCATCTCCGACCACCCGTGATGCAGCACGATGTGATCAGGGGCGGCAATCTCCACCTTGATTTCACATTCGTCCTTCATGCCGTTGCCCACCCCGCAGTTTTTGATGGAGCAGGCAATTCCCGTATAGCGATGCCTGTAGAAATCATCCTTGAGCGACTGCAGGGTTTCGCGCACCGCTACGTTATGCAGTATCTGTCCCGACGCGAAGAGAGAACCCTCCACCAGCGCGTTATCATAGCGGAACTGCCAGCGATCAAACCCTCCCTTTTCGCAGAGTTCCGCAATGCAGGACTCCATCGCAAAGACCACCTGGTTTACGCCAAAACCGCGCATCGCGCCGCTCGGAATGTTATTTGTATACCAGGCCCGGCCCTCTACGTCCATGCAGGGTACAAAATAGGCGCCGGCAGCGTGACTCACGGCGCGCTCGATCACTTTACAGCCGACCGACAGATACGAACCCGTGTCCGCCTGAAGCCGCGCCTTCACTGCGGTTAATTTGCCGTGGCGATCACAGCCCACCGCGTATTCCATAATAAAGGGATGGCGTTTAGGGTGCATCGTGATTGACTCGGTGCGCGTAAGACGCACCTTGACGGGACGCCTGATGAGATACGCGGCAAGAGCCGCGAAGCCCTGTACGGTCAGATCCTCCTTGCCGCCAAAGCCGCCGCCGGAAGCAAGGAGTACCACATTGATTCTGGATTCGGGCAGACCAAGCAGAAGCGCGAGCTGCCTTCGATCCTCGTACGGCCCCTGGCTTTGCGTGTATATTTTGACGCCCGCATCCTGCGCCCTTGACGCCCCTTCGGGTGTCAAAGCATTTCGCCGCGCGGCTGTGCGCACGTCGGCGTCCATCACCCAGGGTTCCGCAATCGCGCATTCAGGCTCCAAAAAGGCGTGTTCCACACGCTGCGTTGTAAAAACCCCGCGCGCAACGTGTGCGGAAGCCGCAAGGATCGCGTCTGCATCCGGATTGCAGCCTCGTTTAAGAAAACATTCCTTTGCCAAATTTGGCCTGTCGTCATGCACCTGTATCCCGCCGCGCGCCGCGATTTCCATATCCGAAACAACCGGCAATTCCTCATACGCAATCTCTATTGTCGCCGCTGCCGCGCGCGCCTGCTCCTCGCTTGCCGCAACCACGCAGGCCAAAACGTCCGAAATGGAGTGCGTGATTTCGCCTGCGGCGATAAAAAGAGGCCAGTCATTTTCGATGAGTCCGATTTTGCGCTGCCCCGGAACATCAGCGGCGGTCAGGATGCGTTCGACTCCGGGCATACCGGCAGCCTTTTCGGTGCTAATGGAAAGAACGCGCGCCCTGGGGTAATCACTCATGCGCAGCGCGCCAAAGAGCATATCCGGAAGCGTCAAATCGTTGGTAAAGGGACTCTGCCCGATAGCCTTATACCAGGCGTCGTATTTAGGCTGGCGCGTCCCCACCTTTCCGGGCGCATACAGCTCGATCCCGCGCCCGGCGCGAAGCGCGCGCGCGGCAAGTTCTATCGCTTCGATGATCTTCACATACCCGGTGCAGCGGCAGACGTTTTGTTTAAGCGCGGCGATGATCTCCTGCCGTGTCGGCGATGGATTATTTTCAAGAAGAATTTTTGTCCGTGTGAGCATACCCGGGGTGCAAAAGCCGCACTGCACAGCGCCCGCATCCACAAAAGCGCGGCCCAAAATCTGCCGCACGTTCTCCGGCCAGCCATCGATGGTTGTAATATGCGCATTCTCAAGGGAGGACATACGTGTGACGCAGGCGAGGCGGGGTTTCCCGTCCACCTCGACCATACACGCGCCGCAAGCGGCCTGGGCGGAGCAGCCATCTTTTACGGAGGTAATATGCTTATCTTCACGCAAATATTGCAGCAAACTGCGCTCGGGATTTGTATCGCAGCTCACTTCGTTTCCGTTCAGAAAAAATTGCATGGCAGTCAACCTCCCCAGCGTCTGTGCTTTAATCGGCTATTTATGATTATCCATTATGCACACATATATGCGAAAAGAAAATACATCTGATACTTTTACGCGCGAATAACCGGAATAAATTACGCGGCTTATTGTAAAAGAAGACATCCTGGTATATAATCAGATAAAGGAAGGATATGAAAATGGAAAAACAGATTACGTATTCTTCTCCGTATGAAATATCCGGACGGCTGCCATTCAGACAGGCGATCCCCCTGGGTATGCAGCACGTACTGGCCATGTTTGCCGGAAACCTGGCGCCCATCATTATTATCAGCACTGCGTGCGGAATAGTGTCGGGCTCTCCTGAACAAATTTTGATCATTCAAAGCGCCATGTTCGTCGCGGGCGTGGTCACATTGGTGCAGTTATTCCCAATCGGGCGCATAGGAGGAAAGCTGCCCATCGTTATGGGTACCAGCTCCGGTTTTATTGGCGTAGGCCGGAGCATAGGCGCCGGTTTGGGCGGGAATGTATATGCCTATGGTGCCATTCTGGGCGCAAGCATTATCGGCGGACTGTTTGAGGGTGTGCTGGGTATATTCCTGAAACCCCTCCGGAAATTTTTCCCTTCCGTCGTCACCGGATGCGTGGTCATGGCCATTGGCCTTTCCCTTATACCTGTGGGCATAAACTCATTCGGAGGCGGCGCAGGGGCGGGCGATTTCGGCTCTGCGGCTAACTTATTCGTTGGCTGTATTGTGCTCGTCGTTATTGTAGCGCTCAAGCATTTTACAAAAGGCATAACCAGTTTGGCGTCCATTTTGTTTGGAATAATTACCGGGTACGTTGTCTGCGCCGTCATGGGGCTTATGCTGCCCATTACATACACAGACGCGGGCGGCGCGGAGCGCGCCTGCTCATGGGTGCTGCAATGGGGCGGCGTGGAAGCAGCCTCGCTCCTGTCGCTTCCCTCTTTGTTTCCCGTACCCATTGAATTTGACCTGGCAGCCATTATTCCCATAGCCATTATGTTTATTGTGACCACGGTGGAAACCGTAGGCGATATCGCGGGCATTACCGTAGGCGGCATGGGCAGGGAACCTACAGACAAAGAACTTTCCGGCGGTATTATATGCGACGGACTGGGTTCCACTTTTGCCGCCATTTTCGGCGTACTGCCCAATACATCTTTCAGCCAAAATGTGGGTTTGGTAGCAATGACAAAAGTGGTCAATCTGTTTGCGATATCCCTGGGCGCTGTCTTTTTGATTGCCTGCGGATTATTCCCGAAACTGGCCGCAGTGGTGTCCGCTATGCCCCAAAGCGTTTTGGGCGCAGCGGCGGTGATGATGTTCGCTTCCATCGTTGTAAGCGGTATCCAGCTGATCACAAAGGAAAAAATTACGCCGCGTATTGTCACAATCGTTTCGGTATCCCTGGGACTCGGCTTTGGAATGGGTTCCAGCCCAACTATTTTATCGCAACTGCCGGACGCCATTCAGTTAATTTTCGGGGGATCAGGCATTGTGCCTGCCGCCATTATAGCCATCTTCCTGAACATCGTCTGTCCCAAAGATGATGAAGATACAGACCCGGTACCGCATTGATACAAGGAACGCTCATTTTGGCATAAGCACCGTCAGCACATCCTCGTCGTCGATCTCGTAATGGCAGGAGAAAGCGCTGCCCGAGGGAAACGCGCATAAGGCGCGATGCAGCGTCAGCGTCAGCCAACCGGATTGCTGCGCGCCTTGCGCAGCATCCGAAAATCGCGCTTGCAGCAGGGCGGCGCTCTCCTGCGATACCCCGGCGTCATGAAAGCCAAAATATTCCCCGCATACCGGGTAGAGCGCTTTATAGAGGCTCTCCTTGCAGGAAAAAACGATCATCCGCAGCGCCTGCGCCGCAGAACGGGAGAAAAATTGCTCTTCCGATGGACTCAGTATATGCTCCCAGGCGGGATCGGAGAGTCCGCGCGCAATATGTTCCAGATCGATCCCGGGCGGGGAGATATCCGGCCGGCGCGCAGCGAGGAGAGCCGCCGCTTTTTGTTTGGTGTGCGCGATACTCCCGACTATGCCCTCAGGCCAGAGCGGTTCGCCGCGCTCCCCGCGCAGAATCGGCGCATCCCGCGCCGAAAGACGCGCGAGCGCCGCATGGGCGAGCATCCGCCCCACGGCAAACTCATGTCGGCGCGCGATGGCCATCGAATCGGATATCGCGCGCTCTTCGGGCAGAAGCGCCGCGAGCGCTTCCTCCTGCGGAATGGCGGCGAGATCGGCAAGCAGAAAGACACAACTGCGCTCTTCGAAGAGGGCGCGCGTTTCGGGAAAAGCGGAAGACAGGGCGGGCAAAGGTTCACGCATCCAGAAACATGACTTCGGCCATCGATACCGAGCAAACCTTGCCGTCGGCGATCACCTGCCCGAGGATCGTCCCGAAATAGCCGTCATAGGCAATCCCGCGCGCATAGATGGTTGCTTCCATTCCCGGGAGGAGCGGTTCCAGAAAGAGTGCGCCCAGGGAGCGCGTCGCCCGAACCGCAGGCGGCACGGCGTCGGCGGGAATGCTGATACTCCCCTGCTTCAGAAAAAAAGCGAGGCACAGACCAAGCTGCCCGCACATCTCCACCTGGAGGCAGCCCGGGTACAGCGGAAAATCCGGGAAATGTCCCTGGAAGACAGGATCGGCGGGATCCATAAACCGCCGCCCGCAGATCAGACTCTTCGCGTTATCCCCGTCGGCGAGATCCACGCCCGTAACCGCGTCCACCAATAAAAACGGCTCGCGGTGCGGCAGGATGCGCTTCAGTTCCCCGCGTTCAAAAATAATGGATGAAAAAGAAGCGCTCGCCTCCGGCTCTTCCTGCGAGACGAGCGGCTTTTTGCGAAATTTTTTCAGGAGGGCGTCGGTCTCCGTCATGGTATTTTCCGCGTCAGGTTTTCAGGAGACCGGCCTCGCGCATCCCCCGCGCAACCACGTCCTCAATGATATTGAGCGCCTCGTCCATCTCTGCCTTTGTGAGCTGCGCCGACATCGAGATGCGGAAGCGGCGCGCCTCCGCCGGAACCGCCGGAAAATCAACCGGCTGCAAAAAGAGCCCCCTGGTTTGCATACTCGCGGCCATGCTGTAGAGCATCTCGCCGGACGCGCCAATGATAATGGGAATGACCTGGCTTTCGGTGCCGCCCAGATCGAGGTGCATCCCGTCGAGCCTTTCCTTGAAGTATTTCGTGTTCTCCCAGAGCTTGTCGCGCAGGCTCGAGTCGCGCGTCGCCACTTCGAGCGCCTTGATGAGTCCCGCGATCACCACCGGCGAGGGCGCGCATGAAAAATGGAAGGGCGAGGAATAGCCCTTGAGATACCGGATGATCGGCGCGTTGGAGCAGATGAACCCACCCACGCCGCCGAAGGATTTGGAGAGGGTGCCAAAGCTGATACCGACCTTGTCTTCGAGGTTGAAATGCTCCGCCACGCCCTTGCCGTTCTTGCCGAACATCAGGGTGGAATGCGCCTCGTCGATATAGATCGCCGTGTTGGGATAGCGTTCGCATACCTCGACCACCTCGGGCAGCTTCACGAGATCCCCATCCATCGAGTACACGCCCTCCACCGCAACCAGAATGCGCTTGCCCTTGTTCTTCGCGAGGAGATCGTCGAGGTTCTGCATATTGTTATGATTGAAAAAGAGCATCTTCGCGCCCGAAAGCGTGCAGCCGTCCACAAGGCTCTTGTGGCATTTTTCATCCATAATAAATACGTCGCCCTTGCGCAAAATCCCCTGGATAGCGCCGACGTTGCCGCCGAGCCCGCTCGAATACAGGATGCAGTCCTCCTTGCCCTTAAAAGCCGCAAGTTGCCGCGCAAATTCGACATGAAGATCATACGTGCCGGAGAGCAGGGGCGCGCCGGACGCGCCGAGCCCATACTTTCGGAGGCCCTCGATGGCCGCCTCGATCACTTCCGGGTGCGTGGAGAGGCCAAGATAGTTATACGACATCAGATTAATAACGCGCCGCTTTTTTCCATCGACGTTGGAGAGGATCTCGGTTGAGGAGCGCGGGGCGGCCAAGAGCTTTTGCTCATAAAAGCTGAAGCCCACCCGAACGCTGGGGTCGCTCATCCACTCCTCAAAATCGGACGGCGGATCAAGGACGTTCTTACTGTCGTTATAAAAAAAGTCGGCAAGGCTGTATTTGAGTGCGTCGCTCATTATTTTCCGATCTGTTCCATGAATTTGTCGGCAAGCTGCCCAATGGTTTTGACGTCCGCAAGCTCGGTGCGCGGAATCTTGAGATTCAGTTCGCGCATGGAGCATGAGACAACCTCAATGATGTCCAGGCTATTCGCGCCCAGGTCTTTCATGGATTTTTCGGGATCGATGCTGCTCTCCTCGAGATCCTCGAGGTTATCGAGAATATTTTTTTTGATGACAGCAATCACTTCATCTCTCGTCATGGTGTTCCTCCGTCGGATAAAATTGCGCAGCCGTTCATCCCTGCGCGAGGCAAATGCGTCTGCCGAAAACCGCAAATGTACACACTCCGGCTCTCTTTATATGATTTTCACGGAAAGACGCGCCTTTGTCAACGGTGATAAGCGCGCGCGGAGCTGTATTATGCGCAAAAGTTGTCCGGTGCCGGTGAACCGCATTTTTCCATCGCGCTTTCATTTTCAACCGCTGTATATACATACGCCAAAAAACGCCGCGCAGTGTATATTGAAAGAAAGTTTTCATAACCGGTAAAACAGGAGCGCAGTATGAAACTGAATTTGCTTTTTCGCGTATTTTTTTTGGTTTCCGGCATTTTTTTGGCGGCCTGCACAGCGAAACCGCCGAGCGGAGTGGAATTGGTATGGGTACAGCCCGGTACATTTATCATGGGCAGCCCCGAAACCGAAGCAGGACGCGCGGATGATGAAACGCCGCATTCGGTCACGCTCACGAAGGGCTTGTATATGGGCAAGTACGCGGTCACGCAGGAATTATACCAAACCGTCATGGCAACGAATCCGAGCTATTTTGCGGATTCTCCGGCAAGCGGGGAAATTCAGGGGAAGCGCCCCGCAGAGCAGGTAAGCTGGTATACCGCGCTGGTGTTTTGCAACAAGCTGAGCGTCATGGACGGGCTGACGCCGGTGTACAGCATAAACGGCGGCACGGATCCCGCAAGCTGGGGCGCAGTCCCCGCCGCCGCCTGGCAGTCTGTGGAATTTCAATATTTGTACACGGGCAATGTTGAAGGATGGGATGCGGTCACGATGAACGCCGACGCAAACGGGTATCGCTTACCCACCGAAGCGGAGTGGGAGTACGCCTGCCGCGCGGGAACAACCACAGCGTATACCACCGGAGCGGAGATAAGCGACGCCGGATGGTACGCCGCCAATAGCGGCGGCATGACGCGCGAGGTTGGCAGGAAGGCGGCCAATCCCTGGGGCTTGTATGATATGCACGGAAACTTGATGGAATGGTGCTGGGATTGGTATGGAGCGTATACCGGAGGAGCGGCTGCCGGTCCGGCTTCGGGTTCGGATCGGGTCCAGCGCGGCGGCGACTGGGGCAATACGGAGCAGGTTATGCGTTCGGCCTGCCGCGGCAGCGCTAACCCGGGGAGCGCGTACAGCAATCTGGGCTTCCGGATCGCGCGAAATAAGTAAAACAAAGTGGCGCTTTCCTTTCCGCCCTAAAAATGTAAAATTTGACGCTATCGGAGACGGAGGAAAGATGCTCTATCATAGTACGCGCGGAAATTCCGCTCCCGTGGCTTCCTCCTTCGCCATACACAAAGGGATGGTGCCGGGCGGGGGGCTGTTTGTGCCCGAGTCGTTCCCGAGGCTGGAACCCGGTGTTCTGCCGACGGCATATCCGCAGATCGCGGAGCGTATCCTTTCCCTGTATCTCACTGATTATACCGACGATGAACTGCATGACGCCGTCGCTCAAGGCTACAGCGCGAATTTTGACGCTGCATCCATCGCGCCGATCACGTTTTACGATGATACCACGGCCTACCTTGAACTCTGGCATGGCCCGACGGCGGCCTTTAAGGATCTCGCGCTCCAGCTTCTGCCGCATCTTCTGCGCGCGGCGGCACGCAAACAGGGTTCCGATAAGGAAATCGTTATTCTGGTCGCCACCTCGGGCGATACCGGCAAGGCCGCCCTTGAGGGTTTTAAGGATGTGCCGGGGACGCGCATCATCGTGTTTTATCCGAAAAGCGGCGTGAGCCCCATTCAGGAAAAGCAGATGGTCAGCACGGACGGCGCGAATACCGCGGTCATTGGGGTGCAGGGGAATTTTGACGATTGCCAGAATATGGTAAAGGAAATTTTTAACGACGCCGCGTTTACCGCCGAACTCGCCGCAGAGGGGTTTGCGTTCTCTTCCGCAAATTCGATCAACTGGGGGCGGCTTGTTCCGCAGATCGTCTACTATTATCATGCCTACCTTGCGATGACCGCGAATGGCAGTATAGGCATGGGCGAGCCGGTTTGCCTGGCCGTACCCACGGGTAATTTCGGCAATATCCTCGCGGCGTACTACGCCAAACTGATGGGGCTTCCGGTAAGCAAGCTCATCTGCGCGTCGAATGCCAATCGCGTACTGACGGATTTTTTTGAGACCGGCATATACGATATGAACAGGGAATTTATCTGCACATCAAGTCCCTCCATGGATATTCTGATCTCCTCAAACCTCGAACGCTTCCTCTATTCCGTATCCGGGGGCGACGCCGAGCGTGTAACGAATTGGCAGAATGGACTCGCAAAAGAGGGGTGTTTTTCAATCGGGAAAGATATGCGCAGCGCGATACGCGGTATCATTGCCGCCTCTTCCATATCTGAAGAGGATGTCGCGAAGGAAATCCGCCGCGTTTTTACCGCGCGGGAATATCTTATAGATACCCATACCGCAGTGGCTTCGGCGGCGCTCGCGCGCTATCGCGAAGAAAGCGGGGACGTCACTCCGGCGGTGATCGCCGCCACCGCCTCGCCCTATAAGGTATGCCAGGCGGTATATGACGCTCTGGCTCATGAAGGGCGCGCCGATGACGAATATATGATCATGGACGTCTTGCGCGATATAACAGGCGTAGTCATTCCGCAGGCTCTGCGGGGTCTGGATAATCTCCAGGCGCGGCATACAAGGGTTATCGACGTATCCGGTGGGCGCGAAGCAATTCGTTCCGCTCTGCGCCCGGGCGCATGAAGCATATTTAAATGGAGGTTTGCCATGGGAAAGACCGTACCGGGAAGCTATGAGGAACTCGAGGAACTCACGAGCACGGTCATGTCGCCCGACGTTGAATTTATCGGCGATATCCGGTTCAAGACCTCGCTGATGATCAAGGGCAGGGTCAAGGGAACCATCCGCGCCGAGGGGCATCTGATTGTCGCGCCGGGCGCCGTATTGGAGGGTTCCGTCGAAGCCGCGCGCGTAACAAGCTATGGCTCTATCACCGGCGACGTTCTTACAAGCGAGTGTTTCGCGATGAAAAAGGGCGCCACGCAAACAGGCGATATCCTGAGTCCCGGTATCATGGTTGAACTGGGGTGCTGCTTAAACGGCGACGTGCGGATGCAAAAACCATGAGGCACCGTTTCATTATTTTTTTGTTCCTGTGCTTTATCGCGAATTTCGCGTATGCCGACGTATCCGGGGCGCAGCTTGCGCTGCAGCAAAATCGTTTTGCGGAAGCGGCGGAAGAATTCCGCGCTGTCATTCAGGCCGAAGGCGCCAATATGCAGGCGCAGGCAGGGCTTGCGGAAGCGCTTTTCGCCCTGGAGCGCTATGACGAGATCGTCGCTTTCTTTCCCGAAGAGATACGCAAAGGCAATATCAACCTCAACCAGCGCAGCTCCGAGGCGATGGCGATCCTGAAAAATATCGGGCTTGCGTGCTACCGCAGCGGGCAGAGCAAAAAGAGCATCGTCGCCCTCTCGATAGCCGTCAAGATCCGCGACGACGATCCTGCGGTATATAACACGCTTGGTCTTGCCTATCTCCATACCGGAGCGCATCGTCTCGCGGAGCTTGCCTTCCAAACAGCGGTGAACCTTGCGCCGGAAAATTCGCCGTATTGGAATAATCTTGGCGCGGCGTATCTTGAACAGCAGCAATACCGCGACGCGCTCATCAGTTTTGAGAGTTCGGTGCGCAGCGACAGGAGTTATAACACCGGCTGGTGGAATATCTGGCTTTGCCGCGAGAAGCTCGGACTGCCTTCGCATCGCGGCGAATATTTGTTTTGGTATTTTATTACCGCCACTGCGGATGACAGGCTCGCGCATCAGCGCGTTCTCGATGAGGAGCGCAGGAAGCAGGACGCGATTCTTGCCGCGAAAAGGCAGCAGGAAGAAGAACGCCTGGCGCAGGAACGCGCGCAAAGCGAGGCGGAAGCGGAGCTGCTTCGCCGGCAGGAGGCCGAGGCTTCCGACGAACCTGAGCAGACCGGTGAGACTGAGGAAGCAACTCCGGAGGCAGAGAATCCAAATGAGGGCTGAGGCTTGATGTTGCGCGAGACGCTGATTTTGCAGAACAGCGAGGCGGGGATGGTACTCTCCACCGGGCTTGTTTCCTGGGCGAGGCTTGGCGTACTCGTTGTCGCGGTGGTGTTTTTTGTACTCTCGCTTTCCGGCAGCATGGCCTACAACATGAATTTCCGGCTCATCGTTATTGTTCTGGCAATTTTCCTGTGTGTTGTTGTGGGACCGCGCACCGAGGTCATGATCATCCGGTCTGAACGCAGGATTAAAATCACGCGCCGCTTTTTTATTTTTTCGCGCGCCAAAGAGTACGATCTGGACGGCAGCGAGGAGCTGATCATAAGCAATGACGCCATTATTCTTGCAAAAGGTATGCTCTTCCTGACTCTCGCGCGGTTCAGAAAAGCAAATCAGCGCGAAGCCCATTTCGCCGAGATCCGGCAATGCCTGGAGAGTATGCGCACATAATGAACCTGTGGGATTTTGTTGATCAAGTACGCAGGAGGAGTCTCGTTTATTGCTTATGCGTCTTCGTCAGCATCCGGATCATCCCCTTCGGCAAGGAGTTTCCGGGTTTCCCCGCCAAGTTCTTCAACATTGCGCAGCGCTTTGTTTATCGCTCTTGTACGCTTCCCAACAATTCCTTCTATGGTTTTATCTACTGTCTGCAGCTGCTTGTGCGCCTGTGTAATAACCGTTTCAAATTCGCCAAACTGTTTTTTCACTTCCCGCAATGTATCCCAAACCTCCCGCGAGCGCTGCTCAATGGCAAGCGTCTTAAAGCCTATCTGAAGTGAACTCAAAAAGGCCGAAAGAGTGATTGCTCCAACCACCGTAACCTTGTATTTCTCGCGAAGCTCTTCAAAAAGAGATACATTTTGCACAACTTCGGCATATAACCCCTCGGTCGGCAAAAACATCAGGGCAAAATCCGTGGTCTTTGGGGGATGAATATATTTATCGTGAATATCCTTTGCAAAAACCTTTATTTTTTGGGCGAGGGATTTGCGCGCCTCGTCTATCGCGGATTTATCCTCCGCGTCAAGCAAGCGGTTATAGTCTTCCACAGGAAATTTGGAGTCAACAGGCAACAGGAGCGGATCATCGCCATTGCCGGGCAATTTAATGGCAAACTCCACCCGCTTATTATTGTGTATCTCGGCATTTTTTTCATATTGGGCCGGAATAAGAATATCCGACAAGAGTTTTTCAAGACGTACCTCGCCATAGGTGCCGCGCTCTTTAACATTCGTAAGAGCGTTTTTAAGGCTTTTGGCGTCGGCGGCAAGGTTCTTCATTTCGCCCAGACCCTGCTGCACACTATCAAGCTGTTTACCCACTAACTCAAATGACTGCGTAAGACGGGTTTCAAGAGTTTTTTGGAGCTTTTCATCGACCACGCCCTGCATCTGTTCAAGTCTTTTTTCGTTGCTCTCCTGGAGCGCTTTCATTTTATTCTCGAGCGTAGCATTGACCTTTTCAAGGTTCTCGGTATTGGTACGCTGAATCGAGTCCAGGCGTGTATCCAGCTGTGCCGAAAACTTTCTGAGCTGATCGTTTGTCTCGACACGGTTTTCCTGTAAAATTTTATTAACGCTTTCCTGATTCGCGCTAAAGCGTTTAAATTGTTCCGTCGTGCCTTTGTCAATCTGGTTGACAATACTGTCGCGCAAAGACTCGGTATCCGGTTTTCTCTTTAACAGCAGGAACATGAGAGTAAAAATCAGCAGTACAAGTATTGCGATGTTCAAAAAGAGTTGTATATCCATTATGGCACCCTGCTCCATTTGTGAAATAGTCTGTTACGGATACATAAATGTACTATAAACCCCGGGGGTTTGTATTTTGCCCGGCTTTATTCGGCTGATCGGCCGCAAGCTAGAACAGGATGTTCTGTCCAGCGCTGCGGCATGGACGCCGCTGGTTTGCATATATAAATTTGTATTTTGCCCGGCTTTATTCGGCTGATCGGCCACAGGAACACACAAGCTCTGGATAATACTCCGCGATAAGCTGCACCGCCTCCCGCCAAACCTCCGTGACGGTAATGCCTTCGATGCAAATCCGGTGCGCGCATTTCCGGGCGCATTGCGGAGTGCATGGAGAGCAGGGCAGATCGTGCCGCACCACGCGCGCCTTGTCTGAAAGCGGATAAAATTTGAGCAATGAGGAATGTCCGAAGAGCGCAACCTGCGGGACATTAAGCGCGGCGGCTATGTGCATGAGCCCGGAGTCCGCGCCGATACAAAAATCAAGACGCGCGAGCAGCGCGCAGACCACAGGAAGATCCAGCCCGCAGGCGATAACTACATTTTCGGAAATCGGCTCTCCCGCGGAATCCGCGATTGCGGCGTCGGCGCATTGCGTATATATTTCGGCTGCGATTTTTTCCATGAGTGCGCGGTCGGAGGCAGCGCCCAGAAGCACGATGGCGTACCCCCAGGTGTCCACGATTTTTCCGGCGAGACGCGCGAAATTCTCCGCAGGCCAGCGTTTATAATCGCGCGAGGCGGCTGGATATATCCCCACCAGTTTTTTTCCGGCAAGAGATTGAACCTGTATAAACCGCTCCGCCTCCGCGCGCGCGTTTTCGTCGAAAAATACAGCGCTTTTGGGTAGGATGGGCAATGCAGCGGCGGCGGGCAGAGCGCCGCTCTCCAGCACGGTGCGCATCGCGATCAACGAGGCGTGCATCTCGGCGCGTTCGTTGCGATCCTCCAGGCGGAGCCGGTGCGCGAAAAAAACAGTCAGGAGCTGCCGTCTGTTGCCGGTACGGATCGCTTTTGGACACATAAGCGCGGCCAAAGCGCTGTCGGTCACATTGTGGAGGTCAATGACATGATCGTAACGGCGGGCGGCGAGATCGCATCGCAAGCTCTTCGCAAGCCGCCAAAAGCGAATCAGGCGCATCCGGCGGAGCGCGCGCGTCATTTCCTGCTTAGGAAAGCAAAGAACCCGATGGATTTCCGGATATTGCGCCATAATTGCGCTATATTGTGTATAACAAAGAAAATCGAGTTCGGCGTCGGGCACGGCTTCTTTGATAAACGCGAATACAGGGGTTGTGAGAACGATATCGCCGAGCGAGCTTAAACGGATGAGCAGGATGCGCACGCGGGTTCTCCTCCTGAAACGCCGGGGTTTCGCAAAAACTTTTATAAAAATCTATGAAAATAGCGATAGAAACGCGAAAAATCGGGGTATCTTAGAAGAACGATTTGAAAAACTGTCCGCCGACGGGCGAATAGACAAAAATATAAGGGAGGTTTATATGCAGAAAATTTTTACCATGATAACCATAATGATCATGCTGGGGCTGCTCATTGTTGCGTGCAGCAAATATACCGATCCGGCCGAGGATTTTCTTGCCGCAGTGATTCAGTTCGATGAAACCGAACTCACCAAAAAAAATGTCACCATTGCGGGCTTTGTGGAAGCCATCAAGAGCTTAAAAAGCGGCGAAATGGAAACCATCATTCAGGGCTGGCGGCATGACGGGGCAAGCTGGGTACTCTCGTGCGAGAGCGCCGGCGAAAGCTACGAATACAGATTCACGGACGTTATGACGGACAAGAACAATAAATCGATAGTGGTTTTTCAGTCGGTGCAGCGCAGCGGCAAGCATCAGGATCCCGCTACCCTGCTGTATCTCATCGTTAAATAAAACTGTTTTTCCGCCGACGCAGCAGCGTGAACGCTTCCGGCGCTGTTTGCGCCCGCAGGCTTTTCCGGAATTCCGGATCCATCGCGCGCAAGAAAGGGTTCGTGGCGAGTTCGAGCGCGAGCGTTGATGGGGGTTCCCTTCCCTCGGCAAGCGCGGCTCGGCGCGAGCCTATGCGCTTTGCGTCATGCGGCATTGTTGCCGTGAACCGGAGATTCTCTTCAAGGTAGTCGTGCCCGGGATAGACGCGCGTATCGGGCGGCAGCGCGGCGATGCGGCAAAGCGACCGCAGCATCACATCGTAGCCATTCCCGCGCACGCGCCCGCAGCCTGCGGCAAAAAGCGTATCCCCCGTAAATAACGCGCCATCATCGGTCAGAAAGCACATCGAGTCTCCGCTGTGCCCGGGGGTCTCCATACAGGTAATGCGCATCGCGCCGAATTGCAGCACCTCATTGTCATGGCAATGCTGAACGCGCGCGCCGGGCGGGAGCGCCGCCGCGAATCCATGATGCACCGCGATACTCGCCTGAGGATACTTGCCCGCCAGAGCCGCCAGTCCCATAATGTGGTCACTGTCGCTGTGGGTACACAGGAAGGCGATGGGATTTTTATGGGCGTTCGCGAGTGCCGCCTCTATGGCGCGCACGCTGCCAGGGTCGATAACAATGACGTTCCCCGATTCCGCCGCAAGTATCCAGGCATAGTTATCGGAGTCATAGCGCACCGCCCGGATCGCGTCGGCGGATCCGCTCTTCGTCAATTCCGATGGATGATCTGCAGCCATTATAACCGGCGCTATAAAACGAGCTTGGGCGGCGCGTCCAGCGTCATGGAGTAGCGCTCGCGCTCGATATCGCCGTAGCGGACGAGTTCAATCTTCAAAAGCCCCGTAACGGTGACATAATTGTTATAGAGTTCTGCGTATTTGTCCATGCTCTTTTTATCGATGTTGAGATCCACATCAAAACCGGCGGGCGGGGTAATAACAACCTCCGGAAAACGCGCGGTACCCACCTGGCGCAACACCCCGATGATCGTTACCCGCGTGTTATCTCGCAGATCCCGCCTGGTTATGAGCACGGCGGAATTTTTTTCAGTATCAATACCCGCTTTTTCCGCCGTTTTCCGCGCGCGCGCGGTATCGCGTTCCTGATCGGTCGCTTTTGCGGAGGAGTTGCAGGCAAGCAGGGCAAGACCGGTAAGGCAGGCGAGTCCCAGCGCAATGGCGATTTTGAGGAGAGATTTTTTCATTATGCGCTCCAATCATGGAAGATGCGGATAGGCGCGGATACTGGCGCCCGCGCCGCTGGGGCGTCCCGATCCATCTGTGCTGTAGGCCGCCAATGCCGCGCGGTCATCCGTGGGCAGATATAACGCGCCGCCGGCAATGATTTTGGTTGACGAATTTATTGTTTTCGATGGCGAGCGCGGTGTGAACTTAAAATTATTCCGCTCGTTTCCAAAACTATAGAGTCCGCTGTCGGCATTCAAAAAGCGTGCGGTGTGGTAGCCATAAACCATCTTTTCAAATGTGTTGAGATTACTGTTGCCGCCCGTCGCGCTCATCGCGGCAACCAGGGCGGGAGTATCGCCGCTTGGATGATCAAAAATGGTCCGCAGGATATTCCACCCGGCGGAGGTGGATTGCAGGCGCAGATACTGCAGGAAGGTATAGGCCAGCCCGTAGTTAATATCGTCTGCGTCGCGGGTCCAAACGGTAAGCGAACAGCCATTCGCGAGCCGCCCGCTTCGATCCGCGTTCATCGATTTGACGCGGGAATCCCCGTATGTACCCAATCCATAATGCTCCACGGATTCCGCAAGACCCTCGTCCATCCAGGTGCACATCCGGGGATATCCGTTTACAAGCGTTCTCCTGCTGTAATTGATCATGTGCTGGAATTCATGAAAGAGGGTGCGCTGCATCTCCGAATGGTTTGGTCCGTAGGGAAAAGAGAGGTTCATATAAAATATGTTCATTCCATTGGAATATTCGTTACCTGGAATGGCGCCGCTTGTTTGCATATCCCTGGAATAAAAGAAACCCAGGATATTTTTCTCTTCGCTGCCCTTGTCATTCTTCATTCTGTAATAGAGAATAACGATCTTGGGACTCGTGTTCGTCACTATATACGGTTCGCCGAAAAGTCTGGTGTCTTCTTCCCATACTCTGGCTGTAAAAAAATCAGCTATCGCCTCCCAATTGGTTGTCCCCTCCTGCCCGTTTTCAACATACACATAACACCGCTCGCTTTCGCCGCGCAAGGTGGCATTTATGGTGACAATAGTCTCATCCGCGTTGAAGGCCTTAAAGGGATAGTTCGTTGCAAGCGGGGCGCGCTGCTGCGGAGCGGCGGACAACGCGCGGGCATACGTTACCCCCCCCCCCCCCCATTCGCCCGGGGAGATCCTTCAGGAGCGATGGCGCATTTTCCATTGCGGAGCGCATGGATCGGTCCGGTTCAGGAATGTTGATCGCCGGTATATTTCCGATTGCCTGCCCCGCCGTATCGTTGGTACTGCCGGAGATATTATAGAGCAGCAGCGCGGATGTTGTTGCCGGTTTGATTTCGCTGCCCGGATCGCCGCCCTCAAAAAGACTCAACAGGTCGCTGCATCCAAAGCATATCACCAGGAGCATAATACAAAGACCAATCCGCCGGACGTGTTTCATACTTTCCTCCAAAAACAGAACGTTTTTGCCCTTGCGCAACAGGATGTTGCGACCGGAGGGAGAAGCGCAAGGGCAACAAGGACATAATACCCATAGTATACACCCTATTTAAGAATTTGAGTATGCGCGCGGAGCCGCGAAAAAGGCAAAAATTTTAAAAGTGGATTGCTTCACCTTGCTCCGCAAGGTTCGCAATGATGGGGTGATGATTTCCTCCTGCCATCGTTTATGCCCTGTCATCGTTTACGCCCAGTCATTGCGAGCGCAGCGAAGCAATCCAGGCTGTAATTATGCAAAAGTGGATTGCTTCACCTTGCTCCGCAAGGTTCGCAATGACAGCCGCGCCTTTTCGTGGCCAAATGTCTTGTAGTTTTTGGGGGTTTGGGGGCGAAGCCCCCGAAGAAGGGGGAGAGGCAGCACTGGCTGCCTCGCGGGGGAAGGCTTTCCCCCGTGTCCTTGTACTTGACCGCGGCTTTGTTCCTGCTTTATGCTAAGCGCAGGCTGCGTCAGACACCTTGCGGCCAACAGGAGGGCGTCATGCCGCTGAAGATTGAAACCGCGCGTATCGAAAAACCCTGGTCTATCGGTAAAATGGGAACCTCGGGGCTGCGTCTTGTGCAGGAGGACTATAACCGGCCGCTCTTTCTGGAACAGTTCGCCCAGGGCGTGGCGGATTATTTTGTCGAGCTGACCAATATGAAAGAGGTCGCGGAAAACAATAAAACCCTGATCATCGGCGGCGATCCGCGCAAGGGGAACGCCGACAGGGTACGCCGCATCGCCGAAATTATGGTGGGAAATGGGTTTCGCGTGATCATCGCGAAGGACAGCCTCGCGTCCACGCCCGCGATGTCGCATACCATTCGGGAGTGTAAGGCGGCGGGCGGGATCATCCTGACCGCGAGCCATAACCCCTTTACCGACGTGGGCATTAAGCTGAATATGTCTTCGGGCGCTCCGGCGCTTGAGGAAACGGTTGCGCGCGTCCACGCTATGCAAAACGAGGTAAAGAGCTATTCCTTTGTGGCTTTTGAGAGCGCCCTCGAAGCGGGGCAGATTGAATGTATCGATTGCGTTAAGCTATACGCCGACCTTCTGGACGAGGTTCTGCATTTCGGCGCGATGCGTGATGCGCTCGCCCTGCGCCCCGGGTTTGCTGCCGCCTTTGACGCAATGCACGGCGCCGCCGGACCGTTTGCGCATGAGGTTTTCATCAATCGTTTGGGCTTGGACGCAACCATTCTGCGCGAGGAGCCGCGCGAGGATCTCGGCGGACTCGACGCGCACGGACACCCGCTGCACCCCGAGCCCGATTTCGATTATATAGGCGAATTGATTAAGCTGAACGCCACGGGAAAATACGATATTGTGGCGGCATGGGATTCCGATGTGGATCGCCGCCTTGACGGTGGCAAGGGCTTTTTTATTGAGTCGGCGGACGAGTTTGCGCTGTTCTCGAAATACGCCGAATTGATAGGCGTGGAAAAACTCTTTCCGCATGAGATCTATTTCGGGCGTTCCACGGTTACGGCGGGAACCATCGACCTCATGCAAGGCTATCTCGAAAAAAAATTCCCTAAGCATACGGTACATGCGGTCGAGACGCCCACGGGCTTCAAATGGATCGCCGAACTCGGGAACTGGGGCGTTGAGGAATCCAACGGCGTCGGCAATCCCTACATCCGCGAGAAGGACGGGATCTTCGCGACCGCCTTTTTGCTCAAAATTCTACTGGAAACAGGCAAAACCGTGCAGGAACTCATGGAGGGCGTCTGGAAGGAATTTGGCCGCGTTTTCTTTACGCGCGGCGAGGTTTCCGGAAGCGACGAGAACGAAAAAACGCTGCTTACCTCCATCCTGAAGGACGCGGCGAAATATGTGGGCGGCACATACAGCACGCTCAAACTCGAAAAGGCCGGTTCCTGGGACTATATCCACCCCAAAACAAAACAGGCCGCCGATACCGCCTGCGCCTTTTTTCTGCAATTCAGCGAGGGCAATACCATTAAGGCGCGCTTCTCGGGAACGGGCTCCGGCGGCTATACCCTGCGCGTGTACTGCACAAAATACGATACCCAGTTTGCGCGGCCAAAATCGCCCGTTACGCAGCCGATGAAAGACGCTTTCGACGCTTTTCTTGCCGGCGCGGGATTTTCGGGCAAGAGCAAAAAGTACACCGACGCGAACCAGCCCGATCCGTATACAGGGTGAATAATCTGTCCATAGGCGCTGTATACACGCCGTACAAGTGGGCAAAATTTGCCATAGAGCGCTATGATCTTTTTGACGACTGGATTGCCGGAAAAACCATTTTTGACCCCACGATGGGCGAGGGGCATTTGCTCGCCGCGCTGGTACAGTATGGGTTCGAGCGGGGCTATGCGCCCGGTAACTTGCCGATCCAGCGGCTTTTTGGGGCGGAGCTGAACACCGCCGCGTATACCCGCGCGCTCGAAAAATTCGCCCATGCGTATGACGCGGATATGCGGACGAATTTTATAAACAGCGACATCATGGCCTTAGGGGAGAGCTTTGACGTTGTATTCGGCAATCCGCCCTGGTGCAATTTTGTGGATTTACCGGCGGAGTACAGGGAACCCGCAAAAAAATGGTTTATCGAATATGATTTGGTGGATAATCCGCAGGCGCTGCTTCTGGGCGGTTCCAGAATGGATATCGCCGCGCTTGTGATCCAGAAGTGCATATACCGCAATCTGGTTCCGGGCGGCAAGGCAGTATTTTTTTTGCCGTTGTCTTTATTCCTGAATGACGCGCACGCGCGGTTCCGGCAATTCAAAATATATGATTCCGTCTATTCTTTGCGCTCCGTGTACGACTTTGAAAATCTGGAGGTGTTTGCGCATATCTCGACCCGCTATGGGCTTGCGTGTTTTCAGAAGCAAAGTACACAATCGGAATCCATCCCCTGGTATCTCTTCGGGAAAGATACATGGACGGAACACAGAGGCGCGGCGCGCGAAATTGGCGGATCGCTGCTTATTTCATCAGACACCGACGGTTCCATAAATATCCCTAAGATACAGGTCTCCCCCGACGCAAAGCCCCGCCAGGGCATAAATCCCTGCGGGGCGATAGGGGTGTTCGTGTTTGACAAGTATGAAGAAATGGATACGCTCCGGTGCAGGGTAAATGATATATATCTCCTGCCCAAAAAATATGTATACCCCCTGATAACCAAAAACAATTTCAAACAGAGCGCGCTTCCGGCGAAATGGGTTTTGTTGCCCTATAACGACAAAACAGGCAAACCGCTTACCCCATCGGAACTCGATAACGCCCCCTTGTTGCGGGACTACCTGCGCCAATTCAGGGATATTCTGATCAATCGGAAAGGCACTTTGATACAGGCGTATATACAGCGCGGTATCTGGTGGGCGCTCCTGGGTGTGGGTAAATATAATTTCCAAAAGTACAAAATTGTGTGGGAGGCTTATGGGAAAGCCTCTTTCCGCCCGCAGTTATTCGCGGGCGTATGGCAGGCGAACCAGTCCCTGCAGGCATTCATTCCGTGCGCGGAGGAAAGCAAGGCCGAATCGCTGCTTGCGCAATTATCCGATCCCGCCATTGAGCAATATCTGCTTTCGTCCAAAATGGCGGGAACCATGAGCTGGGCGCAGCCCGGACGAATATCTTCCATCCTGGATTTTACGGAGAGCGAAAAAAGCCATTGATAAAAAATTCAAATAATTGTATTATTGAAATGGATTATCCTCCTAAACTATACAAAGAGGTGTTTATGGCAACAACAAAAAAAACTACGTCAGCACGCGGATCCTCAGCGCGCGGGTCCTCAACCAAAAAAGCGGCTCCAAAGGCTGCCCCGGTCGCTGCTGCAAGAAGACCTGTGCAAACAAGCGCGCCGGAAGTTTCGCGTGTGCGCTTTACCCCCCCGCCGGAAGCGAAGGCGAGCGCTAAAAATTTCCGTGTTATCGCGATCATCCTGTGGGTGCTTGCGATTGCGGCGGAAGCGGCGGCTATCGTCCTGCTCGTCAAAGGTGAAACCTCGTTTGATCCGCCCATCCCCTTTATGACCTGGCTGATCGCGCTGATTGTGATCGATCTGGTTCTTGTGGTGATCGGTTCCCTGCTCTGGAAAAAGGCAAATCATCTCGACCCGGCTTCCGAGCGCGACAAGGTTAAATTTTTCCTGCAAACCCAGCTTGGGGTTATCGTCGCCGTTATCGCGTTCCTGCCCCTGCTCATCCTCATCCTGACCAATAAGGATCTCGATGAGAAGCAAAAGGCATTATTGGGCGTGGTTGCCGGCGCGGCGCTGGTTATCGCGGGCATTTTTGGTATCGATTTCAACCCGCTCTCCGCCGAGCAGTATTCTCAACAGGTTGAGCAGTTGGTGAATTCGAATACCGTATACTGGACGCCGGCTGGCGGTAAATTCCATTATTACGAAGATTGTTCTCATGTGAATATGAGCAGAGACGCCGGCGGTGTAATAAGCAGCGGCACTGTAGAAGACGCTGCGGCGGTCAATCTTACTTCGCTTTGTCTGACCTGCAAGAAAAGGGCGGAAAAATATGCGGAGGAAAAAGGAATAGATCTCACTCCGGCACCAGCCTATTAGCGTACATATTTCACAAAAAAGTGTTTTTCCATAAAAGCCCGGCGATGAGCCGGGTTTTTGATTAACAGGAGTCGCGGGCGCGTTTTTGCGCGGTTATCTTCCAAAATAGGCGCAAACAGCGTTCCCGATCCAAACCGCAAAATCATTGCGGTAGGAGGGTTCGGCGAGAAGCCTCATATCGGTCGGGATGTTCATAAAACCGCATTCGATGAGTACGGCGGGCATATTGACATGGGTGATAACATAAAATCTGGAGAGGTAGAGCCCTTCCCAAAACGGCGGAATGGGGTTGGCGTCCGTGAGCGCCGAATACAGGCATTTTGCGAACGCGAGGCTTTTTTGCAGCCGCACATCGCGAAAAGGCGTGTGTATCTTCTCGTTGAGGCGCGCGAAACTGACGCCCGGGCGAAAAAGGGTGGATTGTTTTTGACTCGCGGGAATGAAAAGCATGAAGCCCCTTTCATCCCGAAAGCCATAGTTTGCGTGCAGATCCAGCAGGATGTCGGCCTTGGCCTTATTGGCTTTTTCCACGCGCGCCTCCAGATTCTTTTGCCTTCCCCGGAAAGTCGTTTCGGTGGAATGGACGCGCGTTTGGATTGTGCGCGCGCCCAAATTTTCCAGGCGGCGGGCTATGCGCTCCGCGAGATCCTGCGTTAAATCCGATTCGCGGATAACCCCATTCCATCTGCCGCCCCGTATCGCCAGATTATTTCCCGGGTAGCGCAGAACAATGGTATCGGCGCCGGAGTGGGTACCGACCCCGTCGCCATTATAAGGGACGCGCGGATTTGTCGCCGTGGTATGGCCGGCGTTGATCGCGACCATGATTCCCTTGAGCGGCAGCTTTGTTTGCGGCTTGCTCTCAGGGGCGATTTGATCCGGTATGATATCCGGGTACGTGGTACCGTTCGCCATGCAGGCAGCGGCGCAAAAGACAAGCAGAGCGCATACGAGAGACAAAAAGCACTGAATTTTGCGCTGCATGAAGGCTTTTCCTTTCCCTACGCTCTGGTATCGGCGGAATCTATGTATATCATTACGATGAAACGCCACTTTTGTCTGTGTATTTGAGACGCCAAAACCCATGCGCTTGTGGCGTAAAACCAATATGAAGTCAAGAAAATTCTTTATCTTTTTTTAAAATCATCTATAATAAATCCCTATATCGATATAGCACAGGAGGCTCTGCCCAATGTATATACAAAATCGAAATGCCGCATCCCTGTCCCTTGCAATACTGCTATTATGCGGAATTTCTCTCGTCCTCGCAGGCGCGCCGATGCGTCCCGGGTCGGGTTGGTATTCCAGCAATACGGACGCAGCCGCTCTCGCGGGCGGTTCCGCGCATACGACTGTGTTTGACTCGCTCCGGAATCCGGCCGCCCTCGCCCAAAATAAAGTCCTTCAGATTGGAATAAACTACAGCGAAGTGGGTACGCCTGCGGATTGCCTCACGAACCCCGACTACCTCGGTCCTAATCCGGGCGCTTTCGGATTTTTCGGAACAAGCCTGGGTTTTGGCGCCGGAGTTTCCCTTCCTGTGGGCTTCGGGGTTTTGAACTTTAATATCGGCGCGGAAAACGATATGGCGCTTTCGGAAGCCTATAATAACGACAGCCACGGCGGCGGGTTTCATATCAAAGGAGGTTTTGCCAAGGCAATCACGCCCTGGTTCCACTTTGGCGCGGGTCTGGACGCAATTTTTTCCGGTTCCATATCCACAGAGTTCAACGCCGCTTTTGATATAGGTATTATGATCGTGCAAAACGGCTTGCTCTCCGAACGCGCCGCTTCGCACAGAGAAAAAGGCTTTGGACTTTTCGACCGGATATTTTCTTTCGCGTTTAACGTCGGCGGCTTCACTGACAAGAATACGGAATACTCCGATACGCATGCCATTGCCGGTTTTGAATTTCTCTTCTTCAAAAGCGAGCCGGTTAAATTTGGTTTGAATAATAACGCCGTTCTCGCGATAGATCAGCCGGGGCTTCGCTACTCCGGCGGGCTGGATATGCTGCTCTTCGATATTGTGCACTTGCGCGGCGGGGTACACCTCGGAACCGGAAATGAAGACATGGGGCCTCTCGCCCTCGGCGCGGGCATTGATTTTCGCAGGATTTTCCATGGCGTCAACCTCGATCTTTCCTGGGCAATGATTACGATCCCTGTCAGCAGAAACAGCACCCTGTATGAAACAGCGCATTTTATCACGCTGAACTATGCCTTCGGCTCAGACGAACCGGTACCCGATATCACAAGCCGCTTACGCGCTTTTTCGCCGAATAACGACGGGATACAGGACACAGCGATATTTGACATAGACATCTTCGCCACCGAGGATATCGTAAAGTGGGAGATCGTTATTAAAAACGCGGGCGGAACCGTTGTGCGCTCGGTTAAGAGCGAGGATGCCGCAAGCGACAGCATGAACGTAAAGAAATTTTTCAGCACCCTGTTCGCTTCCCGCGCAAGAATCATAATACCGGAAACATGGGAATGGGACGGGCGCGACAACGCAGGCCGCCCGATTCCGGACGGCACATACACCTATCAGTTTGTGGTATGGGACACGGCGGATGATATATACTCTTCCGCAGGCAAGCCGGTTGATATCCGCCAGGTAAATACAAAGCCTGTTATTACGCTCGCCGCCGCGCCGAAACTCTTCGCGCCGGACGACAGCGGCAGAGGGGAAAAGATTCTGCGCATCACCCTCGGCTTCAGAGACCGCGCGATCATAGCGAACTGGAAGGTTGTTATAAAACACGGCGATTCGGTCTTCAAAACCTTCACCGGCAAGGAGCCGGAGCAGCAAAGCGAAACGATCCTCTGGGACGGCATAGGCGATGCGGGGCATCTTGTGGAGAGCGCTGAAACCTACACAGTTGATGCAAGCGCGGTCGATTTTATGAACAATACAGGGGACGCGCCGCCCGTGAGCATTGACGTCGATATTCTGGTCGTCAACACCGACCGGGGGCTCAAGATCGTTATATCGAGTATCGAGTTTGCGGTCGGCTCAGCGGAACTCTCCGGGCAGGACAGCCCCATATTAAACCGCGTGGCGGAGATGCTGCGGCGGTATCCGGGGTACAGGATCCTTGTTGAGGGGCATACCGATAACACCGGAGGCTCTGCGTATAATCGCACACTCTCCGAACAGCGCGCGCAAACGGTGCTGCGCTATCTTGTACAGCGCAGGATTGAAGAGCAGCGTATGTCCGTGCGGGGATTCGGCTCTTCCGCTCCTGCTGTGAGCAATGCCACCGAGGAAGGCCGCGCGAGAAACCGCAGAGTGGAATTCATTTTAGTCAAAGACGAGTAACTAAACGAAACACAGCCTTCACCCCTTGCTGTGCCGCAGCAAGGGGTTTTTTTGTTTAGGGTGCTGTGTTACGCCGATAATAAATCTGGCTTCTCAAAATAAGGGGTTTCTCATGCAATGCTTTCTTCGGGCGCAAGGGTATATTGCGGGCGCGCTTATCCTGGGGTTTTCCTGCGCCATGCCCCTCGCGTCGCAGAATGTTTCCCCGCCGGAGACCGCCGCAAAGCAGCCGCCCAAATACGCGCATTCCACAGTTATCCGGCATCCGGCGATGAGCGCCGAGGATTTGGCGGCGTCCGGAAATTCCGGCGTCGTACTTCCCGGAATTGACGTCCTCGCGGAAACGAAATTTGCCATTCTGCGCGGACGGCGCGCCGCCCTGATCAGCAACCATACCGGAGTGAACCGCACGGGGGAGCGCACGGCGGACGTTTTATTTGCCGCGTCGAGGCAGCGCGGCTTTCAGCTCCGGAAGCTCTTCGCCCCCGAGCATGGCTTTGGCGGAACACTCGACGAGAAATTTACCTCTATGCGCGACGAGAAAACGGGGCTGCCCGTGCTGAGCCTCTATGGGCAAAATTACGCACCGAAACCAGAAGATCTCGCGGACATAGACGATCTCATTTTTGACATTCAGGATATTGGTACCCGATTTTATACCTATCAGGCGACGATGGCGCTCGCGATGCGCGTAGCGGCGAGCCGGGGAAAGCGCTTTATCGTGCTTGATCGCCCCAATCCGATTGGCGGCGCGCTTGTGCAGGGCGCTATTCCCGCACCGGAGCAATGCGGAGGCTTAACCTCCATATATCCTATCCCGACGCGGCACGGCATGACGATTGCCGAGCTGGCGCTGCTGTATAACGAGCATTTTGGGATCGGCTGCCAGCTGGCGGTGGTAGCAATGCAGGGCTGGCGGCGCGCCATGCTCCATGACGAAACGGGGCTCGTGTGGACCCATCCCTCGCCGAATATGCGTTCGGTTGAGGGGGCGGTATTGTATCCCGGGCTCGGCACTGCGGAGACCACAAGCCTGAGCGTAGGGCGCAATGTAACTGCGGTGGAAGGCACGAAGCGCAAGGCATATCCGTTTGAACTCTACGGCGCGGCATTTGTGGATCAGTCCCGCCTCGCGCGCGAACTCAACTCCGCGCTGCCCGCCTCAAAATCAGGTATCAGTTTTACTCCGGTGCGGTTCACGGCAGGCGGCAAGCAGTATCGCGGGGTGCAGGCGGGGCTGCGCGACCGAAAACAGAATAACCCCATACTCGCCGGACTCCATCTTATAAAAACCATGCTGCGATTGTATCCCCGCGATTTTCGGCTGTTCAGCGGCTTCTCCAAAGAGGTGGGCGATCCGAAAATCGAGGCGCGGCTGCGCGCCGGAGAATCACCGGAAGCGATCATCGCATCCTGGCAGCCCGCCCTGGATCGCTTCATGCGCCTGCGCGAAAATTATCTCCTGTACGCGGAGTGACGGCGAGAGTATATCCAAAGGGTACTGGACTCCCGATCATACCCGTGATACATTGACAAGTATGGATACAGCAATTCAGGCGGAACTGAACAAACTCAAAGAACTTATTATTAACGCCATCCCCGTCGAAGCGATATATCTTTTTGGCTCCTACGCCTACGGAATGCCCCGTAAGGACTCCGACCTTGATTTATACGTTGTTCTCAAGGACGAAGTCTCTATGCGCGATCTTGACGCAGGTTTGCAGATACGTTTTGCCATCGACCGCAAAAAATCCATGCCGGTCGATATCATCGCAAAAAAGAAACAAGACTTCGACGAACGCCTTGACAACCCAACCCTCGAACGCATTGTCAAACGGGACGGGATACGCATCTATGGCTAAACAAGCCAACACTCCGCGCAACTGGTACCTCCTCGCGGAACGCGACATGGACGTCGCCGACCATCTCGCCAATACCATGCGCCCTGTCCCGACCGCCCCCATTGCCTTTTTCTGCCAGCAGGCAGTCGAAAAATACCTGAAAGGCATCCTCGCTATTTTTGGCGACGACCCACCCTTCATCCACGATTTACCCGAACTTTGCAAACTTGCGGAAAAACACCACCCCGAATGTATCCAAATCTCCCCACTCTGCACGATAATCACCCAGTTTTCCACACAGCCTCGATACGATTTGGGGATAAGTCTCTCAGAAGAAGATATGCGCCTTGTTCTCGCCCACGCCAAAACAATCCGCAGTTTCCTGCAAAAAGAAATACCCTCGTTATTTCTTGGCGAATCCTGAGTATATGGCATTTGGTATTTTTGGCTGGCAGTTTGTAACAGCTATCTGGTTTCAGATATATTGCGGCGCTGCCCTCTCGGTACTATAGTGATCGCTATGCGCTTTTTTGAAGAGAGGGCGCTCATCCCCCAGCGCGGCGAGGCGGCAAAATGAAAGTGGATTTCAGTAAAAAAACAGTCGGCGGCTTTAATTACGAACTCACTCGGGGTATATCGCTCGCGGCTACAGGCGCGGCGGAATTTGGCGAGTGCATGGAAACCATGGAGCGGATACAGGACAATAATTTTGAGAGCTGGACGCGCGAGTGGGGCAAAACAGCGGACTTCGTTGCCGGATATGCGCGGAGCCAAATGCAGGGCGGCTGTAGATCGGGCGCGCGCGCGGCATATCTCCGCGCAAGCAATTATTACCGTATGGCCTGTTTTTATGCCGCCCACACCGATCCGCGCCACAGGGATTTCTGGAGCAAAAGCCGCGACTGCTTTCACCGCATGATCGAATCCGCCGATCAGCCGGTTGAACGGTTGCAAATTCGATATGGGAAAGCGCTTCTGCCCGGATATTTCATCCCGTCGGGACAGGAGAACCGCCCGACGCTTATCGCCATCGGCGGCTTTGATTCCACGGCGGAAGAGGTTTATTGCTGGATTGGGGCGGCTGCGCGCGACTACGCCTGGAACTGCCTGATTTTCGAGGGACCCGGGCAATGGGGCGCGCTCATGGATAACCCGGGGCTGGTGTTTTGCCCTGATTACGAAAAACCCGTCGGCGCGGCGGTGGATTATCTGATGACCCGCAGCGATACCGATACAGAAAAAATCGCGATAATCGGATATTCGATGGGCGGATATCTCTCCATGCGGGGGGCGCTCGATCCGCGCATCCGGGCCGCCATTCCGAATACCCTGGTTGTGGATTGCGGCGCAGCCGCGCGCGAGGGCATGAAGGGGCTTGTGGGGCATGAGGTTTTTATGGACGCCATGTTCAAACTCATTATGAAAAAAAACACCCCGGCGCGCTGGGGCTTTCAGCACTCCTCGTGGGTACTGGGCATATCCTCCGCGCATGAGTGGGTTGCGGCCTACGAAAAATTTACCCTGCTGGGCTTTGAGCATCTTTTGCGCGGCAAACCCATCCTGTTTCTTTTCAGCGAGGACGATATCATGGACGCCGCCGCTCCCGGCAAAACCATTGTTACCGGTATACTCGATTATATTGGTTCTTTGGATTGCCCGCGCTTTGTCCGTCTCTTCACAAAACAGGAGGGAGCGTCGAGCCATTGCCAGATGGGCGGGCTCTCCTACGCGCAGGCCGCGATCTTCGGCTGGCTCGAACACGCGCTCTGCGGAAAAGCGCTTCCGGCGCAAAGCAGCGTAGAAGAGGCCGAACTCTTTATTGCGCTTTTCGGAAAATACGGCGGCGCTTCGGGGGCGGCAAAGGCAAAAGCGCTTGCGCCCTCGCTTAAATTTGTGTAAAAAAGCGAAAAATTATTGGAATAATATTGAAGTTGTTTTTGGGGAGCAGCGCTTTTCGCCATCCATGGCGGCGCTGCACAAAAACATCCTTGTTTTTGTGGCGTCCAAAATTTTCTCATTTTTTCCAAACGTGTTCAACGGGAGCGCCAGCTTTTCGGTTTCCGGCGCGCCCGAATGATCAGCGTTCGCGGCGTCCAAAATTTTGCAAACAGAAATGAAACGCATTACAATGGAGTAAGCCGCATGAACGGGGTGCGTATGGTGGATTATAATTCCTGAGCCCCGAATTTCAGGCGATAATCGATTCCGCGAGCGAGAAAATTTACGAAGGACGCCCATGGCAATAACGCATACCGAGTGACTCGCGGACGCCGCCGAATCCGCGATTGTCGCCGCGTTGATGGAGCTATACCGGGAGTTGGTGAAAAAAGCATGAGTGGATTGCTTCGCTGCGCTCGCAATGACAGAAGGAGCGGCGGGTATATACGCAGCAAATAATTATTGTCTGAGGCACGTATGGGTGAAAAATGGAGTATATTGCAGTGATGAATATGATTGAATTTTTCGGCACAGTAATAAAGCCGCGAATTGTAAAAGGCAAATATATGTTTGCCCCTCTCGGGAACCAAAAGATCAATGAGAACATTTTTGCCCTGCGGGACAAGGATGTAAACGCATTTATCTATAAAAAGGGCGGGAGTCAAATCGCCATTGACTGCGGATATAAAAACTGCGGCAATATCCAAAACGCCCTTTCCCAATTGGGCCTCGCGGCGGACGCGACCACCGATGTATTTCTTACGCACCTGGATCTGGATCATGCCGGCGGCGCCGACAAGCGGTGTACAAAAGTATACCCCAGGGCAGCGGTGCATATAGGCAAAACTGAAGAGGGGTATATAACGAATATTCTCGCAAGAAAAAAAATACTGTTCATCAAACTTAAAACTCCCATACAGCTTGACGGCACATACAGAACTCTGGCCGACAAGGAAGTGATCCATTGCGGGGATATTACGGTGCAGGCGCTGCTTACGCCCGGGCATACAATGGGGCATTTGTGCTATCTTGTTGACGGCAAATATTTGTTCACAGGAGATACCATAATTTTGGTACAGGGCGTCGGATACGCATTTTACCCGCTCTGGAATATCGATACGGATCAGCTTGCACAGTCACTGCGTGCCCTGAAGGGGCTTCAGAATATTATAATGGTTATTACAGCGCACTCGGGATATACAACGGACGCTTCGCTTGCCTTTGAAAACACAGATCATAGCCCGGACTACACCAAAAAAGATTTCAAGGTCTGCGACAACGCGCCCTACAACCCCTATATATGATGCGAGCGTTATAATTTCTCCTGTGGCAGCGTACAGCCTGGATTGCCGCGCCTGCAAGCAGGCTGTACGGGGTGAACGCACCTGCCATGTTCCAGGCGGGCAAAGCCCAAAATGTCCGGCCTTCCGAAGATACAAATTCATCGCCATCAATACAAAGCCCGGCTTGATAATTCCCGTTTTATGGTGTACTCTTTTTTTGGTTATGGTTTGCAGTCTCCTTTTGGTTGAACAGTTGTCCTGACTCTGTTTTATCTGTCGGCTGAAAATCAGATACATGGAAGACAGGTCAATTTATGGATGCAAAGGCAGCCCTTATTTTTGTAATTGGTAATGTGGAATAATTTATGGTTATTGGTATACATCGGCGCATTTGTTTTGTGATCGCCGCTTTTTTGTGTGTTTTTGTTCTATGCGCGCCGCCCGCCGGGGAACAAGGCAATGGCGCGCTGAAATACAGGTCTTTCCGGGACGTACCCGGCGTAACAGAGGACGAAATCCGCGCGGTTCTGGAACTCCAGAAGCGAAAAGTTCCATTCCTGTATGGCACGATGCCCAGTACCGAGATCTTTGTCAACGCGAATGGTGAAATGCAGGGGTTTACCGTTTTACTCTGCGAGTGGCTGTCCTGGCTGTTTGAGATCCCTTTTACGACCGGGCTGTACACATGGGGCGATATGCTGGCAGGCCTGGAAACCCGCGAGATTGATTTTACCGGCGAACTGACCGCAACTCCCGAGCGGCGAAAAACCTATATAATGACGGACGCCATTGCGGAACGGCTGGTGAAATATTTCAGAATAACCGGCAGCCCTCCACTTGACTGGATTGCCCAGACGCGGCCGCTGCGTTTCGGGTTTTTGTCCGGAACAACCACCATTAACGAAGTTTCCGAAAAGTTCGACGGCAGATTTGAATCCCTTTTTGTCGATAGCTATGAGGATGCGTACCGTATGCTGAAAAACGGCACAATGGACGCTTTTTTTGAGGAAAGCACTGCGGAAGCGGCTTTTGATATATACAGGGATGTGGTTGTCGAGGATTTCTTTCCGCTGATTTATGGTCCGGTTTCCATCACCACGCAGAATCCCGAAAATATGCCGATTATTTCCATTGTGCAAAAGGTTATACAAAACGGCGGGATCCCCTATTTGGCGAAGATGTACAGCCATGGTATGCAGGAATATAAAAAGCATAAACTGTCTTTACTGCTCACCGATGAAGAACAAAAGTATATACGCGATCACACTGCTGTTCAATTTTTGGCGGAACATGATAATTATCCACTGAGTTTTTATAATTCGTATGACAGGGAATTTCAGGGGATCTGCCATGACGTGCTGAAAGAGATAGAGTTGCTCACAGGACTCTGTTTTGAGCTGGCAAACGACCAATCCGTTGACTGGATGGCATTATATACACAGCTCGAAGCCGGCGAGGCCTCTATGGTTTCCGAGCTTATCCGTACGCCTGAGCGCGTGGGTCGTTTTTTGTGGCCGAAAAACGTAATTTTAACGGACTATTACGCGCTCCTTTCCAAAACGAGCTATCCCAATATCACCATCAACGAGATACTGCATACAAGGGTTGGGCTGGTAAAAGGCTACGCGCAGACCGAATTGTTTAACCGATGGTTTCCCGATCACAGGGATACCGTTATGTATGATAATTTTCATCTGGCATTTGCGGCGCTGGAACGAGACGATGTGGATGTGGTGATGGGTACCCACAGCCAGCTTCTGATGCAGGCCAATTTTTACGAAAAGCCCGGGTACAAAACCAATATCGTTTTCGATTATTCGTATGAGTCCGCTTTTGGATTCAATAAAAAAGAAGCTGTTTTGTGTTCCATTATGGATAAAGCGCTGAACATGATAGATATAAAAAGCATAGCCTCGCAATGGACGCTCCGAACCTATGATTACAGCGCAAAATTAACGCGCTCGCGGCTTCCGTGGTTACTCGGCGCGGTTGTCATGCTTGTATGCGTATTGATCCTTTTGTTTGTGCTTTTTCAGCGCAACCGCCGTGAAACCAAAAAACTGATTAAATTTCAGAATGTCGTCATGGAAACAATGGCGGAACTTGTGGAATACCGCGACGACGCGACGGGGGATCATATAGGCCGGACAAGTAAATTCCTGAAAATACTGATCGACGCTTTACTCGCGCGCGGGTTATACAGGGATCAAACCGCTTCCTGGAATATCGATCAGATGATTCTCTCGGCGCAGCTGCATGACGTTGGGAAAATCGCCATAGACGACAGCATATTGCGCAAGCCCGGCAAGCTCACGGAAGAAGAGTTTTCGATTATAAAAAAGCATACCATTCTGGGCGGCGAGATTATAGAACACATACGGAAGAAAACCAGCGAAAAAGATTTTTTGTACTATGCCGGTTTATTCGCGCTTTATCACCATGAAAAGTGGGATGGCTCAGGATATCCGTTTGGCATAAGCGGCGAAAATATTCCGCTGATGGCGCGCCTTATGGCAATCGTTGACGTGTATGACGCGCTTATTTCTGAAAGACCGTATAAAAAACCCACATCGCATACGGAGGCCATAAAAATCATTCAGGAGGGGAGCGGCTCTCATTTTGATCCGGCTCTCGCGGAATTATTTATATCTGTTGCTGACAGGCTAAGCGGTACCATGAAGCAGACGGAAAAATAATGCGAAGGAGCGCGCTGTGACACAGCAAGAATTTCCAATTTTGGAATTTGATGCAGACAAAAATGCCTTTATACGGCCTTTCAATATGGTGCAACCCGTACCGGGTATAGCCGAGAGATGCGTTCTGTGCTTTTTTTCTGATGCAATCAAAAAAATTCTTGCGGAATGTCCGCACACAACAGCCGCATATTTCAAAACAGAGGGGGTGTGCTATCCCCTGTACGAGCTGGATTATAAAGGCGAAAAAATTGCCCTGATACAGGCGGCTGTGGGTTCCCCCCTTGCGGCGGCACAGATTGAAGAGCTTGCGTTCATAGGCTGCAAAAAATTTATCGCCTGCGGAATGTGCGGGGTTTTGCACAAGGAACTTGCGATAGGGCATTTGATCATTCCTGTGGCCGCCGTTCGTGATGAAGGAACATCTTACCACTATGTTCCGCCGTCCAGGGAAATTCTCGCCGACGAACAGATTGTACAAATAATTGAAAATGCGTTCATCGAAAAAAATGTACCCTACATAAAAGCCAAAACCTGGACGTATGACGCTATTTACAGAGAAACGCCGCAAAGGGTCGCGCTCCGGAAGCAGGAGGGATGCGTAACGGTGGAGATGGAAACGGCGGCATATATAGCGGCTTCGCGATTCAACAATGTCGCATTCGGGCAGATTCTCTGTTCCGGCGACAGCCTGGCCGGGGAAGAATGGGATAAGAGAAATTTTTACGAAAGAGCCGACATACGCGAATTGGTTTTACGGCTTACCCTGGACGTAAGCCTGAGGCTCTAATCCACTTGGCAATATTTTTGTCATTGTTTACACCCTGTACCCTTGGCACCCGCAGGGTGTAAAGGCATAAATGGGTGCGAACCCCGCGCGAAGCGGGGTGATACCCCTGGCACCCGCAGGGTGTAAAGGCATAAACGCGCGAAGCGGCTGTCCCGCGAAATTTCCGCGCCGCTTTTTTGCCCCAAAAAAACGCTATACTTCATGCAGCGAATGATCGGGGGCGAACCCGGGAGATACAATGCCGACCACACAGGAATGGATACAGGCGCAGGTGCGCGAGGATCAGATCGAGCGCTACCTTGAGAATGGCCGCGATTATATAGACGACGCCCTGTTTACGCGCCTCCTCGCGGAAACGGCTTTTGACCCCGGGCGTGCGCGCGAGGTTATCGCAAAGAGCCTCGGGCTGGAGCGCCTGGAACTCGCGGAGGCGGCGGCGCTTATCGCTATTCCGCGCGAACATGAACTCTGGCAGGAGGTATGCGCCGCCGCCGGACGCATCAAGGAGAGCGTGTACGGCAACCGCATTGTCACCTTCGCGCCGCTCTACGTAAATAACCATTGTGTGAACGCCTGCGAATACTGCGGCTATCGGCGCACGAACAGCGCCATTACGCGCAAACGCCTTACCGACGAGGAACTCACCGCCGAGATAGAGGCGCTGGTGCAGGCCGGGCACAAACGCCTGGTGATGGTCTTTGGCGAGCACCCGCAGGCGGATTATGACTATATCGCGCACACCATGAAAATCGCCTACAGCGTAAGCGTCGGGCGCGGGAATATCCGGCGGACGAATATTAACGCCGCGCCGCTTTCAATCGAAGCGCTTCGGGTTTTGCACGACGTGGGTATCGGCACCTATCAGGTTTTTCAGGAAACCTATAACCGCGCGGCCTACGCTGCCGTGCATCCATCGGGGCTCAAGGCGCATTACCGCTGGCGGCTCTATTCCATGCACCGCGCGATGGAGGCCGATGTGGACGATGTGGGCATCGGCGCGCTCTTTGGGATCGCGGATTGGCGCTTTGACCTGCTCGGACTCCTCGCGCATACAATTGATCTGGAAAAGCGCTTTGGCGGCGTGGGGCCGCATACCATCTCCTTCCCGCGGATTGAGCCTGCGGTGAATACGCCCTGGGTGGAAACCTCTCCCTGGCGCGTGCACGACGACGACTTTGCCCATGCCGTGGCTGTCATCCGCCTCATGGTACCCTACACCGGCATGATCGTGACCGCGCGCGAGGGGCTTGCGATGCGGGATCGTCTGCTCGATACCGGCGTGACCCAGCTCGATCTGGGTTCAAACATCGGAGTGGGCAAATACAGCCAAGCTGCGGAGGATCACGCGCACCAGCAATTTGTGCTGAACGACACGCGCTCCCTCGACGACGGCATCCGCTGGCTCGCGTCGCGCGGGCGTATCACCTCGTTCTGTACCGCCGACTACCGCCTCGGGCGCACCGGGCGCGAGTTCATGTGCGTCGCGAAAAAAGGCGAGATTCAGCATATGTGCCGCCCGAACGCCGTGCTCACCTTCAAGGAATATCTTTTGGATTACGCTTCTCCCGAAACGCGCGCGCTGGGCGAGACGCTCATTACGCGCGAACTTGCCGGCATCGCCCCGCCCGCCTTAAAGGAACGCACCCTCGGGCTCCTCGCGCGGATCGAGGCCGGCGAGCGCGATCTGTTTATTTAGAAGCGGCAAAATAAATGCTATAATGCGCTACGGCATCGCCGCGCAAACCTGCGATGCAGAAAAGAGGTATAGTATGCACTGCGTAAAAAAAATTACTGACGATATATTCTGGGTGGGCGCAAACGATAGGCGTTTGTCCATGTTTGAGGGCGTGTACTCCGTCCCGCGCGGCGTGTCCTATAATTCGTATCTCGTCATGGATGAAAAAACCGTATTGCTGGATACAGTGGATAAAGCCGTGCGGCAGAGATTTTTGGAAAATGTTATTTCGGTGCTGGGCGATAGACCGCTTGATTATCTGATCGTACAGCACATGGAACCCGATCATTCCGCCGCGCTTGCGGAACTGATTGCGCGGTATCCGGATATGCGGATCGTATGCAACGCCAAAACGCTTGCTTTCATCAAACAGTTTTTTGATCTGGATATCGACGCCAAAATCGTTGCGGAAAACGATACGCTTTCCACCGGCAGACACACCTTTCATTTTGTTATGGCGCCCATGGTGCATTGGCCGGAGGTCATGGTTACTTATGACACGGCGGACAAGATACTTTTTTCGGCGGACGCCTTTGGCTCTTTTGGGGCGTTAAACGGCGCGCTTTTTGCGGATGAGGTGGATTTCAATAAGGATTATATGGACGAAGCGCGGCGCTATTACGCGAATATCGTTGGCAAATACGGCACACAGGTGCAATCGCTCTTAAAAAAAGCTTCGGCGCTCGCTATTGAAATGATATGCCCGCTCCATGGTTTCGTATGGCGCGAACACATATCCGGTATCATCTCAAAATACGCGCTTTGGAGCGCGTATCAGCCGGAAGAAAAAGGCGTGATGATAGCCTACGCTTCGGTGTACGGAAATACCGAAAACGCGGCGGAAATCCTTGCCTGTATGCTGCGCGGCAGAGGCATACAAACCGTTATGTTTGACGTCTCGGTTGCGCCGACTTCCGAAATCGTCGCGGCGGCGTTCAGGTGGAGCCACCTTGTTTTTGCTTCCACCACATATAACGCCGGGATTTTTGTATCGATGGAAGAATTGCTGAACGATCTCGCTGCGCACAATATTCAAAACCGTACGGCCGCCATTATCGAAAATGGCTCATGGGCGGCCACGAGCGGCGGTCTGATCCGCGCAAAACTGGAACAATGCAAAAATATTCAGGTTCTCACGCAAACGGTCAGCATCAAGTCCGGCGTGAAGGCGGCACAGCTCTCTGCTATTGAAGCTATGGCCGATGCTATCGCCTGCGATTTTCCGCGCCCGCCGGAGGCAGGGAAGAAGGAGGAGAGGAATGCATCCATTGATCCCGCCGCGATGTTCAGGTTGTCGTATGGCCTGTTTGTATTGACTGCCCGGGATGGGCAAAAGGATAACGGCTGTATCATCAATACCGCCACCCAGATTACCGCAGAGCCGCTTAGGATATCCATTGCCGTGAATAAAACCAATCTGACGCATGATATGATCGCCAAAACGCGGGAATTTAATCTTTCCATTCTGGGCGAAAGCGCGCCTTTCCGGATTTTTGAGCAATTTGGTTTTCACAGCGGAAGGGATACCGACAAATTTGCCGCCGCCGGGTACGGCGAGCGCGCGGCCAATGGGATACGGTATATCCCCGAACATACAAATTGCGTGATTTCCGCAAGGGTTTTCGAATCGCATGATTATGGCACGCATACGGTATTTATGGCCGACGTTACACAAACGCTTGTGGTATCCGATGAACCGAGCGTAACGTACCAATACTATTTTGCCAATATAAAACCCAGGCCGCGCCCGCCCGCAAAAGATAAAAAAGGGTTTGTTTGCAAGATCTGCGGATATGTCCATGAAGGCGACGTTTTGCCGGAGGATTTTATCTGCCCATTGTGCAAACATGGCGCGCAGGATTTCGAGCCTATTTGAAAGATGCGTATTTTTCCCTCGGCGGAACGCTTATGGCTTATACGCAGGGTTTGGCACGTCCGAAGAGCGGCAGACCGCTATGATCCTTTGCTTATGACGCGCGTTGTCCATTCGTATGCGCCAACTGTTCCCAAAGAAAAAATTCGTGCAAATTACTTGATTTGCACGAAAATAATGATATATTGAGAGAGGTAAAAATTTGATAATGGAGATACCCGGTATGTCTGAAACAATAAATGTGACAATCCGACTCGACAAAAACGTAAAAGAAAATGCGGAAAAATTATTTCACGATTTTGGGATGAATCTTTCTACGGCGGTCAATATTTTTGCCCGCCAGGCTCTGCGCGAGGGAAAAATTCCCTTTGAGATTTATGATCCGTTTTACAGCGAGAAAAATCAGGCGAGGCTTGCGCGTTCCATTGCCGACGCAGAATCAGGTAAGATTACGGTTCATGAATTACTGAAATAGGATAAGCAGGGATGCAAAAGGCGTGGACAGACGATGCATGGAAAGATTATGTATATTGGCAATCTCAGGATAAGAAAACTCTGAAACGAATCAATACCATTTTGAAAGATATTGATCGGCAGCCTTTTGCCGGGCTTGGAAAACCTGAACCACTGGCGGGTGATAAACAAGGTTATTGGAGCAGGCGCATTGATGAAGTCAATCGCATTATATATAAAGTGGAACATGACCAAATTGTCATTGTACAGTGCGGCGGGCATTATGATGATTAGGGCATATTATCCCGAAACGAGAATTGTCCGTAAGAGATAGCAGGGGACTCACCAATATAAATTTGTTTTCCATAATGATTTGGGGTATACTCTACGATAGGAAATATCGGGCAGACAATTTAAGCGCGCCTTGCAAAGAAGTAAAAAAGAGGTATATAATGAGAGTGTTACCCCCCCCCCCCCCACCCCCCACTAACACAGGCTTCATTCAATACAAAAAACACCAAAACTGCACATACTAGGAACCGA